>CANQMA010000008.1 GCA_947624875.1 uncultured Lachnospiraceae bacterium
GATACCCAATTTTCAACCTATATAAAATTTTCAATTTTCTTTAATTTAGCCTTGACTTTTTATTTGCAGGCTAAAAAAATTGTTAGAGGGTGGCAAAAATAACAGTTTTTTCTAAAAGCACACAGCCTTTACATTTTACAAAAAAAACAGTATCCAATGCACTTTGAAACTCTTTGTTATTAGTATACTCTTATTCCGCTAAATTTTAAAGTGCAAAACCCGAACAATTAAATTATACGAAAAAACATTTCATATATTGTGCAATATGCACAACAAAAGTCGAAAAAGTTTAAAAAAAAAGGAAAAAAACGACAATAAAATGTATAAAAACTCTTTTATTCAAAGTGCTTTAATGTTATAATCTGTTATATCAATACAATCAGACAAAGAGACGTCAGGTTGTCTGAACAAAAAAATGCAACGAGGTGATTGACATGATTAAAAAAGAAATGATTGCGATGCTGTTAGCGGGCGGTCAGGGAAGCCGTCTGGGTGTACTGACAGCAAAAGTGGCAAAACCCGCAGTTGCCTTTGGCGGAAAATATAAAATTATCGATTTTCCGTTAAGTAACTGTATCAATTCGGGAATTGATACTGTCGGGGTTTTAACCCAGTATCAGCCGCTTCGGTTAAATGCCCATATCGGAATCGGTATTCCTTGGGATTTAGACCGGAACATTGGAGGTGTTACTGTTCTTCCACCATACGAAAAAAGCAAGAACACGGAATGGTATACGGGTACGGCAAATGCAATTTACCAGAATCTGGAGTATATGGAATCTTACAATCCGGATTATGTGTTAATCTTATCGGGCGACCATATCTACAAGATGGATTACGAAGTGATGCTGGATTACCACAAGGCAAATAATGCGGACGTTACAATTGCGGCGATGCCGGTCCCTTGGGAAGAAGCAGGGAGATTTGGCGTGGTGGTTGCAGATGAAAACCATCAGATTTCCGAATTTCAGGAAAAACCGGAAAATCCAAAGAGTAATCTGGCCTCGATGGGTATTTATATTTTCAGCTGGCCGGTTTTAAGAGATGCGCTGATTCAGTTGAAAGACCAGCCGAAATGTGATTTCGGCATGCATGTGATTCCTTATGTGCATCAGAATGGAAAGCGGATATTTGCTTATGAGTATACCGGTTATTGGAAAGATGTCGGCACATTAAAATCTTACTGGGAAGCAAATATGGAGTTGATTGATATTGTTCCGGAATTCAATTTATACGAGGAATTTTGGAAAATTTATACCAAAAATGATGCTTTGCCGCCACAGTATTTATCCGCAGAGTCAGAAGTTTACCGGAGCATTATCGGAGAAGGATGCGATATCCGGGGAGGAGTTTTCAACTCGGTCATCAGCGCCAATGTTTGCGTAGAGGAAGGCGCACAGGTTCATGATTCCATTATCATGCAGGGTTGTACGATTAAAAAAGGCGCTAAGATTTATAATTCAATCATTGCTGAAAATGTTGAGATCGGAGAAAATGTAACGATTGGCGTTGGCGAATACGCTGAGAGTCAGCTCAGCAAAAAAATTTATAACTGTGAGCTTGCCGTGATTGGTGAAAACTCTGTGATTCCGGATGGAGTAACTATCGGACAAAACGTGGCGATTTCAGGAAAGACAGAGAATAAGGATTACCCTGACGGAAAACTACCATCAGGTGGCTATATTGTTAAGGCAGGTGAGATTTAATGAGGGCAGTTGGAATTATTTTAGCAGGCGGTAATAATAGTAGAATGCAGGATCTTTCAAAGAAAAGGGCAGTCGGAGCGATGCCGATGGCAGGCAGTTACAGAGCGATTGATTTTGCATTAAGTAATATGACAAATTCCCATATCCAGAAAGTAGCAGTCCTGACTCAGTACAATGCGCTTTCCTTAAATGAGCATTTGAGTTCATCGAAGTGGTGGGATTTTGGTAGAAAGCAGGGTGGACTTTATGTGTTTACCCCGTCGATTACATCGGATAACGGCTTTTGGTACAGAGGAACCGCAGATGCGATTGCGCAGAACATTGCATTCTTAAAAAAGAGCCATGAGCCATATGTGATTATAGCTTCCGGGGATGCCATTTATAAAATGGATTACAACAAAGTTTTAGAAAAGCATGTAGAAACCGGCGCGGATATCACAGTTGTAGGAAAAAAGATGCCGGAGGGTACGGACGTATCCGGTTACGGCGTCATCTCCACAGATGAAACCGGCAGAGTAACGGATTTCATTGAAAAACCGATTGACAGCCATAATACATTTGTATCGACTGGAATTTATGTAATCCGAAGAAGATTACTGATTCAGCTGATTGAGGAATGTGCCGTAGAAGACCGTTATGATTTTGTTACGGATATTCTGATTCGAAATAAAGAGGCAAAGAGGATTTACGCATACAATTTAGATTCTTATTGGAAAAACATTGCCAGCGTGCAGAATTACTTTGAAGCCAATATGGATTTTCTAAACAATGATGTGAGAGATTTCTTCTTCCATCAGTATCCGGATGTATATTCCAAGGTAGAAGATTTACCGCCGGCAAAATATAATCCGGGCGCAAGAGTCTGCAACAGTTTGATTTCGAGTGGATGTATTATCAACGGAGAAGTAGATCATTCGATTATTTTCAAGCAGGCTTATATTGGAAATAATTGTATTATTAAAAATTCCATTATTATGAATGATGTATATATTGGAGATGGCGCGGTCGTAGAGAATTGCATTGTGGAGAGCCACAGTACCATCAATCCAAATGAAAAAATTGGAGCAGTTGATGGAGAAATAACAATTATCAACGAAAGAAATTTCAGATACAGTTTGTAAAAGGAAGGAAGTAAAAATGAATATAACAGATATTAGAGTTAGAAAGATGACAAAAGAGGGGAAAATGAAAGCAGTTGTTTCTATCACAATTGATGGAGAATTTGTTGTTCATGACATTAAAGTCGTAGAAGGAGAAAAAGGATTATTTATTGCAATGCCGAGCAGAAAGGCAGCCGATGGAGAATATCGTGATATTGCACATCCAATCAATTCCGAAACCAGAAGTTTCATTCAGGGAAAAGTGCTGGATGCTTATGAGCAGGCTTTAATGGAAACAGACGAGGAGTAAAACGTAAAATCATTGAATTTTAGAGGAACCGACAAGGTCGGTTCCTCTTTTTTCCTGCTGATTAGAGTTTCATTTCCGGTTTTTATGTGATAAAATAGTTCCATAAAACAGATTGAAGTTTTGAGGAAAATTTATGTATGCTGTAATTGGACTTGGAAATCCGGAAAAAAAATATGAGAAGACCAGACACAATGTAGGATTTGATGTGATTGACGAACTGGCAGACCAGATGGGGATTGACGTGACGGTAAAGAGACATAGAGCATTGTGTGGGATTGGCTTGATTGGAACCCGGAAAGTTATTTTAATGAAACCGCAGACCTATATGAACAACAGCGGGGAAGCTGTCAGGGCGGTCATAGATTTTTATAAATTAGATCCGGAGAAGGATTTGATTGTCATCTCTGATGATATTGATCTGCCGACGGGTAAAATAAGGATTCGCGCAAAAGGCAGCGCCGGCGGACATAATGGATTGAAAAGCATTATAGCCCATGCGGGAACACAGAATTTTCAGCGTGTCCGGGTTGGCGTTGGCGCCAATGAAGGCAATTTAGTGAAGCATGTTTTGGGAAAATTTGGAAAGGCAGAACGCAGACTGATTGATGATGCAGTCATTGATGCGGCAGGCGCCGTCAAGGTCATGATTGTCGACAGTGTGGAAACTGCCATGAATCGATATAATTAAGTGGATTTGCACAGAAATACCAATGATGGAAGTTCAATTGTGAAAGTGCAGGGTAGAAAATGAATTACTTTGATTATCCGCTGTACCAATTAAATGAATTTGTGCAGGCAAGAGACTGCTTATCCCACAACCGTTCCTGTCAGGTGACAGGATGTGGAGATTCCGGACTTGCACATTTTATTAGTGGATTGAGCGATGGCTATGAGCAGAAAGTCATCGTTACTTTTAGCGCCGTCAAAGCGGCAGAATTGTATGAGGATTTAAAGTCATTCTGCGATGACGTGGTGTTGTATCCGTCTAAGGATTTCATTTTTTTCAGCGCCGATGTTCATGGAAATCTGATTCTGCAGCAGCGGTTGGAATTTCTGCAAAAACTGATTGAGAAGAAACCTTTTACAGTCATTTTGACCATCGATGCATTTCTGGAAAAGATTCTGCCTTTTGAGCAACTTCAAAACCATTCCATTGAAATTTCAGAGGGGAGCATTGTGCAGACAGATGCACTCAAAACAAAACTGGTACAGATGGGCTACGAGGCAGTGGAACAGGTAAGCGGCCCGGGACAATTTGCGGTCCGCGGAAGCATTATTGATATCTTCACATTGACCGAGGAAACCCCATACAGGATTGACCTGTGGGATGATGAAGTAGACATTATTAAAAGTTTTGAAGTAGAAAGCCAGCGCTCGATTGAAAATCTTTCAAGTGTCAGGATTTATCCTGCGACAGAATATATTCTGACAAAACAGCAGATATTGCATGGAATCGAGCAGATGAAAGAAGAACTGAAACGGCAGACAACGGTTTTTCGTAAAGCAATGAAAACGGAGGAGGCGCATCGTCTTGAGTCTGCAGCGAAGGATTTTTTAAGTATTCTGGAAATAAATCCCACGGCCGTCGCCATGGAAAGTTATGTAAACTATTTTTGCAATCCCGTGGTGAGTCTCTTAGATTATCTCAAAGATGCGGTCTTTTTTATCGATGAGCCAAGGCGTGTGGCAGAACATTTAGAGAGCGTTCAAGCAGAGTTTTCCGAAAGTATGAGACACCGTCTCGAAAAAGGATATGTACTTCCGGGACAGACAGATATTTTGTGGCCGAAAGAACAGATTCTCGAAGAAATGAGAGACAGGCAGTGCGTCTTATTTACTTCAATTGCCCAAAAAACAGACTTTTCTCAAGTGACGGATTTTATTGAAGTCGACGTGCGCAATGTCAGTCCTTACAATAGTAAATTTGAAATTCTGGTAGAAGATTTAAAGCGGTATAAAAAACAGAAGTATGCAGTCTTACTGGTCACAGCGTCGGCAACCAGAGGAAGACGTCTGGCGCAGAATCTGCGGGACTTTGAAATCAGCGCCTTTTACGAAGAGGATCAAAATCGGGAAGTAAAACCGGGAGAGGTCATGATCGTCAAAGGACACCTGCGCAAAGGATTTCTCTATCCGGTCATCAAGTTTGCAGCAATTTCTGACAATGACATTTTTGGGCAAAAAAAGAAAAGAAAACGCAGAAAGCATAATTATTCAGGAGACGCCATTTCCAGTTTTGCGGACTTAAGCATTGGGGATTATGTCATACACGAAAATCACGGTCTCGGCATTTACAGGGGTATTGAAAAGATTGAAGTAGACCATGTAATGAAAGATTACATTAAAATCGAATATGCAGACGGTGGAAATCTGTATGTGCTTGCCACCCAGCTTGACATGATTCAGAAATATGCAGACAGTGAGGCAAAGCCGCCAAAGCTGAACCGGCTTGGGGGAATGGAATGGAAAAAGACAAAGACACGGGTCAAAAAAGCGGTGGCAGATATTGCAAAGGAACTTGTTTCACTCTATGCAATTCGTGAAAACAGTCAGGGATATGCGTTTAGTCCGGACAGTGAATGGCAGAGAGAGTTTGAAGAGATGTTTCCTTTTGAGGAGACAGAAGACCAGCAAAATGCCATCAATGAAGTAAAAAAAGACATGGAAAGCACAAAAATCATGGACCGGCTGATATGCGGCGACGTGGGTTTTGGCAAGACAGAGGTGGCAATCCGCGCAGCATTTAAGGCGGTGCAGGACAACAAGCAGGTCGCATATCTCGTGCCGACAACGGTATTGGCGCAGCAGCATTACAAAACGTTTACACAGCGGTTTAAAGACTTTCCGGTACGTGTCGAAATGCTGTCGAGATTTCGGACGAAAGCGAATCTGGATCAGACCATCCGGGATTTAAAAAAAGGTTATGTGGACATTGTCATCGGGACGCACAGATTACTGAGTAAAGATGTGAAATTCCGGGATCTGGGACTCTTGATTATCGATGAGGAACAGCGGTTTGGCGTCCGTCATAAAGAAAAAATCAAGGAACTGAAAAATACGGTCGATGTCATTACGCTGACGGCAACGCCGATTCCGCGGACACTTCATATGAGCCTGATAGGGATCCGCGATATGTGTGTGATGGAAGAAGCGCCGCAGGACCGGATGCCGATTCAGACATTTGTGATGGAATACAATGAAGAAATCACGCGGGATGCGATTCACCGGGAACTGGCTCGAAACGGACAGGTATACTACGTTTATAACAGAGTGGCGGATATTGCGGAAATTGCTGCAAGAGTGCAGCAGATTGTTCCGGAGGCGACGGTCGCTTTTGCGCACGGACAGATGAGTGAACGGCAGCTGGAAGAAGTGATGTATGATTTTGTAAACGGTGAAATTGATGTGCTGGTCACGACAACAATCATAGAAACAGGACTCGATATTCCGAATGCCAATACGATTATTATTCACAATGCGGAGCGCATGGGATTGTCCCAGTTATATCAGCTTCGGGGAAGAGTAGGGCGATCAAACCGGACTGCCTACGCGTTTTTAATGTATAGCAGAAACAAACTGCTGACTGAAGTGGCGGAAAAACGGCTCAGAGCGATTCGCGACTTTACGGAACTTGGTTCCGGTGTTAAAATTGCGATGAAAGATTTGGAAATCCGGGGTACCGGAAATCTTCTGGGGGCTGCCCAGAGCGGACACATGGAAGAAGTGGGATATGATTTGTACTGCAAAATGCTCAATGAAGCGATTGGAGTCCTCAAAGGAAACAAACCGAAGGAAGATTTTGAAACCAAAATTGATCTGACGGTGGATGCATTTGTCCCTCCGGCTTATATCAAAAATGAAGCCTTAAAGATGGATGTTTATAAACGGATTGCAGGGATAGAAACCGGTTTGGAATACGAAGATATGCAGGATGAGCTGATTGACCGGTTTGGCGATATTCCGGTACAGGTTGAGAATCTGCTGAAAATTGTTCTGTTAAAGAATAAAGCGCATCAGGTTTATGTCACAGAAATTTCAGGCAATAAATCTCATATGAAAATTTCCATGTGGCCGGATGCAAACATTGATGTGGAACGAATTCCGCTTCTGGTTCGGGAATACAGAGGCCGTCTGAAATTTATTCCACAAGATAGTCCATACTTTTTATATGAACCCGGAGACAGCAAAAAGACAGTGATTGAGAGAGCGGAACATCTGGTTGATGATTTATCCACGCTGCTTGGGGAAATATAATATTATTTTGGGAGATACATTATGAAAAAAGGTATTCTATCGCTGATAGTTGCGATGGCATGTATGAGTCTGGCTGCGTGCGGCAGGGGAGAGAGTAAAATCGAAGAAACAGCAATGCAGAAGGATTCTGAAGTGATTGCAATTCATGCCGGAGATGCGCCCGTTTATCTGGATGAAGCCAGGTATTATCTGTATACTGCGCAGGCCACTTATGAGACGTATTATCTTACCCGGAATCAGGAAATTGACTGGAAGAGTGAGATGACCGGCGGTTCCACATGGGAAACGGTTGTCAAAGGACAGGTTCTTGATGAAATCTGTCAAAGAGAATGTCTGTACGCACTGGCAGGGCAATATAATATTGTTTTGACGGATGAAGAAAAAGAAGAGATTAAAAAAATGGTTTCTCTGTTTTTTGCTGAATCGAGCGATACCCTGTTAAAGAAAAATTCTATTACGAAAGAAAGACTGGAAATAGTCTTTCAAAAACAGAAAATTGCAGAAAAAGTAGAAACGATCATGGAAGCCATGAGTTCCAAAGAAAGTGCAAATACCGCGCAAAATAAAAAAACAAAGGAAGTTTATGCACAGTGGAAGAAAGAAAATACTGTTGCGCCAACAGAGGCGTGGCAGGAACTCCGGATTGATGGACATATTTTTACATCGGAAGATTTGACAGAAAAACAGAGAAGTATTCCTGAAACAACCACGGAAAAGCAGGTTATTTTCGAGTGATTTTTATTGAAAGTATCTGCACATAGGAAAAGAGAGTCCTGAAGGACTCTCTTTTTCTCTGCGTTTTGGTCAGCATCGCGGTGAGCAGCAGTAGCTGAGAAGACAAAGCGCATAACATGGAATGATGGAACCACACATGGAGCGCTCGTCCCCGCCATAAGAAAACTGCCTTTCCTGATACCATTGACCGCCGCTTTGCAATGTTTGCAGCAAGCGCTGATAAGAAATGTTGTCGGGCTCCATTTCGACAGCTTTTTCTGCATGGTCTAAGGCAAT
Organism: uncultured Lachnospiraceae bacterium; assembly: GCA_947624875.1. GTDB lineage: Bacteria > Bacillota > Clostridia > Lachnospirales > Lachnospiraceae > Eubacterium_G. The sequence goes on from CANQMA010000008.1 coordinate 8,382, forward strand.
CATATTGTTTCCCACATTGTTATTTGCAATAGCGCTTAAAAAATACCAGCGGGCAGTTCTCTGCTGAATATTGTTCAGCACATTTAATGCCTCCCGGAAGTGACGGTTGTTAATGTAATTTGCCGCAGCCGTATAGTAAGATTCTTCCTGATTATAAGAACCGGAGGAATAGCCTCCTGTCTGGCTGTAATATCCGCCAAACGCTTCCCGGAATAAATCTTCAAAAGAGGAGTAGCCCCCATAAGCGCCGGAACCGGTATTGCCGGAAGAGTAAGGACCGGACTGGCTGCCGCCATAAGAACCATATTTCCGTTCTTTCATAATCTGGTCGTATGCTTCCTGAACGAGTTTAAACATTTCTTCTGCCTTTTCCTTGTTTGGGTTATTCACATTGGCGTCAGGATGATACTTACGGCTCTTTTCACGATATGCTTTTTTGATCTCTTCGTCAGAGGCATCTCTGGAAATGCCTAATACCTTATATGGGTCACTCATTTTTGGCTCCTAATCGTCTTTCTCTAATATTATAGTATTTCTGCCATACGCCGGCATACATAATGTTTCGTAAAATTTCAGCATTGTCCAAAACCGGAAGATATTCAAACGCCTTTGTCGACTCTGCAATCATCATAGTCAGCATGGAATGGATCTGTGCGTCAAAATCCGGTTTTTGGGAAAGCTCATAAAACGGATTGTAATTGCCGTGTTTTCTGTCTTTTTCCAAGTCGTCATAAGCGTCGAGGATATAGATAAATTTTCCAAGGAAAAAACCTATTTTCTTTAGGGAAGCACTCCATAAATCCTCTTTTGGTTCAAAGAGAACCGCCATAATAGATCCGAAAATCCCCGCCATCACATCAATGTCAGAAATCTTTTGTTTTTCGAGAATATTCAGTTCATTTAACAGTGATGCAATTTTATCTGCCTTGATTTCATAAGAAATAAACTGTGTATCCGGCATGCTTTGATTTTTTATGGCATGCTTTTGAATCATTTTGGAAAAAGCGAGTTTGAGCAGCGAATGGTCATCGTTCCAGTCATCTTTTGCTTTATAATAGGATAGCAAAAGATTCATATCCGCGACATAATCAGTGTAGACAGTCCGGATACAACGATGTTTTCGCGCTGGATGGATCAGGCACCGGCGGCTTTCCTCGAAAACTTCCGCTTCGTATAGGGAAGAAAGCAGCATTGCGAGAAATGTCATATCATACGTTAAAGTCATCTGACCGGAAATCCCATGGCGCTTCAAGAGGGTATGGCACAATCCGCAGTAATACCCTTTATAAATTTCAAATTCTTTGATTTTCAGTTCCGGCTGATGCACAACGACATATCCAAACATAGAAGACCTCTAAACATAAAAACAACTACACACGAAACGGAATGTTTCAACTTTTTTTAATAAATTTGTAATGGCATTTCGGACACTTGATTTCTATCCGTCCATGTCCTTTGGGAATCCGAATCGTCTGCTTACATTTCGGGCATTTAAAAAATCGATAATATTTCCGCTGACCGAGTGTTTTCTTTTTAATCCGAAACAGTTTCCGTATTTTTCCGGTGGTCTTTAAATATTTTTCATTCTCAGCGGCTCTTTTATAAATGTTTTTGGAAAAGATACGAAAATAAATATAAATCATCAATAATAAAGAAAGGGCATTGAGTATTCTGGACGAAACAAAAAAGGATAGGATAAATAGAAATAATATGCATCCCAGTAAAAATCCGGTAAACTGATCATATCCATATCGTCCATACATCAAATTTATGATTTTATTTTTAAAATTCCTCATCTTTCTATGCGCAGAAATTCCGTTTTCTGCAGCCTTCCTTTCAAAAAAACTATAAATAGAATATAAGAAAGCGTCAAGAAATTCAATGAAAAATATGACAATTTACATTTCTGTCATAAAAATTTACAAATAATCCATATTTATTGAAAAAATATGGCATTTTACAGAACATAGCTGTTCCATTTTAATCCATTGATAAAAAAGATATTTATTTGTATGGATTTCTATGATAAAATATTCAAGAAAACAAAATAGTAGAAATAAAATGTTTTTTTACCGAAAACTACTTGATAAACTGAAAGGATGGCAAAAGAATGTATATTAGATACAGCAGTTGGATGAAACATTGGGATTTTATTTTGTCTGATTTAATTTGTATCAATTTATCCTTATATCTTGCTTTTATTTTTAGATTTTTTTCTGCTGCCGAGGCAGTTTCAAATAATTTTAATATGTATGCACAGCGCGAATATCGAATGATGGCGTTGTTTGTATCCATCATGCACTTTTGTATTGCATTTTTTCTTAATTACTATTCAGGAATTTTAAGAAGAGGATATTTTGACGAATTCAAAGAAGTCGGGTTTTATAATATATTCCTGTTTTTCTCTATAATTATGCTGTTGTTTGTTCTTCAGGAAAGCGAATCCTTTTCCCGAATTGTTATCATTATGTTTTTCTTTTTTAATTACATCATAATGTATCTGGTGCATGTAATTTTAAAGAAAGTGGTGACAAAACAGGGGAAAGACCAGAGAAGAAAAGAACATATGTTGATTGTTTCCTCAAAGGACATGATTGAAGACGCCGTGCGGGAGCTCCGCAATGGTCCGGATCAGAGATACCGGCTTGTGGGCATTGCAATTTTAGAGGAAGATTTCAAAGCCGGACAGGTGGATGGGATTCCTGTCGTTGCACGGGGAAACGATATCTATGATTACGCCTGCAAAAATGTTGTGGACGATATCATGCTGTGTGTAGACAATAATGAAAATGAAAAAAATGCAAAAATTATCAATGAGTTTTTGGTGATGGGAATTACGGTTCAGTTAAAACTCGATATTATCCTGAATGGGAATTATCATGTTCATTTTTCTCATATCAATGAAACAAATGTCGCTATTGTCAGCAATAGTAATGTTCATGTTTTTCAGTTGTTTTTAAAACGGTGCATTGATATTGCTGCCGGAATCGTGGGCTGTCTGATTACAGGGATTCTCTATGTATTTGTCGCTCCTGCGATTAAGATTGCAGACCCAAGCGGCCCTGTATTTTTCAGACAGCAGCGCGTAGGGAAAAACGGAAGAAGTTTTTATATTTATAAATTCCGGTCCATGTATTCTGACGCTGAAGAACGAAAGATAGAACTGATGGAGAAAAATAAGATGCAGGGGCTTATGTTTAAGCTGGATGCAGACCCTAGAATTATTGGAAGCGGACCGGATGGAACAAAAAAAGGACTGGGACATTTTCTGCGAGTAACCTCGATTGATGAATTCCCAAATTTTTGGAGTATCCTCAAGGGAGATATGAGTCTGGTGGGGACCAGACCTCCAACAATGGACGAATATGAGCGGTATGAACTGCACCATAAAAGCCGTCTGGCCGCAAAGCCGGGACTGACCGGAATGTGGCAGGTGAGTGGAAGAAGTGATATGACAGATTTCGAAGAAATTGTGAAACTGGATAATGAATATATTCAAAATTGGAATATCGGGAAAGATATCAAAATTATACTAAAAACGGTCTGGGTTGTCCTCACAGGGAAAGGTTCACAGTAAGTGGAGCGCTTTCTTTGGTAACAAAGCAGGAGGATTCGGACCGGGGGATCCGGGTAAAAAACAGATGGAAATTGTATTAGGGAAAATGTTCAGGGAAAGTAAAAATTGGAAAGGAACTCGCACAAATGGGACAACGTCAGAGGATACTTTATGCTGTTGAAGCGATGGGGGGCGGTATATTTACATATCTTGCCACACTAGCAAATGGGTTGTGTGAAGAGTTTGATATTACGATTGCATATGGAGTCAGAGATGAAACGCCGGAAAATATTGGAGATTATTTTGACGATAGGGTAAAGTTGACTTATGTGAAAAATTTTCACCGTTCTGCGGGATTGAGACATAATTGGCTGGCGGCGGGCGAACTAAAACAGCTCATAAAACAAATCAAGCCGGATATTATTCATCTTCATTCCTCTATCGCCGGAGCTGTTGGAAGACTGTTTCTGCCGAAAAAGAATGTACAGATGTACTATACGCCGCACGGGTACAGTTTTTTTATGAAAGATATTGCGCCCATAAAAAGAATTGTATTTAGATTTGTGGAAAAGATTTGCGGCCTTTGTGAATGTGTTACGATTGCATGCGGAGAGAGTGAATGGGAAAAGAGTAAAAAAGTCTGTAAAAAAACGATTTGTATTTTAAACGGTGTTGAGACAGACAGGCTGGATGCCGTAATGAAAGAAGAACCGAAAAAAAATACTCCGTTTACAGTATATACCTCCGGCCGGATTACTTATCAGAAAAATCCGGAACTATTTAATGAGATTGCGCAGAAACTGCCTGAGATAAGGTTTCTCTGGATTGGGGATGGAGATATGAGGGATGTTCTGACAAGCCCCAATATAGAAGTTACCGGATGGAAAGAGTCGGACGAGGCGCTGAGACTTTCAAGCCAAGGAGATTTGTTTATTCTGACTTCCCGCTGGGAAGGACTGCCGCTGTCTCTATTGGAAGCGATGTACATGAAAAAACCATGTATCACTACAAATATTGTAGGAAACAAGGATATCATTTTTGATGGCGAGACGGGTTTTCTCTGTGAAAAACCGGATGCATTTGTTCAAAAGATTCAGGAACTGAAACAAGGGGTCGATAAACAGATTATTGAAAATGCCCACAATGAGGTTTTAAAATCACATAGTGATCAAAGCATGTGCAGACTTTATGCAAAATTGTATCGAATGGGATTTAACGAATTCTGTAGAGAATATCAAATTAATCACAAGGGAGAGGTGGTTTAAAACTTGTTAGATACTTGCAAAAGAGCGGCAGACAATAAAATATATGTATTGGTGCTGATTACGCTTATGGACCGCGCCGGCGCTGAGACAATGATGATGAATTATCTTAGAAATATTGACAGAAGACGGATACAGATTGATTTTTTAGTCAACAGACCGGGGCCGATGGACTATGAACAGGAGATTCAGAAACTTGGAAGCCATATCTACCGAATGTCTCCAATCCTGCCGGGGAAATTTAGAAAATATCAATGGGAACTCAAGCAGTTTTTGGAAAGACATCCGCAGTACCAGATTTTATATTCTCATTTAGAAGAGCGGAGTTATCTTGCAATGCGCGTCGCAGAAAAAATGAATCTGCCCGTTCGGATTGTTCACGCACATTCCATACCGGGATATTGGAATTTGAAATATCCGGTTCGGCTCTATTTTAGGAAAAAATTGAAGAAGACAGATTTCATAAAGGCTGCATGCGGCATTGAACCTGCAAAGTGGTTGTTTGGTTCAGAAAAAAATGTTACAATTATTAAAAATGCTGTTGATGCAGGCCTTTTTTCTTTTGAGGAAAAAAATCGCAAAAAAACGCGAAAGGCATTGAAAATACAGGAAGATACCTTGGTCATAGGACATATCGGACGATTCTGTTATGAGAAAAACCATGAATTTTTACTGCACATATTCGCTGAAGTGCGAAAGCAGCGTCGAGACAGTGTTCTGCTGTTAGTCGGCGGTGGAAAACCGAAAAAAGAAATTGAGACCAGGAAAAAGATTTGGCAGATGGCAAAGGAATTGGGCGTTGACAGCGGAGTAAAATTTCTGGGAATACGGGAAGATATTCCGCAACTCCTTCAGGCAATGGATATTTTAGTGATGCCGTCCCGGAGTGAGGGTTTTCCAATGACGCTTGTAGAAGCGCAGGCAGCAGGGACGAGATGCCTGGTATCGGACCGGGTCGCCTATGAGATTAATATGACCGGAGAAATTCAGTTTGCTTCTCTGGAAGAGGATCCCGTGGAATGGGCGAATAAGTTATTATCTTTTTGCCAGACGGAACAAGACCGAAGTGAAATGAACCGGAAAGTGCGTGATGCGGGTTATGATATTCATAGTGCGGCAAAGGAAATGGAGGCGTTGTTTGAAAACGCAGCTGTAGGGCGTTTGGGACATCGTTTTCATGGTGAAAAATGATTTCCAGACCATAGAAATATGCCGGTTTTTCCGGAGATGAGCAGAAAAGTGAGGAAAATCAATGAACGTTTTAAAACTATGGTATCATCTGAAAGCATGGATTCAAAAAATATTATATAAGGTTCTTTTTGGAAAAAGACTTCAAATTGGCAAGGGCACCACATGGCGCAGCGGATTCCATATTGCAATTGAGGAAAAGGGAACAATTCAGATTGGAAGACATTGTTTTTTTAATCATGGCTGTTCTGTCAATGCAGTGCAGAGTGTAGTCATTGGAGACGGAACAATTTTTGGGGAAAATGTTCATATTTATGACCATAATCACCGGGTTCAAAATGAAGAAATACTCATAAAAAAACAGGGATATAAGAAGCAGGAAACGAGTATTGGAAAACATTGCTGGATAGGTACAAATGCAGTGGTATTAAAAGGAGTTACCATTGGAGATGGCTGCATTATCGGAGCGGGAGTCGTTGTGCGGGAAGACGTTCCGGAGGGGACGGTTCTCTCATAAGTCTAAAGAAACAGGTTTGATATATTACAGCCTGTATCCGAAACAGGAAAGATTTTTAGTTTTCAGGGAGAAATGAATGGAACCAATACATGTTTTAGTTCTTGATACCGTCATGGATCGTGGTGGCGCCGAAGCGATGATTATGAATTATATGAGAAATATCGACCGCAATGTCATCCGGTTTGATTTTTTGACGAATCGCGATTACCGGGCGGCATATGAAGATGAAATTGAAGCCATGGGAGGAAAGGTTTTTCATATGTGTCCGATGTATCCCGGAAAATTTCATCGTTATAAACGGGAAATGAAAGACTTCTTAATACGGCACCCGGAATATCAGATTATTCATTCAAATCTGGAAGAGCGGAGTTATCTTCCTTTGAAAGTGGCAAAAAAACAGGGAGTTCCAGTGCGGATTTCCCACGCACATAACCGCCCCCTGGGATTTGATTTGAAACAAATCGTCAGATATTATTTTCGATTTATGTTAAAATATTATAATACGCATATGTTTTCCTGTGGCATTGAGGCGGGGGACTGGTTATATGGGAGAAAAAACCGCAATCAGGTCATTCTAATGAACAATGCGATTGATGCGGAAAAATATCAATATGATTTGAAAAAATCAAAACAAATGAAACAAAAACTGGGTGTCACAGGTAAGAAAGTAATCGGTCATGTAGGCAGATTCTTTGCGCAGAAAAACCATACGTTCTTAATTGATCTTTTCTATGAAATTCATCGGAAAGATCCCGGGACCGTCCTTTTATTAGTTGGCGGTGGAGAACGCGATGACGCCTTAAAAAATCAGATACGGGAGAAAGTAAACCGGCTTGGGCTGTCAGACGCCGTACAATTTTTAGGGGTGCGGGAAGACGTTGAAGAGCTTTATCAGGCATTTGATTTATTTTTACTTCCCTCTCTGTTTGAGGGACTGCCGGTCACAATGGTGGAAGCGCAGGCGTGCGGTCTCCCATGCGTCATCTCGGACAAGGTTCCGATTCAATGCGACCTGACAGGAAATGTAAAAGTGATTCCTTTGCGGGAAAGTCCAAAACAATGGGCCGGAAGTGTATTAGAATTTTTAAATCAATTTCAAAGAAAAGATACTTTTGACGATATTAAAAAGGCAGGATTTGATATTAAAGAAAACGCAGTCTGGCTGCAGGAATTTTATAGGAAAGCAGTCAGCAGCGGGAATACAAATTGAAAAATAAAGAAACACTAATGAGGGTAATGAAGTGGAGGAAGTATGAGACTGATTAAAAGAATGATTATTGTTGTATTTATCATCATATCCGTTTTGTTTATAGCAGATTATTATCGGAATCTGAATCACTCAAACAATACGCCGCCGGAAATTCAAATGAATACAGATATTTTAGAATGTTCTATCCATGATTCAGAAGATGAGCTGCTGAGAGAGATTACGGCCGGAGATAAAGAAGATGGAGATTTAACTTCCGGAATTATTGTGGAATCCATCTCCAATTTTGTCGATCAGGAAAATCATATCTGTAACGCGACTTATGTCGTAGAGGATTCTGACCATCATGTGACGAAGGCGACAAGAAAAATAAAATTTACCGACTATGAATCGCCAAAATTCACTTTAAAACAGCCGCTTTGTTTTGATTTAGGCTCTGACGTATCCGTACTGGATGTGCTCGGTGCAACGGATGAGCGGGATGGAGATATCAGCGATAAGATTAAAATTTTATCGAACACGACGTCAACCAGCAGCGCGGGTCAGTATACGGTAACTGCGCAGGTGACAAACAGTCTGGGAGATACTGTTAAATTTAAATCCAATGTAGTCATTAAGCCGGAAAATAAATTGAGTTCAGTCATAGAATTAAAAACAAATGTTGCATATGTCAAAAAAGGGGAGAATTTTCAGCCGCTGGATTATGTGAAATCCGTGAAAGACGTTGATGGACATGATATCAACAAGTCTCTGGTTGAAGTTACAAACACGAATGTTGATATGAAAAAAAAGGGTTCCTATTCGGTAGAATATACAGTCAATCCTGAAAAAACTGATGAAGGAATTACTTATTTATCGGTTATTGTGGAGGACTAAAGATGTCAGGAAAAAGTGTATTAAATTTTAACAATATCAGTATGTATTCGCTGGTAATGGATCTGCTTCATCGGGCGTGGATTGTTATTATTGTGGTTTGTTTAAGCATTATGGGGGAATATACTCTCTTGAAACAAGATTATGTTCCGCAATATACGAGTTCTTCCATTTATGTGGTTACTCCAAGACAGAGCAGTAATTATGTTTTTACAAACCGCAGATTTGCAGAAAGTGTTATTTCCGTATTCCAGAATTTGATGAATACGGAAATTATGAATACCAGAATTCAAAAAGAACTACACAAGTCCACTATGGATGCCATTATGGGGGTACAACTGATTGAGGGCACAAACTTAATGAAGATTACAGTGACTTCAAGCGACCCGGTGGAATCTTATAAAACGATCGGCATTATTATGGACAACTACAATGAGTTATCGGAATATTTAAATTCCGACGCGGTTTTTGACGAACTGAAAGCGCCGGTTGTTGCCACAATGCCGGATAATTCCCTGGCGCCGCAGAACCGGTCGCTGATGATGGGACTCATCGCCGGTCTCATTGCAATTGTCCTGATTATTCTCTTTAGTGTTTTCCGAACCACAATCAAATCGGAAAGTATGATTGAAGAGGAACTGGAAGCCAACCTGCTGGGAACTATTTTACATGAGACAAAAAATAAGACATTGAAAGCAAAATTGGCGCAGCAGGTAAAGGCTTTATTAATTACCAGCCCGATCATTTCAACACAATTTGTGGAGTCTATCAATAATATCCGAATAAAAATGGAGTATGAACACGAGAGGCATCCGAGCCGAAATGTGTATATGTTGACAAGTGTTTGTGAAAATGAAGGAAAATCCACAGTAGCATTGAATGTAGCGCTGTCTTTTGCCCGGGAAGGAAAAAAGGTGATTCTAATCGATTCTGATATGAGAAAGCCGGCTATCTACAAAATGCTGGACCTTCCAAAATCCGAAGTGGTGGATCTGGTCAATCTGTTTGAAGGGCGATGTGGTTTAGATGAGGTCATGTATCATGATTCCGGAACGGGGCTTCATTTGATTTTGTCTTCGAAAGGACATTCCAATACGAATGTATATATGAAATCCGGAGCAATGGCGGATTTGTTAAGAAAATGCAGAATGATGGCGGACTATGTGATTGTCGATACGCCGCCAATGGCTTTAGTGTCTGACGCGGAGGCGTTGTTAGACCGCGTGGACTACACAGTATTAGTAATCAGACAGGATTTTTCTTATAAAAAAGACGTTGAAAACTGTTTGAATTTAATGAATGATTCAAATACAAAAATGCTTGGATGTGTTTTAAATGATTATAGAGTGCTTCGTATGAATATGAAACGGAAAATGACTTTATTGTCAAATCAGGAGGGAAAGGCGGTGGAAATCTATGAAAATGAATGAAACAAATAATATCGCCAATTCCATGGAACCGGAACCGAAAAGTCTTGCAGAAATTTTTGCAGGTTTTTTCAATGGATTTCGAAGACTCTGGTGGGTTGCCGTAGTCCTGGCAATCGTTGCGGGATTTTTAGGATATTTGAAATATAAGAAGAGTTATATTCCATTATACGAATCGAAAGCGACTTTTTCTATTACGGCAGCGGAATATAACGGGCAGAATGATGAATCGTATACCAATAACACCCTGTTGGCGTCGGCATTGAGCGTCAGTTTTAATTACCTAATCAACAATGAAGTTTTTTATGAAATTATTGAGAAAGATATTGGCGTTGATTATATGCCAAGTACCTTGGATATTTCTGTTGTAGACGAAACAAATATTTTAAGTATTGTCTCCACCGGAAAAGATGCGGAATTGAATTATAAGGTTATTGAATCCGTTATCAATAATTATTCCCGTGTTGTGGCATTCGTGCTTGGGGATACGGAAATTACGATTCTCGAAGAGCCGACATTATCACAGGATCCCATCAATCCTTACGCGCCGGTCAGCACAATCTTTTTATATGGGTTGGTCGGTTTGCTGTTTGGATTGGTTCCGAGTGTTATTTATGCGTTTTTTATCAAGACAATAAAATCGAAGAAAGATGTTGAAAAATATTTGAGTATTCCATGTTTTGGCACGTTGCCTGCCGTAAATCCCGGCAAAAAAGACAAGGTGTGCTCTATTATCAATAAGAATGTAGGATTCCGGTATTTGGAAGCGATGCGTTCAAGTGTTTCCCGGTGCGAGCGGATATTAAAACAAAAAAATTATAAGGTGATATTGATTACAAGCACAAAAGAGGGAGAAGGAAAAAGTACATTCGCGATGAATCTGGCGTATTCTTTATCTAAAAACCAAAGTCATGTCATGCTGATTGATGGGGATTTACGAAAACCGTCGCTGCGCGCAATGACGGGAGCAGAGATGGCTGATTATTCCATGGAGCAGTTATTAGATAAAAAAATAAAGAACAGTGAAGCGATTGTCAATCTTCCGGAAACCAGAGTTCTCCTGCTTGCGCCGAATATTCCGTCAAAAAATTCCATTCTGTGCCTGAATTCTCACGAAATGGAACATTTTATCGAAGAATCAAAAGAAGTAGTAGATTATATTATCATTGACGCCCCGCATTGTGGCGATACTTCGGATGCAGCCGTGTTGGCGAAATATAGTGATGGCATCATTTATGTTGTGAAAGAGGATGATGTACATGTTCATAAAATTCTCAATACGATTCAGGAATTTTCTTATACGCGTGTTCCATTGATTGGATGTATCTTAAATGCATCTGCCGGGAAGCTGAGGATTTCCTATGGATACGGTTATAGTTATGGATACGGCTATGGAAAGCATTACGGGTATGGAAAGTACGGTTATGGCAGATATGGATACGGAAAAAGCGGTTATGGTGCATACGGCTATGGCTATGGATATAGTGAATATGGGGAAATATCCGATGAAGAATTTAGTATCAATGAAAAGAAAGTACCAAAGAAGATTGCGATGACTACCACAGAGGATGAAAAACGGGCATTAGAGCGGGAAAAGGAGTTAAAACAGGCAGAAGAACGAAAGGAAAAGGATCAACAGGAAAATCTCAAAAAAAATTCCTCAAGAAGAAACAAAAATGCCGGTAAAAAGAAATAAGAGTATCAGAAATTTCATAAAGATTTTATTCATTCTGTATCTTGGTGTTCTTTTGCTGATACTGGTTTTTAAATTTCCAACCCGTATTGCAATGGATACTATACAACAATGGTTTCAAGGGGAAAAAATCAGGCATGGACAGATTCAGTGGATTCCATTCAAAACCATTACATTTTATGCAGGTCAGGTACATGCGCTCAACGACTGGTTTTTCAAAAATCTGTGTTGTAATATTGTGATTTTTATTCCCTATGGATTTTTGCTGCCATTGTGTTTGAAGCAGGATGGAAAAAAATTCTTAACGACTTTTGTCTCAGGAATCCTGCTTATTCTGGGGATTGAGTTCCTCCAATTTCTGTTCGGGATTGGATTATGTGATATCGACGATTTTATTTTAAATACAATCAGCATCTTAATCGGATATGGCTGTTATAAACTTTTACGGAATATAAAAACGCGGATTTCAATCAAAGACACAGTGTGAGTCCCGGTTAACGGACACCTCTTTTCAGATAATAGATGATAACAAAACACATCTGTGGAGGAGGAAGAGGAAATGAAGGGATATCATACACAGGCAGGTTATATGGGATATGTCAACGGAACATATATGCTCTTTGCGAGCGAAGCAGATTATTATGAGTTTTTGCAGGATTAACAAAATTCCGCCGGAGTGTTTCGGCGGAATTTTATCAAATAGAAGAAGATTTGTCAAAAAGGGTTGAATTGAGGTAAAGAAATGAAGATTCTGGTACTTGGTGGAAGTTATTTTTTAGGCAGAGTGTTTACAATGCTGGCCTCAGAAAAATATGAGATGACATTATTTAACCGCGGCACCTATTCCATGGATGATTTTTCTGTGCGGCAGCTTTTGGGTGACCGGAGCGATGCGCATGCCCTGCAGCAGATCCGCCAGGGAGAATATGATGTGGTGGTTGATTTCTGCGCGTATGAAAGCAGGCACGTTCAAACGCTGTTTTCTGTTTTGCCGGCGAGTGTCAAACAGTATATCCTGATTAGTACGGTAGATGTATATCAGCGCGGGACGGGGAAAATACATCCGGAGGATTTTCCTTATGAATTGCGAATTTCCGAAGGTGATGCCGGAGCTTATATTCACGGAAAAATTGCTGCGGAAAAGGAATGTATCAGCCAGTGTCAAAAACGGGGAATTATGGATACCATTTTGCGCCCTGCTATTTTATATGGGCCGTATAATTATGCGCCGAGAGAATCTTTCTTTATCCGGAGTGTGGTTCAAAATCACCAATTGCCGGAGATTATGGGCACAGATGGGAAATTTCAGTTTTTATATGTGAAAGATGCGGCGCTTGCGATTGAACAATGTCTGTTAAACCCGTCAGTCTATCATTCTGCAGTCAATTTGGCCGGGGATGAAATTTTGACATATCAAGTCTTTACGGACGCCCTGGAGCGTGCTATAAATGAAGAAGGCAGTCTGCAGTACCAAAAAATTCCGGTTTCCGTAGAAAAAGCAATGGAACTTGGAATTCCACTTCCTTTTCCGGTGTATGGGAGCGAAACGGAATTGTGTGATACAGGATTTAGCAGGATGGTTCTTGGCATTTCATATACGCCGCTGATAGAGGGAATGCAGAAGACGTACGCGGCATTTAAAAGCGTTTATGAAAGCGTGGAAGATTCTGCGCAGAACAAATAAAGATTTCTTAGGAAAGAGAGGATGGATTATGCATATTACACAGGATATCAGATATGTAGGAGTCAATGACCATGACATTGATTTATTTGAAGGACAGTATATTGTACCCAATGGAATGGCGTATAACTCCTATGTGATTTTAGATGACAAGATTGCGGTGATGGACACAGTTGACCAAAATTTTGGAAAGGAATGGTTAGAGAATCTTTCAGAGGCGTTAAATGGACGTAGGCCGGATTATCTGGTGATACAGCACATGGAACCGGACCACTCTGCCAATATTTCAAGTTTTCTGGAGGTTTATCCGGATGCTGTCATTGTGGGAAATGTCCAGACTTTTAAGATGATGGATCAATTTTACCATATTGGGGAAAAGGCGCAGAGAAAAGTGGTTGCAAATAATGAGGAGTTGAATCTGGGAACACACACGCTTCAATTTATTTTTGCTCCGATGGTACACTGGCCGGAAGTCATGGTGACTTATGACGAGAAAGATAAGGTGCTATTTTCCGCAGACGGTTTCGGCAAATTTGGAGCGCTGGATGCCGATGAAGACTGGGCATGTGAGGCGCGCCGATATTATATTGGAATTGTAGGAAAGTATGGGGTGCAGGTACAGAATCTGTTAAAGGCAGCGGCTGCACTGGATATTGAAGTTATCTGTCCGCTGCATGGACCGGTTCTGACAGAAAATCTGGAATACTATCTCGATAAATACAACACCTGGTCTTCTTACGGAGTTGAGAGCGAAGGCGTCATGATTGCGTACACCTCTGTTTATGGCAATACCAAAGAGGCCGCATTGCTGCTTGCAAAAAAATTGGAGGATAAGGGATGCCCAAAAGTTGTTGTGGCAGATCTTGCGAGAGAGGACATGGCAGAATGTGTCGAAGACGCGTTCCGCTACGGAACACTGATTCTGGCGACGACGACTTACAATGGAGAAATTTTCCCATTTATGAAAACATTTATCGACCACTTAACGGAACGCAATTACCAGAAGCGGACGGTCGGTTTTATTGAAAACGGAACATGGGCGCCGACGGCAAAGCGTGTGATGGCAGGAATGCTCGAAAAGAGTAAGGAATTGACTTATCTGACCAATTCCGCAACCATCCGTTCTGCATTAAACGAAGAATCGAAAAAAGCGATTGAGGCGATGGCTTCAGAAATCATATCATTGGGGTAAAAAAGATGCAGAAAAAAGAATTGATTGAAACATTGGTGACGATGGAATTTCAGGCTTTTGATAAAACCCGTAATCTCGGTGGGAGAGCGGCCTGTCAAAACGACTGGGACACTTTTTATATTATGCGGGCAAGCCAGTACCTGACATGGGATGAAGCAATGCTTGAAAGTTATATCCGGGATTTTTATGAGGCAGAACAGGCGGGGAGAAACCTGATTACGGAAAAGTATGGACGGATGATGGAGAGCACGGTTCCGGAGGAATATGCGCAGATTAAAGACTGCTTTCCAACCTTAAGCAGCTGGCAGAAGCAGGTGATTGAACAGATTACCGCGATACAGGTGCAGTGGATGGAAGAGTTTTCCAAAAAGTATCCAAATATTTCTTCCCGTGCCAGAAAAATCCATACCTATGAAGATGAACCCGATGACACTTCTTATGAGACATATCTCCGTGGCGAATTGGGCACCTATTCAGAAGAAACGCTGTCAAAGTATGCTGCATTTATTGTGAAGCTGACAAAAGAACAAAAAAATCTGGCGGAAATGATTCTTCAAAACACCATAGAATTTTATGGATATTCTTCGTTTGATGAAGTAAAGGGATTGGAGTTTAACTGAGATGGAAAATCAGGAATTTTTTGAAACGCTCGACCGTTTTTTTGCCGAAAATCAGATTGAAGCGGCGGGCGCATATCTTGAAGACTGTCTGAGCAAAGCAAGGCAGGAAAATAATCTTTCGCTGGAAATTTCCGTACTCAACGAAATGATGGGATATTACCGCAGCACCGATCAGGAACAGAAGGGAATTTCAAGTGTGTCGGATGGACTTGCGCTGATTGAGAAACACGGATTGGAAAAGCATCCTGCAGTTGCAGCCATGTGGATTAATATGGGAACAACGCTGTGCCATTTCAACCGTGTGGACGAGGCAGAAATCTGTTATCAGAACGCCATGGAATTTTTAAAAGAACAGCCTTCTAAAGCGTTGACGATGGCGGGATTTTACAATAATACCGCGGCGGTTTATGTCAAAACAGAGCGGTTTGAGGAAGCCAGAAGCGGATATGAAAAAGCGTTAGAACTCTTAAAATCCATGGAGGGAGAATCAGAACTTTGGGAGGATGTGCTGTTTAACCGGATTGTGACATGGCTTAATATTCTTGTGTTAAATCAGGTAGAAATCAGTAAAACAGATTCCAAATCCAAAGAAATGACATTGAAAGAGCAGTCAGAAATTCTTTTGAAACAGATTCGGTATGCATTGCAGGACAAAGCATTTCAACAGTCATCTTCCTACCATTTTGCAGTGCATAAAGCAGCAGTATGCTTTGAAAATTTGGAAATTGAACCGGAGTGGCTTCATGAATTCAAAAAGATTGCTTTTCCGGATGAAAAATGATATTCTATGAGTACAAATTTTATTGAAAAAATACATAGTTAGGAGGGACTTATGGAGTTAAAATTTTATGTATGTGAGCATTGTGGAAATATTGTAACAAAAGTTCAGGACAATGGGGTTCCTGTAATGTGCTGTGGCCAGGCAATGACGGAGATTGTTCCGGGAACAGTGGATGCGGCAGTAGAAAAACATATTCCGGTTTTTGAGGAAAAAGACGGGATTGTAGAAGTTTCTGTTGGTGAAGTTGCGCATCCGATGATGGCGGAACATTCCATTGAATGGGTAGCTCTTTTGACGAATCAGGGATTCCAGATTAAGTATCTTACACCGGGACAGGAACCAAAAGTCAAATTTGCAGTGGTAGACGGAGAGACGGTTGAAGCAGTATATGCACACTGTAATCTGCACGGACTTTGGAAAAAATAAACCGCTTTTTTGCGGAGTATTTTTCGATGATGAGTACACACAGAGAGAACCATGAATAAAGATGAAGAAAATTTAGGTGAAGAATTGTATTCTCTTCTGGCGGAACTGCTGAACCGCCGGATGAACCGCACAGTTCAGGATAGCATCAGAGGAGAGTACGGAACGCTTCACTATCTGACTTATAAAAAAAATAAAGCAACGCCGGGCGAATTGACAAAACATCTGCATGTCGTGCCGGGACGCATGACGGATATTCTTTCCAGCCTTGAGTATAAAGGCTTGATTGAGCGGAAGAAAAGTGCGCAGGATAAAAGAAAAACAGAAGTGTGGATCACAAAGAAAGGCAGACTGGAAGCGCAGAAAAAGCGGGAGGCAATTCGCAAGGAGTATGCCGGAATGTTTAAAATTCTTGGGAAAGACGATATTAACGAACTGCTTCGGCTGCTGAGAATTGTGTTGGCATATGACAAGGAAGAATAATCTTTCCGGTTGTGGTTTTCAAAAAAAGCAAAAAATAGATTATTTCGCGTTGCGAAATAATCTATTTTTTGTTATGCTCTCCATATTACTTTATAATTCGCATTACGAAATAAAAGAATGAAAAGAGATGGAGGTAGTATGTTAT
This sequence comes from uncultured Lachnospiraceae bacterium, assembly GCA_947624875.1. Lineage (GTDB taxonomy): Bacteria > Bacillota > Clostridia > Lachnospirales > Lachnospiraceae > Eubacterium_G. The sequence goes on from CANQMA010000008.1 coordinate 25,430, forward strand.
CATTAGAAAACACCCGGACTTTATATGATTTACTCGTGAATGCAGGAGAAGAATATGCGGCGAAAACTTTTTTGAAATACGAGAGAGAAGATGTCTTTTATGACAGAACATACAGTCAATTATTAAAAGACAGTAAAATTTTTGGCGCATGGCTTCAAAGTATTAAAGAAGATCAACCAATGCACGTAGCGCTGCTCGGCCGCTGCAGTTATCGTTTCTTAGTGGCTTTATTTGGCACCGTTTCTTCAGGTGACATTGCAGTCCCAATAGATGTGCAGGCGCAGAAAGAGGTAATGGCAGCAAATATCAATCAGGCGGAAATTAACGTTCTGCTCTATGACTGGGAGTATCACTCAGAAGTTGAGGTAATCAAAGAAGCATGCCCAGACATCAGATATTTTGTCTGCATGCAGAAAGTACAGGAATTAAATGTACCTGATATCTGCAGCACATATCAGGACGCTCCCTTTGTTCCGGCAGCAAAAGAAAAAGAGTGCGCTGTAATTATCTTTACTTCCGGAACAACAGGACAGGGGAAAGGGGTAATGCTTTCCCATGAAAATCTGATCGATAACGTATTTAACAGCACAGAGGAGAAAGACCAGTCTGAAGAAATCAATATGAACGTGCTCCCGATACATCATATTTTCTGTCTTAGCGGGGATGTACTGCTGACCATGCGTTATGGAAGTATGTTATGTCTCTGTCCGGAAGTATCTAAAATATTAAAATATTTGAAAATCTATCATCCGACTTCCTTAAGAGCAGTGCCGATGATCAGCAAAATGCTGTATAACAGAATTGTTTTATATCAAAAAAATCATCCGGAACTCACGAAAGTTGAGGTCAAAAATGAAATTTTGGGAGAACATTTTCACAGAATTGTCAGCGGAGGAGGATATCTGTCAAAAGACCTTGCAATGAATTTTGCAGAGATGGGGATTGATATCGGACAGGGATACGGGATGTCAGAATGTTCGCCAAAGATTACGGCGCCGGATTACAGCAGACCGGAAAAACTCGATTCCGTCGGACGTGTTGTGGAGCGCTGTCAGATTCGTATTGTCGATGGTGAAATTCAGGTAAAGAGTCCGTCCGTCATGATGGGATATTACAATGCGCCGGAACTTACCAAAGAGGCATTGACCAAAGACGGCTGGCTGTGCACCGGTGATATGGGATATCTGGACGGGGAAAATTATCTCTATCTGACCGGAAGGAAAAAGAATCTGATTATTTTAAGTAATGGAGAAAATGTGGCGCCGGAAGGCATTGAAAACCGCTTTGACGATGAGATGCTTGTTCAGGATATTCTCATCTACGGCGAAGATGATACGATTGCCGCTGAGATCTATCCGAATTATGAATACGCGCAGAAAAACAATATCCGCAATATTGAGGAGGCTCTGCAGGAAATCATTCGCCGGGTCAATCGGGAACTGCCGCCGTATTCCAAGATTGTAAGATGCGGTATCAGAAAACATCCGTTTGAAAAGACCTCATCGAAAAAAATTATCCGGGAGCGGTTCTTTGAAACAAGAGCGCAGTCTAAGAAAAAACGGGAAACGATGCCGATGCCGCAGAATGAGATTCAGCAGAAACTTTATGAGATTCTCGTTGAGGTGACCGGAAATGACTTGATTGGAATTGAAGACGACTTTTATGCGTCCGGAATGGATTCCATGGGGAGCGTTTTGTTTATTGAAGAAGTTGCCGACCGCTTAAACTGCAGTATCAATTTATCCGAACTGCTGGAAAACAATACGATTGTCAAAATGGAAGCGCTTTTGTCATCCAAGAAGCAGGAACCGGACATCGATTTGAGTATTCGGGAAGTCTATCCGCTGACCAATATGCAGAAATATTTTGCATACATTATCAGAGGAAATACAACCTCAAATTTACCATTTTTGTATGACTTACATCCAAATATTGACCTGGAGCGCCTCGCAAAGGCAATTGGAATAGTGATAGATGCGCATCCGGGACTCAAGGCAAATATTCATTCGGATGGGAAAATGCTGATGGTATATCGGGATGACAGTAAAAAAATCGAAGTGCCAATTCTTAAAATGAGTGAGAAAGAATGGCAGGAAAAAAAGAAAACCCTGATTGTTCCATTTACTTATACGGCAGAAGACCCGCTGGTTCATGTATGTCTGTGCGAGACGGAAGAAAAGAAATATCTGTTTTTGGATGTCGCACACGCCATGGGGGACGGAATCACCATGAATATTCTCATTGAGGATATCTGCCGCAGTTACTGTAACCAAGAGGTAAAGCCGGAAAAATATACATTTTTTGAGTATATCTTAGAAGATTTGGAACGTCAGAAAAATGGGAAACGTCAAAAAGATATTGACCGGGTAGCAGAACTGCTGAAGGGCGCGAAACTGACGCGCAGCATTTTGAATCAAAGACTTACGGAAAATACCTTTGCACACGAATACGGGGTGATACGAAGCCGATTTGATACATTGACAAAGAAAAAGATTTTATATTTCTGTAAAAAGTACGGCGTGTCTGAAAATGTCCTGTTTTTGACTGCTTTTAATTACTGTATTTATTTATTCAGTGATGAGGATGATGTGATTTCCAACAGTATTCACAGTGGACGGACAGACAGCAGATATGCCCGCGTGGCAGGTTCATTCTTTATGACCTATCTCAGTCGTTTTGTCAGAGAACCCCATGAAAAAGTGATACCGCTGCTTAAAAAAATGGGAAACCAGATTATGAATACCATGAAGAGTTCTGTTGCAACTTCGCGTCAGGGAGAGATGTTCTTCCAATATCAGGGAGATATCTTAGGCCAGAATGTTATCGGAGACCTGCCGGCAGAACGGGAACATGTACAGCTTGACGCACTGCCATTTCATATGCAGGTAATGTCAGATGAGCAGGGGTATTTTCAGGAGCTGAGATACTGGAGCAACCGATTTGATGAAAAACAGCTGAATATCTTTCTGACCTGTTATGAAGCGATTGTTTCTGCGATGTTAGAGGAAGAATCTGTGAGAAGGTTAAAAAGACATTTGCCGGAAGAAGTATATCCGAAGCATTTCGATATCTCTGCGGCCGAGTTTTGCAAAGAAGCAGGATATGAGATTGTAGATGCGGACAGCAATGAGCGGATTAAGGTTTATGTGATGGACGAAAGCTATCATAAAAAGCCGTATGGCGCATGGGGAAAACTTTATGTCATGGATGTAAAACCGGCGCATGATACCAAGGAATTGGAAAATCCGTACAGTGTCGGCACGCTCTATGAAACAGAGCATATTGCACGGATTCTTCCGGATGGAACGTTGGATTTTCTGGAAAATAACGGACGGACCATTGTGACGGACGGTGTCCACGGCCTGCGTCAGTTTTATTTGAAAAATATGGAAAATGCCGTAAAAACATTTGATGGAGTTTTGGATGCACAGGCATATCTTTACTTTGATACGGAAATCAATGAAATGAGTCCGGCAGTAAAAGTTTTTGCAGAGGATGGCGTGACAGAGGAAACGGTTCTTGACTATATGAATACACATTATGAGGGAACAATGGTTCCAAAAGTGGTCAATGTAGAGCAGGACAAATCAAAACCGGTTTAAAATCAGGATGGCTGCAAAATAAAAATGATAGAAATCACTTCCCGACATATACTATTGTAGGGAGGTGATTTTTTGAATAAGGAAAAAATTAAAAAACTGGTCATCTGTATTGCAATTCCATTGTTGGTAGGAATTGTATCATCGCTCCTGACAAATCAGGCAATGGAGCAGTTTTATCAGTTAAATCAGCCTGCATTATCGCCGCCGGGATGGCTGTTCCCGGTTGTCTGGACAATTCTCTATATTTGTATGGGAATTGCATCTTATCTGGTTTATGAATCTGATGCAGAGGAAGCGGACAAGGGAAAAGCACTGCTGCTTTATGGGCTGCAGCTCTTTTTCAACTTTTTCTGGACACTGATTTTCTTTAACGGACAATTTTTCTTATTTGCACTGATTTGGCTGATTGTGCTGTGGTTTCTCATTCTATTTACAGCAAAAGCGTTTTTTGCCATCTCAAAACCGGCAGGATATCTGATGATTCCTTATCTGATATGGGTTGCATTTGCCATTTATCTGAATTGGGGAATTTATTTACTAAACTAGCAGGGACACTGCTAGTTTTTTACTTTCATCAGAACAATTTTTTGTTGACAGGAAAAAAAGAGTATGATACTATACTTATAAACATATGAACAAATGTTCAAATGTTCAATATATATAATAGTAAAAAATGATATGGAGGTTCTCATGAAAAAAAATTATCGGATTGAAGTAGATTGCGCAAACTGTGCAAATAAAATGGAGGAAGCTGCAAAGAAAACCAAAGGAGTGAAAGATGCGGCGGTTAATTTTATGACTTTAAAGATGAAAGTCGTTTTTGAAGACGGCAAAACACCGGAGGAAGTTATGCCGGAGGTTTTAAAAGCGTGCAAAAAAGTAGAAAAGGATTGTGAAATTTTCTTTTAGAAAGCGGGTGGCATCATGAGCAAAAAACAAAAGAAAATGCTTTGCAGGATCATTGTTTCATTCATTCTTTTGATTTTGACAGCAGTCGGTTTCAATTTTGTCAGCATGGATCCTGCTGCAAAAACTGTTTTGACTTTTATTTTATATTTTATCCCTTATATCATTGCGGGATACGATATTTTATGGAAAGCGTGGAGAGGAATCCTAAGCGGTCAGGTATTTGATGAAAATTTCCTGATGGCGATTGCTACGCTTGGGGCGCTGATCCTTGGAGATTATGCCGAGGCGGCAGCAGTGATGCTTTTTTATCAGACAGGAGAATTATTTCAGAGTTACGCTGTCGGGAAAAGCCGGAAAAATATTACCGATCTGATGGATATATGTCCAGAGTATGCAAATGTGGAAATCGACGGTACGCTGTGTGAGGTTGATCCGGATGAAGTGGAAATTGGAACCGTGATCACAGTGAAACCCGGTGAAAAAATACCGATTGACGGAATCATTACTGAAGGCAGTTCGACAATCAATACAAGCGCATTGACCGGTGAGAGCGTTCCAAAAAGAGTGGGTGTCGGAGACCTTGTCATCAGCGGGTGCGTCAATTTAAACGGACTGTTAAAAATCCGGACGAACAAAGAATTTGAAGATTCTACCGTGGCAAAAATTCTGGATTTAGTAGAAAATTCCGGGTTAAAAAAGGCAAAAACAGAAAAATTCATTACAAAATTTGCCCATTACTATACCCCCGCCGTATGTTTCGGAGCACTGGCACTGGCGGTGCTTCCGCCGGTACTTGCAATGCTTTTCGGATATGATGCGGAGTTTGGAATGTGGATTTACCGCGCGCTGACCTTTTTGGTCATCAGCTGTCCATGCGCGCTGGTCATCAGTATTCCGCTCAGTTTCTTTGCCGGCATTGGCTGTGCAGGCCATGAGGGCATATTGATCAAAGGATCGGATTATCTGGAAATGCTCTCAAAAGCAAAGATTGTTGTTTTTGACAAGACTGGAACGATGACGGAGGGAGTCTTTGAGGTCACAAAGATTTTGCCGGCGCGTGGCGCTGGAGAAGAACAGAATGAATCTGCAGGTTATGAGGTTTATTCTAAGGAAAAAATTTTAGAATATGCCGCGCTCTCAGAAAGTTATTCAGATCATCCAATCAGTAAAAGTCTGCAAAGAGCTTATGGAAAACCGTTAGAGCGAAAGCGTGTGACGGAGACAAAAGAAATTGCCGGACATGGAATTATGGCAAAAATTGACGGGAATCTGGTGGCGGCAGGCAATGAAAAACTGATGGAGAAACTGGGAATTTCCTATGAAAAGGCGGAAGATGTCGGTACCGTTGTTTATCTTGCTGTGGATGAGCGCTATGTTGGATCGGTTTTAATTTCGGATAAGATTAAGCCGGATGCGCAGGCGGCCATTGATTCATTAAAGCAGTGCGGCGTGTCCAAAACGGTAATGCTCACAGGCGACAACCAAAATGTTGCGCAGGATGTCGCTTCCAAACTGGGTATTATGGAAGTTCACAGTGAACTGCTTCCTGCAGATAAAGTAGAACTCGTAGAAAAACTATTGTCAGAAAAGCCTGAAAAAGAGGCTTTGGCTTTTGTAGGAGATGGCATCAACGACGCACCGGTACTATCGAGAGCGGACGTCGGGATTGCGATGGGCGCAATGGGATCGGATGCGGCAATCGAAGCGGCAGACGTAGTGCTGATGGATGACCAGCCGAAAAAAATCAGCCTTGCAATCCGAATCGCGCGAAAATGTATGCGCATTGTCTATGAGAACATTTCGTTTGCAATCGGAGTCAAGTTTATATGCCTGATACTGGGCGCTTTTGGTCTGGCAAATATGTGGCTTGCAATTTTTGCTGATGTTGGGGTAATGGTCATTGCCGTACTCAATGCCATCCGCGCAATCTTTATCCGCAAATGATTTGCCCCCATGAAAAATGTAATGTAAAATAAATTGGAAAACGAAAAAACCGGAGGTTGAAATGGAAAAGGAATACCATGAAGAATGTTGCGAAAGTGTGGAATTTCATGAGGACTTGATTCGGATTGTCGAAGAGACGATGCCGGAGGAAACAGAGCTGTATGATCTGGCGGAATTGTTTAAAATATTTGGTGATTCCACCAGAATCCGGATTCTCTTTGTACTTTTTGAAGCGGAGGTCTGTGTGTGCGATCTGGCGAAAGTTCTTCATATGACGCAGTCGGCAATTTCCCATCAGCTGCGGATATTAAAGCAGAATAAACTGGTGAAAACCAGACGGGAAGGAAAGTCTGTTTTTTACTCGCTGGCTGACGAACATGTGCGCATGATTATTGCAATGGGACGGGAGCATATCGAAGAAGTGTAGCGGCAGACCGCTGATATTTTTTGTAAAATAAATTTTGATTTCTGGTGTGAAATTTGTCGAAATTATTGTATAATGAGGACAATAGTTTTGAAAGGAGCACGAAGATGTTAAAAGAATTTAAGGAGTTTGCCCTAAAAGGCAATATGATGGATCTTGCCATTGGCGTTATCATTGGCGGAGCGTTTCAGGGTTTGGTAAAATCGCTGGTCGACAATATCATTATGCCGATTGTTTCCATTTTTACCGGAGGTATCGATTTTAGCAGTTGGGCGCTGACGATTGGCGCGGGAGAAAATGCGGCGCATATCAATTACGGTACATTTATTTCCGAACTGCTTAATTTTATTATTATGGCGTTTGTCATTTTCATGATGGTAAAGATGATGAACCGGTTGAGAAAAGACGAACCGGAAGCAGAGCCGGCGACAAAAATCTGTCCGCACTGCAAATCAGAAATTGCGATTGACGCGACGAAATGTCCGCATTGCACCTCAGACGTGGAATAAAATAGAAAGAGCGCGCAGCCTGTCCATAAAAGAAATCAGGCTGCGCCTCTTTTTTTGTTATCGGGCATGCAGCCATACCGGCTCAAATCCGCAGATCAATCTGATGCTTTTCGCTGTATCGTTACAAAATTGTAAGCTGACGGAGATTTGGGAAACGGTTTGTTTTTGGGGATGTGTAAAGGCTGGTAATGAAAAATTATACAGGATTTACACAGATTGAAGGGAACTTCAATACGATAAAAAATGAACTAATAATTGAGTGGATGGAGTGTGAAAACATTGCATCCACTTTTTCAAATCACAAAATAATTGTTGACAAGTAAGAACGACATAGCCTTGAAAAACTATATAGTATTGTATATTATTGGGGGTTCAGGGATATGGTACTATTTTCTTCTAGAATTATTTTATAATTTATTCCCAATGTGTTATAATAAATATAGTTGGGAATAAAAGTTGGGTAAAGGAGCATACTAATGGAAGTCAAGCAGATTGTTTTAGATTTATGTGCCTTAAATGATGAACAGGAATGGTTTGAATTTAAAGAAAACTGGTTTCAGCCGGAGACATTGGGAGAGTATGTATCTGCTCTGTCGAATGCGGCTGCTTTTCATTATAAAAAACATGCTTATTTCATCTGGGGAATAGATAACGCAACCCATGAAGTGGTAGGTACCACTTTCAATCAGTATCGTGAATATAATAAAGAACCGTATCAAAATTATCTGGCCAGAAATCTATCACCAAGCATCAATTTCAGTTCGTGAATTTGGCAACGACTGTTTGTTATATAGTTTGGATGAACTGTTGCGTTATGGTGATGTGCTGAATCTCATTCAAACGGATGAAACGGACAGAATCGTTGAGAGAAAAGAGATTCCGTTATTTGATAATAAGGCATTTCGGGAGGCAGTCATCAATGCCGTTTTGCATAATAAATGGGTGGAAGGAAACGAGCCGATGATTTCGGTTTTTTCTGATAGGATAGAAATTTTGTCAAGAGGAACACTTGCGCCGGCGCAGACAATGGAGGGATTTTTTTTGGGAGAATCTGTTCCTGTAAATGAAAAATTATCTGAAATTTTTCTCCAATTGCATATCAGCGAGAAGTCTGGACGAGGAGTACCTAAGATTACTGAAATGTATGGGAAAGAAGCGTTTTCCTTCAGAGAAAATTCCATTGTTGTAACAATTCCGTTTGAACGAATGAATAAGGTTGGGAATAAAGTTGGGAAAAAGGTTGGGAATAAAAAAGCCTTAAATTCACGAAGGCAAAAAATCATTTTGGAAATGAGGAACAATCCGAACATTACAACTGCGGAACTTCATACTATACTGGGCGTGAGTGAAACGGCGGTGGAAAAGAACATATCGTTTTTAAAAGAAAACGGATATATAGAGAGAGTGGGGTCAAAGAAGACAGGGTATTGGAGAGTGCTGTAAAATATCAGATTGTATACAGTTGACGGCTTGTAGAAACCAATCTGTACCCAAAAGGTTCTGAATGCAATGACCAACTTCCCTCCAATCTTACAAAAATGTTAGACTTTGTGTCAAATTTTGTGTAATTTTATCGTTGAAACATTTTCAAAATATTGTATAATTATTTCGTTCCTATGTTTTAGAACAATATAAAAAAAGGAAGTAAATAATTATGAGTGAAAGTGTAAACACACAAAAAGGGTGGAAAAACAACAAATGGGTCCGCGCGGCAATTCCGGCATTGCTGCTGCACTTTAGTATTGGTACAGTGTATTGCTGGTCTATTTTCAGTTAGGCAATCAGCGACTATATTCAATGGGATAAATCAGCCGTAGAGTGGGCGTTTAGTTTTGCAATCTTTTTCCTTGGAATGTCAGCGGCGTTCTTAGGAAACTTTGTGGAAAAAGATATCCATAAATCTTCTCTGATTGCTACGATCTGTTTTGCCGCAGGTCTGGTAGGCACGGCACTGTTTATCTGGTATGGTGGAAATCATCATCACAGTCTGGTTTCATTAATCGGAATTTATGTAAGTTATGGCTGTATTATGGGTATCGGTCTTGGAACCGGATATCTTTCACCGGTCAAGACGCTGATGCTTTGGTTTGAAGACAAAAAGGGACTTGCTACCGGTCTTGCAGTCGCAGGCTTCGGCGGTGCAAAAGCGATTGCCAGCCCGATTATGACAGCAATGCTGACCGGATTGAGCGGCGTCACTGTCGATGCGGCAGGGAAAGAAGTTTCAGATAATACGGGACTTTGGAAAATGTTCCTCATCCTTGCGGCTATTTATTTTGTCATGATGTTTGTCGGACATCTTCTTTTAAAGAAGCCGGACGGATGGGTAGAACCACAGAACAAGGCTGAAAAAGAAAGTATTCTTTCCGTAATTAAGACAAAACCGATTAAAAACTATGTCGGTATCTGGCTGATGTTTTACATCAACATCACCTGTGGCCTTGCAATCATTTCTCAGGAAAAACCGATTGTAGCATGTATCGGTTTCGGACTTGGCGCAGCCGGCATCATTTCCACATTCTCTGCGATATTTAATGCAGGCGGACGTTTGGGATTTTCTGCATGGGCGGATCATATGAAAGACCGGAACACGGTTTACAAGATGATCTTTATTTTGTCCATTGCATTTACAGGTCTTGTTATTTTGACAAATGGAATTGAACATGGAAAAGGAAATCTGCTCTTGACGATTCTTGTTTTGGGACTGATTTTCGTAGTAAATGCCGGATACGGCGGTGGATTCTCTAATGTACCGACACTGTTATCAGACCATTACGGTATGAAGAGTATCAGTGCGATTCATGGAATCACTTTGTCTGCATGGGCTTTTGCAGGTCTGTCAGGAAATCAGCTGGCAACTTACATTGTAAATCATTTTGGAACAAAGAATCCGACGGATAATCCTTCAGGATATCAGTACGTTTTATATGTGACTATTGTACTTTATGCGATTGCGCTGCTGTTATCGATATTCTTTGTAAGACCATCAGATAAGGCGTTGGAAGCGAAAAAAGCAAAATAAAACGAGTGATTTGTTCAAAAAGAACATACATTACAAAATCCCCGGATTCCTGTAAGTGGAATTTGGGGATTTTGATGTTTACAAATATTGAGCATTGATGGCATACCCGTGCGCCTTAGTGTGTGGTTCGGGACTGCTTCACAGAAAGACGGATAGCAGATTTACGATGAAATCTTCTTTTTGCAGATATCCTGGAGACAGCACTGGTCACAATGTGGATTGGTCCGCGCAGTGCAGACAGCCCGCCCATGATAAACTAAACGGTGGCAGAAATCACTGCCCTCTTTTGGTGGAATGATCTTCCAGAGAGCCATCTCCACTTTTTTCGGTTCCTTGATCCCATCGACCAGTCCCATTCTGTTGACCAGACGAATACAGTGGGTATCTGTGACAATCGCCGGTTTCCCAAACACATCGCCCATAATCAGATTAGCGCTTTTGCGGCCAACCCCCGGAAGTTTTAACAACTCGTCAAAATCGTCCGGCACCTGACCGTCATAAACATCGCGCAGCATCTGCATACAGGCGTTGATATCTCTTGCCTTACTCTTCCCCAGACCGCAGGGGCGCACAATTTCTTCAATCTCGTTTACGTCAGCATCTGCCAGCGCTTCGATGTCAGGAAATTTTTCATATAGTTTCGGTACAATCTGATTGACCCGCTCGTCGGTACACTGTGCCGCCAGACGGACACTGATTAAAAGTTTCCATGCGTCACTGTAATCCAGACTGCACGCTGCGTCCGGATATTCATCGGCTAATCTCCTGATAATTTCTTTTGCTAATTCTTTTTTTCTCATAAGTTCACCTGCTTTGCGGAATGATTCATCAAACGATGTGGGAAATCCGATTAAATGTATTGTACCAAATTGATGGCGCAATGACCAGTGTCTTGCAAAAGTTTGTCCTTTTACAAAACTTTCATGGGTTTTATAATTCAATAAAATGTGTTAAAATAAAATAAAAATAGGTCAATGAGGTAAAGATTTATGCCAATCAAAATCAGACAGAATATTCAGGCAAGAGAGCTGTTGGAACAGGAAAATATTTTTGTGATGACGGAGCACAGAGCGATGACGCAGGATATCCGCCCATTAAAAATTGCTGTATTAAATCTGATGCCGACAAAAGTAGTGACAGAGACGCAGATTCTGAGAAAACTGTCGAACACCCCGCTGCAGCTTGAAGTGGAATTTCTTCAGACAGCAACCTACCAGGCGCAGCATGCGGATAAAAGTTATTTGGATGAATATTATAAAACTTTTTATGAAATTAAGGAACAATATTATGATGGTCTGATTATTACCGGCGCGCCGCTTGATTTTGTGGAGTATGAAGATGTGGAATATTGGGATGAAGTGTGTGAGATTATGGAGTGGTCCAAAAAACATGTGCACTGTGCTTTTTATTTATGCTGGGGCGCGCTTGCAGGACTTTATTACAATTACGGCATTCAAAAAAGCGTTCGGACTCCAAAACTGTCCGGAATCTATAAGCACAAAATATTAAACAGAAAATCCCCGTTGTTTCGGGGCTTTGACGATGTGTTTTATGCCCCTCATTCCCGCGCAGTGGAAGTTACAAGAGAACAGATTCTTGCGCGGCCGCAGCTGGAACTGATGGCAGAATCCGACGAGGCAGGTGTCGCCATTGTAAAATCGGAAGACAGCAGGCAGTTTTATGTACTCTGCCATTCCGAGTATGATGCGGACACTTTGAAGCTGGAATATGAGAGGGATTTGGAAAAAGGAATGAATCCGGAAATTCCGGTCAATTATTTTCCGGATAATGATGTAACGAAAGATCCGGTTGTCAATTGGCGCTCTGCAGGACAACTCTTGTGGACGAACTGGATCAATTATTATGTATATCAGACAACGCCTTATGATATTAAGAATGTTAAATTTGAGGTGTAAAATAATCAATTAGAAATTGTGTAAGAAGTTAGAAACTTCAGAATGGAGGAATTATGGTAAGAGTTATCTCAGACAGTACGTGCGATTTGCCAAAAGAACTGTTAGAACGCTATCAGGTGGAAATCATTCCTTTATGTATCCACATGGGACAGAAGGAATATAAAGATGGAGTTGATATTACACCGGACGATATCTATCAGTGGTCAGAGGAACATGATTCCACGCCAAAAACAGCGACGCCGGCCGTGGAAGATGTAGAGCGGGTTATGAAACCGCACATTCAAAAGGGCGAGGATATGATTATCTTTACAATTTCCGGCGAAATGTCTACGACAGTCAATGTGATTCGGATGATTGCAGAGGATCTGCACTATGCAGAACATACTTATGTGATGGATTCCAAGAATCTTTCTACCGGTATCGGACTGATGGTTTTGGAAGCGGCAGAGATGGCAATGCAGGGAAAATCCTTAAAGGAAATTGTCAGCGTGATAGAGGCTCTGCGTCCTTATGTCAGATCCAGTTTTGTGGTAGACACGTTAAAGTTCCTGCATCGTGGAGGAAGATGCCCGGCCACAGCGGCATTGGTGGGAAGCATTTTTAAAATTCGACCGCAAATCTATGTTGAAAACGGTAAAATGGATGCCGGAAAGAAATATCGCGGCTCAATCGACAAGGTCATTATGCAGTATGTAAGGGATTTGGAGCCTCAACTGTTAAATGCAAGACCGAATCGCGTATTTCTCACACATTCCGGCTGTAACGAAGAAACCATTCAATCTGTGGAAAATTATCTGAAAGGACTTCAATATTTTAAAGAAATTTTGATTGCAAGAGCCGGCAGCGTCATTTCCAGCCACTGCGGTCCGGGAACTCTTGGAGTGATATTTATTGAAAAAGAAAAAAATTTTGGACCATATGACAGGGAGTTTGATGCCAATCACAATGGAATCATGGAGGAAGATGAAAAAAATGCCGAGACGATGTATATCAGACATATGGCAGAAAAAGAGGAGATAGAGGAAGAAGAACAGGAACAAAATGAGGGTTTTGCAGAATTTTAGAGATTAATGAAACAGCCATATAGAATGGTGTCTTCAGGAGCAGGAGGCAGAAATGTTCAAAATAGGAGAGTATGTCGTTCATGGCAGAAACGGTGTCTGTAAAATTACGGACATTGCGCATATAGATATTGATGGAGTGGACAAAGAACAGTTGTACTACATTTTAGTACCGATTCATTTGGAAGAAAGCAGAATTTATCATCCTGTGGGCAGTGATCGTGTCGTAATGAGACCTGTTTTGACGAAAAAGGAATTGGAGCAGATCGTGGCGGGAGTTCCTGACATCGAGCCAATATGGATTGAAAACGAGAGACAGCGGGAAATCAAATATAAAGAGGCGATTAATTCATGCGACTGCAGACAGTGGATCAGCGTAATTAAGGCGCTTTATGAGAGAAATCAGGAGCGCATGGCGCAGGGAAAACGAATTACTTTTGTCGATGACAAGTATATGAAAGAGGCAAAAAAGAATTTATATGACGAGTTTTCCGTTGTACTGAATATCAGTCAGGATGATGTGGAAGAATACATAGCAAATCATATCAAATAGATGACAAAAAGCGAAAGAATCAAAGAAAAAGGATTCTTTCGCTTTTGCAGAGTTTGAAATAAACGGAAGAAAATAAGCGTACATATAATATACTGATTTAGAGGAGGAATTTATGTTTTGTAAAAAATGTGGAAAGTACATCGAATCCGGAAAACGGTTCTGCCCTTATTGCGGCGCCCCTATTGAAACGGATCCCTTGGAGAAGACACAAATCATTGATGAAAAGGAACTGGAATTAGAGTTCAACCGAAAGCGTAATACATCAAAGATTAATATCATTGACGATTCCGATTTTAAGGAAGAAATTGATTATGATGAAGAGGACAGTACGCTTTTTGATTTTCCTGAGGAAGAAAACTTCATCTATTCGGACGAAAAAACGGGACCGGATTTTGACGAAGATACTTTTGATTTCGATGATGACGAAAACTTCCAGGAAGATAACCTCGAAAAAATGGAATTGACAAACAAGAGTAAAAAACTCAATATTATTGCAGTATCAGTTTCGGTTATCGTTGTTTTGATTATCGTGATTGTTTCCGTAATTCTCTCTCAGTCTTTTGGAAAAAATACGGACACGGAGGAGACGTCAACCGTCGTTGAAAGTACTACCGGTGAAGAAGAAATTACAGACGAAGAAGAAACGGAAACGGAGACGGAAACAGAGAAAGTTACAAAAGTTATTGCAACACAAAAACCGACGGAAAAACAGACAAAGGAGAAAAAAACGAAACGGGAAACAACAAAGGAAGAGACGAGCACGGCAGAAGTGACATCCAAAGAAGAGACGACGCCGGAAACAAAAGAAGAAACGACAGAAGCAGTGACTGAGGGCAATATAGACCCGGAAACAGCGAGTGGGGAATTAAACGTTCAGTAAAACGAAATAAAAAATATCAATTCAATCAAAAAGTCTGCTGTACTTTGTGTGCAGCAGGCTTTTTTGATTGACAAAATTGACTTGACAACTGTCTTGTCAGTTCTTCATGATTGTGCTATAATAGCAAAAATCTAATCAATAAAGGAAGTTTTAGGACAGCCGGACGGCGGAAAGAATATTTATGAAAACAGACATCTTAATTGTCGGGAGCGGATGCGCAGGACTGTATTGTGCACTGAATCTTCCGAAAAACAAAGAAATACTGATGATTACCAAAGATATTGTAGAACACAGCGATTCCTATCTGGCGCAGGGTGGTATCTGCATGCTGCAGGATGCGGAGGATTTTGACAGCTTCTTCTACGATACGATGCGCGCCGGACATTTTGAAAACAATACTGCAGCAGTAGAGGCTATGATTCAGGAGTCACCGATTCTGCTTCAGGACCTGCTTGAGTTCGGCGTTGAGTTTCAACGGGACAGTGAAGGAAATCTGCAATACACGAAAGAGGGCGCACATTCCCGTAACAGAATTTTATATCATAAGGATATCACCGGCCGGGAAATCACCAGCCATCTGTATGAGCAGGCAGAACGGTTGAAAAATCTGACAATCAAAGAGCACTGGACGATGGTTGATCTGCTGTGTGAGAGCAATCGCTGTTACGGTGTGGTTGTGCGCAAGAGTGATGGAAGCCTTGATACGATTACTGCAGAATTTACCGTTTTAGCCTGCGGCGGTATTGGCGGAATTTACAGGCATTCTACAAATTACAGGCATCTGACCGGAGACGGTGTGGCAGTAGCCCTTAAAAACGGCGTGCAGTGTGAGCATGTTGACTATATCCAGATTCATCCAACCACGTTCTACAATAAGGATGAAAAGGACCGTAGTTTTCTGATATCCGAGTCGGTGCGTGGAGAAGGAGCGCAGCTTTTCAATCATAAAAAACAGCGGTTTACAGATGAACTGCTTCCACGGGATATCCTGACGCATAATATTCGAAAAGAAATGAAAAAAGAGGGCAGTGATTATGTGTGGCTGTCCATGAGGACGATTGATAAAGAACATCTCAACGCGCATTTTCCAAATATTGTGAAACACTGCAGGGAACATGGATTAAATATTCCAAAAGATTTTGTTCCGGTCGTTCCCGCGCAGCATTATTTTATGGGTGGAATTAAGGTAGACCTCCATAGCAGGACTTCCATGGAACAGCTTTATGCCATCGGAGAGACTGCATGCAACGGTGTTCACGGGAAAAACAGACTGGCAAGCAATTCCCTGTTGGAGAGTATGGTTTTTGCAAGAAGAGCTGCGCTGGATATGGCTGCCCGTGAAACGAAGAGGGAAAATAAAGATTTTTCTCATGTGGATCTGACGCCATATCTGGATGAGAAAAAACTTGCACAGGAATATAAGAAAATCGTTCTTGATGAAATTGAACGATGTAAAAAAGAAACAAAAGCAATGAATAAAGGAGAATAAAAATGTTTGACCCAATTACGTTAAAATTGAATGTGGACCCGCTGATTTTAAGCGCAATCAGGGAGGATGTGACAAGTGAAGATGTCTCTACGAATTCTGTGATGCCGCAGATGTGTCAGGGAAGTGTCGATTTAATCTGCAAAGAAGATGGAATCGTCTGTGGACTGCAGATATTTGCCAGAGCATTTGAGTTATTAGACGAAAACGTTAAAACAGAGTTTTTTGTAAGTGATGGAGACGCTGTTCAAAACGGACAGCTGATGGGGCGCGTGACCGGAGACATTCGCGTACTTCTTGTGGGAGAACGTACCGGCTTAAATTATCTTCAGAGAATGAGTGGGATTGCCACCTATACCCATTCCATTGCAGAACTTTTAAAGGGAAGCGGCATAAAACTGTTAGATACCAGAAAAACTTCCCCCAATAACCGTATTTTTGAAAAATATGCAGTCCGAACCGGCGGTGGAAACAACCATCGCTATAATCTGACGGACGGCGTCCTTTTAAAGGATAATCATATCGGCGCAGCAGGCGGGGTCCGCGAAGCAATCACGATGGCAAAGGAATATGCTCCGTTTGTCCGGAAAATTGAGATTGAGGTTGAGACGCTGTCAATGGTCCGGGAAGCGGTGGAAGCAGGCGCGGATATTATCATGCTGGATAATATGACGCATGACGAAATGAAACAGGCCGTGGATCTTATCGACGGCAGGGCGGAAATTGAAGTTTCAGGGAATGTCACGAGAGAAAATATCAATCAGCTGATTGATTTAGGCGTTGATTACATTTCCAGCGGCGCATTGACGCATTCGGCGCCAATTATGGATATATCTTTAAAAAATCTTCATAGAATTTAAGTGAGGGAATCAATGGGCGGAGAAAAAAGAAGGGAGAATCTTTTAAAAATACTGCAGGAAAGCGATATGGCGGTATCCGGAACAAAACTGGCGCAGAATTTTCAGGTGAGCCGGCAGGTCATTGTGCAGGATATTGCTTTACTGCGTGCAGCAAATTATGATATAATATCGACGCACAAAGGATATATTCTGCAGGAGAAAGGAAAACTCCAAAGAGTGTTTAAGGTAAAGCACAGTCCGGAAAAAATGCTGGATGAATTAAATCTGATTGTGGACTGTGGCGGCAGGGTTGAAGACGTTTTCGTGTATCACAAGATTTATGGGGTTGTGAGAGTGGAGATGAATATTAAATCCAGACGTGATGCCAAAAAATATGTGGACAGTATTAACGGCGGCGTTTCTGTACCTTTGGAACAGATTACATCGCAGTATCATTATCACACCGTAAGCGCAGACTCCAAAGATACTTTAGATGAAATTCAAAAAGAACTTGATATGCAGGGATATTTAGTTGCTCTCAGAGACTACGAACCAGTCGATTTTTGGAGCAGTGCAAATAAGAATTCATAAACATAAAGGAGAACAGCACTATGAAAAGAAAAATGATGTCTGTTATGATGATTTTGATCATGGCAGTGACCTTATTGAGCGGCTGTGGCAGTAAGGAAGAAAACAACAGCACATTTTTTCAGGAAGCCAAAAAGTTATCGAATATCAAAAACGGGACAGAAACGGTGGAAATCGGTTACATGCTTGATTCAGATCTGCCCGGCTTTCCAAAACAGCTTTTAACGGAAGATGGAAAGGCTGATTTAAAAATCAAAATGGAAGCAACCGCTGAGAGTGAGACAAAACAGGCTATAAAAATTTCTGCCAAATTAGGAAAAAATGAATATCAGAACGTTACAACGGTTGTTATGAATGGATCCACGCTATATTTGGATGTACGATCCATTGTCGATTTTGTCGGAACCATTGACGAGAGCATTGTCTCTGATATCGAAACTATTTTAGGACAGATGGGAATTACAGGAACCATATCCTTAGACCTGAAGAAATTTGCAGAAGCCTCAGGACAAAATCTGCCGGAATTCGGAAAATTCAAAACCGAGAGCACAAAGCTTACGGACGATATTCTGAACAAACTGGATCAGAGTTTCAAGGATATCCAGGGAAAGGATGGCGACAGTTATACGGTATCCGTCAATGAGAAAAATGCAGATCAGGCGGTAGATGCATTGGTTTCATTTTGTGAGCAGAATCTTGAGAGTATTTTTGACGAAAGTTTAGATTGTTTGATTGCCCTCTACGGAGAAGACAGTCAGGTAGGTCAGCAGCGTCAATCCATGAAGCAGGATCATTCCGATGTAAAAGATGCTGTGCAGAAAATCAAGACAAACAGAGATTCTATGGTCAATGCTGTGAAAGATTCTAAGGCTGATATTGTTGGAAAAATTTCCATCGCAGGCGATGAGGGAGAGCGTGAAGGAACGCTGACTTTTGATACCGGAGATATTACGATTGAACAAGATGGGGATTCCATAACTGGAAATATTACGCTGGATGCAGCAGTGAAAGAGGAAAGTGTTCAGATTGATCAACTGATTCCGGAAGACGCTGCAGATCTCACGACATTACTGATTACATATATGAACCAGATGGGAATTCTAAACAGCCAATCTAATGAATAAAAGCAATAAAAAAACAGCGGTTAACAATATAAACCGCTGTTTTTTTGTATTACGACGCTTACTTTTTTTGATATTGAATCGCAGCTTCCACAAATCCGAGAAACAACGGATGAGGTCTGTTTGGACGGCTTTTCAACTCCGGATGCGCCTGTGTGGCAACGAAAAACGGATGCTCCGGAATTTCAATCATTTCAACAATACGTCCGTCTGGAGACATGCCGGAAAGCTTCATACCATGTTCGATAAAATCTTTTCGATAGTCGTTGTTTACTTCATAGCGGTGACGGTGGCGCTCATGAATCAATTCTGTGCCATAGAGCTCATATGCCTTGCTTGTCTTATCCAAAACACAAGGATAAGAACCAAGCCGCAATGTACCGCCAATATCAGTAATCCCTTCCTGGTCAGGCATAAGGCTGATAACAGGATGCGTCGTTGCAGGATTTAACTCAATGCTGTGGGCATCTCTAAAACCGACGACATGTCTGGAAAACTCTACAATGGATAACTGCATTCCGAGACAAAGACCAAGATATGGAATACTGTGTTCCCGTGCATATTGGATTGCTACGATTTTTCCATCAATTCCACGGCTTCCAAATCCTCCCGGAACCAGAATACCGGAAACATTACTGAAAATCTCTTCGGCATTTTCTTCTGTCACGGTTTCTGAATCTACCCACTTGATATGTACGGTTGTGTGATTTGGGTATCCGGCGTGTTTTAAGGATTCAACAACGCTGATATATGCGTCATGTAAAGCGATATATTTACCAACCAGAGCCACGGTCACTTCCTGCGTCGGGTTTTTGGCATTATCCACCATCGCCTTCCAGTCAGTGAGGTCCGGCTCAGGACAATTCAGTTTCAAACTTTCGCACACAATCTGCGCCAGATGTTCCTTTTCCATGGCAAGCGGAGCCTCATAGAGCATCGGCACCGTGAGATTTTGTACAACATGACTGGCAGGAACGTTACAGAATAAACTGATTTTATCTTTGAGGTTGTCGTCAATTTGATATTCTGTACGGCAGACAACGATATCCGGCTGGATTCCAAGGCGCTGAAGCTCCTTGACACTCATCTGAATCGGCTTTGTTTTCAATTCTTCTGAGGCCGGCAGATATACCATTAACGCTACATGAATCAAAATACAATTTTCATGTCCCACATCCTGCTGAAACTGTCTGATTGCTTCGATATATGGAGTAGATTCGATATCTCCCACAGTTCCGCCGACTTCAATAATCGCAATTTCCGTTTCTTCGGAAATGCTTCGGTGAAAACGGCTCTTAATCTCGTTTGTAATATGCGGAATTACCTGAACAGTACCGCCGCCAAAATCTCCGCGTCGTTCTTTTTCCAACACATTCCAGTAAACCTTTCCGGTAGTCACGTTGGAATTTTTCGTCAGACTTTCGTCGATAAAACGTTCATAATGACCTAAATCCAAATCGGTTTCCGCACCGTCATCCGTAACAAAGACTTCGCCGTGCTGAACCGGATTCATTGTACCCGGGTCAATATTTATATAAGGGTCAAATTTCTGCATTGTAACTTTGTAGCCTCTGGCTTTCAACAATCTGCCGAGCGAAGCAGCAGTGATTCCTTTTCCCAGCCCGGAAACGACGCCGCCGGTTACAAATACGTATTTTACAGCCATGTAATTTTTCCTCCAAATGTAAAATAAAAATACCTTATTAGTGTACTACAATATGGGTTTTTATGCTAGATAAAAAATTATTTTGTTAAAAATTCATGAATTCTTTACCGAAAATTCACATGAAACAAAATAATTATGGTACAATAAGGTACAATAACGAGAAAAACACAGGACAAACTTTTACCGGAGGAAAAATATGGATAATAACCAAAATAGAAATCAAAATCCAATGGATGATAAAAATATGAAAAAAAATCGAATTATTATGATTGTTGTAGCATTGTTTGCAGCATTTATTTTTACATCTGTGACCTCATATCTCTATGACAGCATGACGACAAAAGAAATCAGTTATGATGGATTTATTTCATTACTCAATCAGGATTATGTGGAGACAGTTGTCTTTGATGGCGATAAAATTCTGATCACACCGATAGAGACAGTTCAGGAGAAAACAGGAATCAAAACTTATTGGACCATGAATTTAGATGACCCGAATCTGATTGATGAATTAAAAAATCAGTATTCTGCGGTGAAGTTTAAAGGAAAAGATGATGGATCTTCTGCATTTTTGATGATATTCCTGGAGTGGATTCTTCCATTTATTATTTTCTATGCGCTTATGAGCCTGATGATGCGCAGGGCAGGCGGTGGTTCCGGAGGCGTTTTTGGCGTCGGGAAGAGCAAAGCGAAAGTGTATATTCAAAAAGAAACCGGCGTGACATTTGAAGATGTTGCCGGACAGGAAGAGGCAAAAGAGTCTGTTGTGGAACTGGTGGACTTTTTGCACAATCCGGGGAAATATACGGCGATTGGCGCAAAACTTCCAAAAGGAGCGTTGCTTGTAGGGCCTCCGGGAACCGGAAAAACATTGCTTGCAAAAGCGGTAGCGGGAGAAGCGCATGTGCCGTTCTTCTCACTCTCCGGTTCTGACTTTGTGGAAATGTTTGTCGGCGTCGGAGCATCCAGAGTCCGGGATCTGTTTAAACAGGCAGAACAGCAGGCGCCGTGTATTGTATTTATCGACGAGATTGATTCGATTGGAAAGAGCAGGGATTCACGATATGGCGGAGGAAATGACGAGCATGAGCAGACGTTAAACGCACTGCTTGCTGAAATGGATGGATTTGACACCTCTAAGGGAATTTTGATTCTTGCGGCAACAAACAGACCGGAAGTGCTGGATCCGGCGCTGCTTCGTCCGGGACGCTTTGACCGAAGGATTATTGTTGACACGCCGGATTTGAAAGGACGTATTGATACGTTAAAAGTACACTCAAAAGGAGTGAAACTTGACGAAACGGTGGATTTGGAGGCAATCGCAAATCTGACCAGCGGCGCGGTCGGTTCTGATTTGGCAAATATGATCAACGAAGCGGCAATTAACGCAGTAAAGTGCGGCAGACAGGCGATTTCCCAGGAAGATCTGATGGAAGCAGTCGAGGTAGTCATTGCCGGAAAAGAAAAGAAAGACCGCATCTTAAGCAAGGAAGAAAAAAAGATTGTGGCTTATCACGAGGTTGGTCACGCATTAATTTCCGCATTGCAGAAAGATGCTGAGCCTGTACAGAAGATTACGATTGTGCCAAGAACAATGGGGTCTTTGGGCTATGTCATTTCTGCGCCGGAAAAAGAAAAATACCTGATGAGCAAAGCGGAACTGAATGCAGAACTGACAATGCTGCTGGCGGGGCGCGCGGCGGAGGAACTTGTTTTTGACTCTGTCACCACAGGAGCCTCGAACGATATGGAAAAAGCAACAAAGATTGCCCGTTCCATGATTGCCCAGTACGGAATGTCTGATAAGTTTGGATTGATGAGTCTTGAAAAAATTGAAAATCCATATCTGAGTCGAAATTCCCAACTTAACTGCAGCGATAAAACTGCAACAGAGATTGAGGAGGAAGTTCAGATTTTATTAAAAGAGCGTTATGAAAACGCAAAACAGCTGCTTCGTGACCATCGAAAACAGCTGGATCAAATTGCGGACTATCTGTACAACAAGGAAACGATTACCGGACAGCAGTTCATGGATATTTTCCATGAATGTGAGAAGGAAGCACAAGGGGAATAAACCTTGTCGTGGTTAAAAAATTTGTATTTTTATAAAGCATTCGGAATACATTCATTATTTCGGATGCTTTTCATTTTGGGAAATATTCATATCATAAAGCGCGCAAATTGCAGGATAAACTACAAAATAGGGGATAAAAACGTTTCCAAATCAATATTTTCTATTTTATATTTATCAATTTTTATGTATAATTATAACTATCATTGAAAGTTAAATTTAGAACAGATTCTTTTTGGAAAATTGAAATTTTCCGGATTGAGGGACAGATTCTGTTCTAAATTGACAAATGCTAAGGGTGTAAGAGAATACAAAAGAAAGGAAAAAGGTCAAACACAACTCTTGCACTTTGCTGTGTTTGCGTCATTTTGTATTTGGAGTGACTCTTCCCGGTACAAAGTGGCATGGTGACATTATGGATAATAAAAAAGGAGTTTAAGCCTTTTATCCCTGCGGACAAGGTAGTTCCGGAATTTACGGCAACATCAATTATTCTGGGTATTATTCTTGCAGTGATATTTGGCGGCGCCAACGCTTATCTTGGATTGAGAGTTGGCATGACGATATCTGCTTCGATTCCGGCAGCAGTTATCTCAATGGGAATCATCCGCATGATTTTGAAGAAGGATTCCATTCTTGAAAACAATATCGTGCAGACGATTGGTTCCGCCGGCGAATCTTTGGCAGCCGGTGCGATTTTTACACTGCCTGCAATTTTTATGTGGGCAAAAGAAGGAAAATGTGATGAACCTACGTTTATCACAGTTGCTTTGATTGCTCTGTGCGGTGGTATTTTGGGAGTATTATTTATGGTTCCTCTTCGGACGGCTTTAATTGTGGAAGAACATGGAGTACTGCCATATCCGGAAGGTACTGCCTGTGCAGAAGTGCTTCTTGCAGGTGAGGAAGGAGGAAGCAAGTCAAAGGTTGTGTTCGCCGGCCTTGGTATCGCGGCAGTTTACAAATTTGTTGCAGACGGGTTGAAACTGTTTCCGAGTGAAGTGGACTTCTCATTTCAGGGAACATATACCTGCGGCGTTGGAATGGATGTACTTCCGGCTCTCGCAGGCGTAGGTTATATCTGCGGCCCGAAGATTTCAAGTTATATGTTTGCCGGCGGTGTGCTTTCCTATCTGGTACTGATTCCAGCAATCGCTTATTTTGGCGGTGAGTCCTTATCGTCCGTGACCGATGAGGCAGGAAATGCGCTGGCATTTAATCAGCTTGCACCGGGAGATATCTGGGGACAGTATATTCGTTATATCGGAGCCGGCGCGGTTGCCGCAGGCGGTATTATCAGCCTGATTAAGACTTTCCCAACGATGGTTCGGACATTCAAGAAAGCCCTTTCCGGCTTTGGCGATAACGTTTCCGGAGGAAACAGAACTCAGAAAGACCTTCCGATATCTGTTGTTTTAATTGGTATTCTTTTGGTCGCAGTTGTGATGTTTATCGTTCCTTCTGTTCCGGTCAGCCTGCTTGGAGCGATATTGATTATTATTTTCGGTTTCTTCTTTGCTACGGTTTCTTCAAGGATGGTCGGCATTGTTGGAAGCAGTAATAACCCGGTATCCGGTATGGCAATCGCAACACTGATTGTCACAACATTTGTATTGAAAGCTACGGGAATCGATCAGGTAGAGGGCATGATTGCTGCGATTACAATCGGAACCGTTATTTGTATCGTAGCAGCAATGGCAGGCGATACGTCTCAGGATTTAAAGACCGGATATATTGTCGGAGCTACACCAATCAAACAGCAGATCGGCGAACTGATTGGAGCAGTTGTATCTGCATTTGCCATTGGCGGCGTTATGTATCTCTTAAATAATGCATGGGGCTTTGGTTCCAAGGAAATTGCCGCACCACAGGCAACTCTGATGAAGATGGTTGTTGAAGGTGTTATGGGCGGAACATTGCCTTGGGTATTAATCTTCATTGGCGTATTTATTGCGATTGTAGTAGAAATTTTAGGAATTCCGGTATTGGCGTTTGCGATTGGTCTTTATCTGCCAATTCACCTGAGTGCGCCGATTATGGTTGGCGGTATTGTAAAATGGTTTGTTGAGAGCAGAAGAAAATATAAAGACGAAGCACAGCAGAAAGCCTGTGTGGAAAAAGGTGTGCTGTACTCAGCAGGTATGATTGCCGGCGAGGGAATTGTCGGAATACTGCTTGCGCTGTTTGCCGTATTAAATTGGGATGTCGATCTTTCCAGTATTTATGGCGATAAATTTATGAGCGTAGGAAACTGGGTAGGCCTGGTTGTCTTTGCATTGTTAATTGCTTCTCTGTTCTTCTTCAGCAGAAAAGGAAGCACTGTGGAAATGGATGCGGAAGATGTAAAATAGACAGGTATTCATGCGTGATTGAAAAAGAATGACCTCAAATCAATCAGCATGGATATCAAAAAGGGAAAGGAAAATGCTGCTATAAAATTGATTGGATTCTACAGTATGCATTTTCCTTTTTCAATTTATGTTTACGGCAGAACCTGTTATGATTTCTGCCTGCAAAAACTTTAGATGGAGAAACACATGAAAAAAAATCAAATCAATTATTTGGACCATGTTCCAAAAATTAACAGGAAGTGGGAACTTCTTGAGGATGGAATGGTGGAAATCACAGTCGAAAATAAAGGAATGTTTAATACCATTGCGCAGAAAATATTTAAAAAGCCGCGGTACAGTTTTATCAAACTGGATTCGTATGGCAGTTGTGTTTGGCAGCAGATTGACGGCACGCGGACAATTTATGAAATCGGACAGATTTTGAAGGAGACGCATAAGAAAGCTGCAGACCAGTTATATGAGAGACTTTCCACATTTTTTGGAATTTTAGAGAGAAATCATTACATTGTTTTTATAAATCAGGACAACGAGGAATAATATGGATACCGGGACAATCATTTTGGGAATTATACTTTTTGCCATTGCAACAATGGTGATATACAGCTGGGGACTGATGAGACAGAAGAAAAAGCCGGCAGATTTGATGAACCTGCTTTTTAGTAAAGGAATGGCAAAAGTAAAAAAGGAATTAAAAAAAAGGGGATCTGTGACAGCCGGTGATGTCGAACAGATTTGTGCAAATCTGGAGGCAAAAATCCCTTTTTCTAAAGATAGGGCGGTAGTGAAAAACAAAAAAGATTTTGCGCAGAAACTGCTTGAGTATATGTTAAAAACCGGGCAGATTGAGCAGGAAGGAAACCGCTATAAAGCCTGTCACAAATAAAATGAAAATGAAACAGACAGCAGGTTTGTTGCGTATAGAAAAATAAATAAAAAGGAGAGGAAAAATGAGCGTTTTAGAGAATTTAAAACCCAAAAAAGTATTTGAATATTTTGAAGATATTACGCAGATTCCCCGCGGATCCGGAAATATCCGCAAAATCAGCGATTATCTCGTGACATTTGCAAAGCAGCATAATCTGAAATACCGTCAGGACGAGATGGGCAATGTGATTATATGGAAAGACGGGACTGCCGGATATGAGAACTCAAAGCCGGTGATTCTGCAGGGACATATCGACATGGTTGCAGTGAAAACGGATGACTGCAAAAAAGATATGGAAAAAGACGGTCTGGATCTGGAAATCAATGAGGACTGGCTCTCAGCAAAGCAGACATCTTTGGGCGGTGATAACGGAATTGCAGTTGCCTATGCATTGGCAATTCTTGACAGCACGGACCTTGCGCATCCTCCGCTGGAGACGATTTTCACTGTGGATGAGGAGATTGGAATGCTCGGAGCAGAGGCAATGGATGTATCCGATTTGAAAGGACGTCTGTTTATTAACATGGATTCTGAGGACGAGGGTGTGTTTACGGTAAGCTGCGCCGGCGGCGCAACGGCGGAATGTATTCTGCCGGTGAGAAGAGAACCGGTTCAGGCAAAGATACTGGAAATCCGTCTGGAAGGATTTTCCGGGGGACATTCCGGAATTGAGATTGATAAAGGCCGTGGCAATGCAAACTGTGAGCTTGGAAGAATTCTGCTCAATGTCTTTCAGAATGTCGGCATGAGAATTATTACAGTCAACGGCGGAGAAAAAGATAATGCCATTGCAAATTTAAGTGAAGCTGCGATAGCTGTTTTGCCGGAAGTGGCTGAAAAGGCAAAAGGGCTGATAAGAAATACGTTTGCGGAAATTAAAGAAGAATTTCGATTTACAGACCCGCAAATGAAACTTGTACTCAATGAAATTGAGGAAAAACCGGTGGAAACGTTTACAGATGCCGCAACGCTGGCAGCGATTATCATGCTGGTCAATCTTCCAAACGGAATTCAGCGCATGAATCCTGAAATGCCGGGAATGGTACAGACCTCCCTGAATCTGGGAATTTTGCGCACGGAAGAAAATCAGGTCAGACTTTCTTATGCGGTGCGGAGTTCTAAGGAAACTGAAAAGAATTATCTGATTGAAAAACTGCGTTCGCTGACAGAAATATTTGGCGGAACAGTTCAGTGTTCCGGAATTTATCCGGGATGGGAGTATCGGGCTGATTCGAAATTAAGAGATACCGCTGTCCGTGCTTATGAAGTTTTATATGGGAAAAAGCCGGTGGTAGAAGGAATTCATGCAGGACTGGAATGTGGACTGTTTGCTTCTAAACTCGACCATCTCGACGCGATTTCTCTCGGACCGGATATGAGAAACGTACATACAACAGATGAGATTCTAAGCATTTCTTCCACAGAGAGAACATGGAAACTTGTCGTAAAGATTCTGGCAATGCTCAAATAGAAAGCCCAATCAGATAAGCAGCCGGGATACGCCTTTTAGAGTGTTGCCGCACGCATCTGTATGGTGGAAGATGAGACAGCCGGAGGTATTTTGTGATGTCAGATTTTGATTTTTCAGAAGAGTTAAAAAAAATGCCGCAGACGCCGGGAGTATATTTGATGTATGATTCTCATGACACGGTCATTTATGTGGGTAAAGCGGTAAATTTAAAAAGGCGGGTCAGTTCCTATTTTCGCAAGAGTACGAAACGGTCCGTAAAAATTGAATCCATGGTTTCAAAAATCAGCAGATTTGAGTATATCCTGACGGATTCCGAACTCGAGGCCTTGATTTTAGAGTGTAATCTGATTAAGGAATATCGTCCGAAATACAATACGATGTTAATGGACGATAAGACTTATCCCTATATCTGTATTACAGTGACGGAAGACTTTCCGAGAATTATTTTTTCACGCCGCATGAAAAAGGATGGCAACAAATATTTTGGACCGTTTACAAGTGGAGGCGCTGTCAGAGATACCATCGAACTGCTGCAGAAAATGTATCGGGTGCGCAGCTGTAATAAAGCAATTTCGACGGAGGATTCCTATCCTGCAAAAGACCGGCATCCTGAAATTCCAAAAGTCAACGGGCGTCCGTGCCTTTACTACCATATCGGGCAGTGTGACGGCGCCTGTCAGGGATATATTTCAAAAGAAGATTACAGAGAGCATATTGACAATGCCATTCATTTCTTAGAGGGAAACTATACGGCCACGTTGAAAGAACTCGAAGAAAAAATGCAGCAGGCTGCCGCTGAAATGGACTTTGAAAAGGCGATGGAATATCGGGATCTGATTGGAAGCATTCACCACGTTGCGGGAAATCAGAAGATTACGACGCACCGGTTTGAGGATCGGGATATCATCGCTTATGCTGAAGATGGAAATGATGCGGTAGTACAGGTCTTTTTTGTCAGAAATGGAAAAATGATTGGGCGGGAGCATTTTTATTTAAACACGGCGCCGGGGGACACCGGAAAAGATATACTGACCGGCTTTATTAAGCAGTATTATATTGGAACGCCGTTTATTCCACATGAACTTCTGGTGCAGACAGAAGTAGAAGAGCCGGAATTGTTAAGCCTGATGCTCTCGAGAAACCAAAACTATACGGTAAAGATCGTACATCCACAGAAGGGTGAGAAAAATAAACTGGTAGAGCTGGCGAGAAAAAATGCCGGAAATCTGCTTGAACAAAATAAACAACGGTATCAGCGCGAACAGAGAAGAACCGTCGGCGCGGTGCACGAGATTGAAGAGTGGATTGGAATTCATGGAATATCCCGAATCGAATCCTATGATATTTCGCACACCAGCGGATATGAAACGGTGGGCTCGATGATTGTATATGAAGACGGAAAACCAAAGAAAAATAAATACCGAAAATTCCGCATGAAATGGGTGCAGGGAAATGATGACTATGCGAGCATGGAGGAGGTGCTCACAAGACGGTTTACCCATGGTCTGGAGGAGCGGGAACGCCTGGATGGGGAAGGCCGGGATTATACACTCGGCAGTTTCAGCCATTTTCCGGATCTACTGATGATGGACGGTGGAAAAGGACAGGTCAACGTTGCTCTCGGGGTTTTGGAAAAACTCGGACTGGACATTCCGGTCTGCGGTATGGTCAAAGATGACAGGCACCGGACGCGCGGGCTTTATTACAAGAATCAGGAGATTCCGATTGAAGTCCATTCGGAAGGATTTCGCCTGATTACCAGAATGCAGGATGAAACCCATCGATTCGCAATCGAATATCATCGCAATCTGCGTGGAAAACGGGAGGTTCATTCAATCTTAGACGACATTCCGGGAATCGGACCTGCCAGGCGCAAAGCATTGATGAAAACTTTTAAATCCATTGAAAATATTCGGGAAGCAACCGTGGAAGAACTGCAAAATGCACCGGCAATAACCGAGAAAACAGCAAAAAACATTTACGAATTTTTCCACTAATGTTATGATTACCTTGCCGCCGAGCGAAGCGAGGGGGCGTTACTGCCTCTTGCCGCCGAGCGAAGCGAGGGGGTGTTACTGCTTCTTGCCGCCGAGCGGAGCGAGGGGCGTTATGAAATATAGGAGAAGAAAGATATGGAAAGTATAGCGTTTAGTAAGATTATAGAAAACTATGGCTTAAAGAATTTTACGCCGGAGATTGATACGAATCAAATTATGATCACGACGCCGGAGGTAAACCGTCCGGCATTGCAGCTGGCGGGATTCTTTGAACATTTTGACAAAGAACGGGTTCAGATTATCGGAAATGTCGAATGCGCCTTCTTAGATAATATGGCGCGCGGAAACCGGCAATGGGTATATGATAAACTGATGTCCAGCGGGATTCCGTGTCTGATTTTGTGCCGGGGACGCGAACCGGACCAGGATATGCTGGATGCCGCCCTGAAAAATGGCGTTGCCATCTGCTCAATCGACAGTGCGACCTCGCCGTTTAATGCAGAACTGGCAAGGTGGCTGAATGTCCAGCTTGCCCCGTCGATTACCATTCATGGCGTTTTGGTAGATGTTTATGGAGAGGGCGTGCTGATTATGGGAGAGAGCGGCATCGGTAAAAGTGAAGCTGCGCTGGAACTGATCAAGCGCGGCCACCGGCTTGTGACGGATGATGTGGTAGAAATCCGAAAAGTCAGTGACGAAACCCTTGTAGGCACGGCGCCGGCGATTACAAAGCACTTTATTGAACTGCGCGGAATTGGTATTATTGATGTCAAAGCGCTGTTCGGCGTAGAGAGTATTTTAGATACTTCTAATATTGATATGGTAATTAAACTCGAAGAATGGGACCGCGAAAAAGAGTATGACCGGCTCGGCTTGACCGACAATTACACAGAGTTTCTTGGAAACAAAGTGGTCTGCTATTCGATTCCAATCCGTCCGGGTAGAAATCTTGCTGTGATTGTGGAAGCGGCTTCCGTCAATCACAGACAAAAAAAGATGGGTTATAATGCGGCGCAGGAATTATATAACCGGGTCAACCAGAATCTGTTGAAGAATACGGAGGAGAAGTAAATGAAAAAATATTGTTTTGGTGTGGATGTCGGTGGAACAACAGTCAAGATTGGGCTGTTTGAAGAAGATACATTGATAGAAAAATGGGAAATTGAAACCCGAACAGAAAATTTCGGGGAGAATATTCTTCCGGATATCTGCGACTCTCTGGATGCAAAACTGATGCAAAAAGGAATTAGTTTAGATGATGTGGCCGGCGTGGGAATCGGACTTCCGGGACCGGTGATTGAAGACGGTACGGTATTGCAATGCGTCAATCTCGGCTGGGGTACTTTTAATGTTGCCGAAAAATTATCCTCCATGTTTCACGGCTTGGAGGTAAAGGCGGGTAATGATGCCAATGTCGCTGCCCTCGGAGAAGCATGGAAAGGCGGCGGAAAGAATTACAATGATATCGTGATGATTACGCTCGGTACCGGTGTTGGCGGAGGCGTTGTTCTCGGTGGGAAAATTGTTACCGGATACAATGGAGGTGCAGGAGAGATTGGACATATGCATGTCAATGATGAGGAAGAACTCACTTGCGGCTGTGGAAGAAAAGGCTGTCTGGAACAGTATGCTTCCGCTACCGGGGTTGTGAGACTGGCGACGAGATATCTTGCAGCGACAGACGCAGATACGAAGATGAGAGATTTGGGTGACCGGATTACTGCAAAAGATGTGTTTGACCTTGCAAAAGCAGGTGACGCCGGCGCAAATATTGTGGTCAGGAAAATGGGAGAATATCTTGGAAAATCCATGTCCTCTATTGCAGCAGTCATCAATCCGCAGGCGTTTATCATTGGCGGCGGCGTGAGCAGGGCAGGACAGTTTTTGATTGACGCCGTCAAAGATGTCTACCGCGAGACCTGTTTTTCAGCCTGTGGAGATGCGGCGGTACATCTGGCGGAACTTGGAAATGATGCCGGAATTTACGGCGCGGCGGCGCTTCTGGTAAAGTAAAAGATTTTACGGAAATCTGCAGATGACGTCTGAAATAATTTTGTAGTACATATAGTAAGTAAGAGTATTCCGTTTAGATAATATGAAGTGACCTCACATTTGTAACATCGTGGATTTACCTGTATACTAGAGATTGTCAAAATCAACGG
>CANQMA010000009.1 GCA_947624875.1 uncultured Lachnospiraceae bacterium
TTAAAACATGATAAATCTCTTTTCTCTCGCACATAAGATAATACGAATTATTTCCCGGTTTCTTGTCTTCCATATCATAATTCACTCCTTATTTATATGATTGAGCTTTGAACTGCCGTTTTTTGCCACAAAAATTGTTGTCGGAGGCTCAGGACGCTATGCTTCGGGCAGATATATATATCCACTTTTCAACAAATTGTACCACAGAATCGTGAACAAATCTACCGCTATTGCTCTATCCAACTTACAATATTGTAAGGTTATAATGCGTACCCTGTGATAAAATGAAAATATTATATGTTGCAAACGTTTATTTTACAGATGGAAAGGAGCAGGATTTGAAAAAGATATTTGTTGTGGAAGATGACAAGACCGTATGCGCAGAACTGGTAGAACTGTTAAACAATGCAGGGTACTGTGCTTTTGCATTGCAGGACTTTACGCAGGCAGAAGAAGAAATTCTGAGGGCGCAGGCAGACCTGATTTTATTAGACATCAACATTCCGAATGTGAATGGGGAAATACTTTTAAAAGAGATACGAAAACAAACGGATACGCCGGTTATTATGGTGACCAGCAGGACGTCGGAGGCAGATGAAGTTTTGTCCTTCAGTTATGGGGCGGACGATTACATCACAAAGCCTTACAGCCCGACAGTGCTGCTGCTCCATATTTCAGCCGTATTAAAACGCGCGCAGCGCCGAAACGATGCGCTTTATTACAGAAATTTTGCGATAACGCCGGCAAAAGGAACTTTATCCGATGCAGAACGGGAAATTTATCTGACAAAAAATGAAATGATTATTTTTCAGCACCTTCTGGAAAACAAAAACCGGATTGTGTCGAGAGACGAACTGATGACGGAACTGTGGAACAATGATGAATTTATCAACGATAATGCGCTGACAGTCAATATCAGCAGACTGCGGACAAAGCTTGCTACGCTTGGCTGCCGGAATGTGATTGAAACAAGAAAAAAGCAGGGGTATCTCCTGTTGGAATAAAAACGCGGAGGAAAATATGAGTTTTATTCAATATTTAAGAGACAAGTTATCTGCCATCTTAATCGGAAGCCTGTTCTGCCTCATCATGGTTTTGATGCTCTTGGCATTCCGGCTTACGCCTTTTGCGGTCTTTGTGCTTTGTATCCTTTATCTGTGTACGGGATTGACGATTCTGCTGTACGATTTCTTTAGAAAATATTCTTTTTATCGGGAACTGTTCACACACCTTCAGGAGTTGGATCAAAAATATCTGCTGGTCGAGACGTTAGGCAGACCGGATTTTTATGAGGGAAGACTGTGGCTTTCCACGCTTTATGAGACAAACAAATCCATGTGTGAAAAAATAAACAGTTACCGTACCGAGATGGAGGAATTTAAGGATTACATTGAGATGTGGATTCATGAGGTAAAAATTCCACTTGCGGGGCTGCTGCTAATGTGTCACAACAATCGGGAAGCAATTTCTCCAAAAATGATGGCGCAGGTCAGAAAAATTGACGCATATATGGAGCAGATTTTGTATTATGTCCGTTCGGAATACGCGGAAAATGATTATCTGATTAAAGAAGTGGATTTAAACAGAATTATTACAAAGACTGCGGTAAAAAACAGGGAGGATCTGCAGGAAAACGGAATAGAATTACAGGTACACGATACGGAATACCGCGTGCTGACGGACAGTAAATGGCTTGAATTTATGCTCCATCAGATTTTAAGCAACAGTATTTCGTACCAGTCGGACAAACGAAAGAGCTGTATTGAGATCTATGCGGAGCAGGAAAAAAATCAGGTCATACTTCATGTAAAAGACAACGGAATCGGCATTACAAAGGCTGACCTGCCCAATGTATTTAAAAAGTCCTTTACCGGAAGCAACGGCCGTAAAAATGCAAAATCAACGGGAATGGGGCTTTACATTGTCAGGCGGCTTGGCGACAGGCTGGGACATGGTGTGGAGATTGATTCGGTCGAAGACTGCTATACGGACGTGCGGCTGAAATTTGCGGAGAATGATTTTTATAAGATGTAAAAACATCGGAGTACGTCTTTCAAAAACCTCAGAGAATATTTATGTAAACCATACAAAACTGTAATATTGTGTCACAGTAAACAAACGACGCCTGAAAAAACAAATGCTACGATATGTCCGTAAGGAGGTATTTTGATATGAACAATATTTTAGACATCAGACAAATTGAAAAATATTATGGAAACAAATCAAGTCTGACAAAAGCGATTGACAATCTTTCACTGGAAGTGAAAAAAGGAGAGTTTCTTTCCATTATGGGCGCGTCCGGCAGTGGAAAAACGACGCTGTTAAACTGTATTTCCACAATCGACAGGGTAACCTCCGGGCACATTTTCGTCGATGGAACGGACATTACAAGACTGAGGGGAAATGCGCTGAACAAATTCCGCCGTAAGCAGCTTGGATTTATTTTTCAGGATTTTAATCTGCTCGATACCCTGACGGCATATGAAAACATAGCGCTGGCGCTTTCGATTCAAAATGTTCCGGAAAAGGAAATCAGAAAGCGGGTTGACGGGTGCGCGCGCGAACTGGATATTACCGACGTGCTTTACAAATATCCGTATCAGATGTCCGGCGGGCAGAAACAGAGAGTCGCGGCGGCAAGAGCGGTGGTTACCCAACCGAAACTGGTGCTTGCCGATGAGCCGACCGGTGCGCTGGATTCCAAGTCTTCCAAAATGCTTTTGGAAAAACTGCGTTTTTTAAACCGGACGATGGAGGCGACGATTCTGATGGTGACGCATGATTCGTTTACGGCAAGTTATGCTTCGAGAGTCATTTTTATCAAGGACGGGAAAGTGTTCCACGAAATCAATCGGGGAAATGATGACCGCAAGGAGTTCTTTGATAAAATTATTGACGTAGTTACTCTGTTGGGAGGCGATGTCAGTGATGCTCTTTAAACTTTCTATAAAAAATATCCGGAAAAGTATTCGGGATTATGCGGTTTACTTTTTTACGCTGATTGTCGCGGTGGCAGTTTTTTATATCTTTAATGCCATTGAAACGCAAAGCGTTCTGCTGAAGGTCACTTCTTCGACAAGAGAAATTATCCGGCTGATGAGCGATATGCTTTCGGGAATCAGTGTGTTTATTTCTTTTGTCCTCGGATTTCTGATTATTTATGCAGGCAGATTTCTGATGAAAAGAAGAAAAAGGGAATTTGGCATTTACCTCACGCTCGGCATGGGAAAACGGAAAATCTCCATGATTCTGTTTTTGGAAACGCTGCTGATTGGAATTATTTCACTGGGCGTCGGGCTACTCATCGGCGTCTGTGTTTCCCAGTTTATGAGCATTGTGGTGGCAAATATGTTTGAAGCGGATCTGACGGAATTTGAATTTATTGTTTCCGGTCAGTCCTGTATAAAAACAGTCTGCTGTTTCGGTATCATTTATCTGGTCGTAATGCTGTTTCATATGGTCATTATCAGCCGGTATAAACTGATTGACCTGTTGCAGGCGGGAAAGAAAACGGAAAAAATCCGGTTGAAAAATCCGGCGCTGTGCACAATTGTTTTTCTGATAGCATCGGCAATATTGGGATACGCCTATTATCTGGTAACCGCAAAGGCTGGGCAGATAGAAGCGGTAAACGGTATTTTTCTGCCAATCTTTCTGGGAGTTTTGGCCACTTTTCTGATATTCTGGTCGCTTTCGGGACTGCTGCTGAAACTATTCATGTCCATGAAAAAAATATATTACAGGGGATTGAACAGTTTTACTTTAAGACAGATTAGCAGCAAAATCAACACAACGGTCGTTTCCATGACGGTCATCTGTCTGATGCTGTTTTTGACCATCTGTATCCTGTCGTGCTCCGTATCCATCAGAAATTCTCTCAATCACAATCTGACAGAGATGGTGCCCGTCGATTTGCAACTGCAAAAACCGATGAATTTAAAGAGGGCGGATTCGGAAAATCAATATAGCAGGAAACAGCTTGCCAGTTCCGGTCTGACGATTGGCGAAGTATGCAGGAAAGCAGGGTATGATATCGAAGCGCAGATGGAAGACAAAATCCAGTTTTACCTTTATGAGCAGGCTCACCTGACGCTGAAAAGCACGTTGGGGAAAACGGCGCATGAGGCGACGGAAAAATATCCTTTTCTGCAGCAGAAAACAAGGGAAACCATAATGCGGCTGAGTGATTACAACCGGGTGGCGAAACTGTTTGGGCAGGAAACATATACTCTGGAAGAAAATCAGTATCTCGTTGTGGCGGATTTAGACGCAATGGCTAAGCTGCGCAGCAAAGCCTTAAAAGAAGGAAGGCAGATTACGGTTTCCAAAACGGTTTTAAAACCGAAATACAGCGCATGTAAGAAAGGGTTTATTATTATGGCGCCGCAGCATGTCAATTCAGGAATTTTCATTGTTCCTGACGCGGTAGTGGCCGACAAAGATATTGTAACGGACAATCTGGTTGGAAATTACAGAGAAAAAAATCCGGAGAAAAAGCAGCAGTTGGAGGAAGATTTTTTAAAAACATTGGAAAAAGCGCAGGAAGACTATCTCCTGCCGGACGGAAATACAAAAATCTCACTCTACGAGGGCGCAGTCGGACTTGGCGCGATGGCGTCATTTATCGGGTTGTATCTCGGCATGATTTTTTTAATATCGGGCGCCGCCATTTTAGCGCTCAAAGAGCTTTCCGAGAGCGCGGATAATATAGAGCGTTATGTGATGCTTCGGAAACTAGGAGCGGACGAAAAGACGATTAACCGCGCACTGTTTGCCCAGATTGGCATATTTTTCCTCTTTCCTTTATTGCTTGCGGCAATTCATTCCGTATTTGGAATCCGGTTTGCAATGTATTTAGTCGAGCCTTTGATAGAAGATAAACTGATTGTTCCAATTCTTGTGACAGCGGGAATTATCGCGGTTATTTACGGAGGATATTTCATAATTACTTATTTGTGCAGTAAAAATATTATTAAAAAATAAATATTTAATACAGATTTAACATAACAGAGCTGTTTCATTTAACTCCTGAAAGATAAAATCAAGACACGATTGGAGAAAGTTTCAATCAGTGAACTAGTGAAATCGAAAGGAGAAATCAAATGAGAAAGAAATTACTGGCAGTTATGACTGCCACAATAATGGTAACATGCGCACTGGCAGGGTGCGGAAAAAGCGACAATGAAGGTTCTGCAAAAAGCGAAGGAGTGTCCGGAGCAATTACCGTTGTTTCAAGAGAGGCGGGTTCCGGTACGAGAGATGCTTTCGTGGAACTAATGGGGATTGCAGATGAAAGTGGAAACGACATGACGACGCAGACGGCGGAAATTACAAACAGTACTTCCGTAATGCTTCAGACCGTAGCGCAAAATAAAAACGCCATCGGATATGTATCACTTGGCTCGCTCTCTGATGATGTAAAGGCAATTCAAGTGGACGGCGTGGAGGCGACCGCAGAAAATGTAAAGGCAGGTACATACAAAGTACAGAGACCGTTTAACATTGCTTATAAGGAAGGAAAACTTACAGACCTTGATAAAGATTTTATCAGTTATATCATGAGCGAACAGGGACAGAAAATTGTAGACGAAGAAGGATATATCAGTTTAGAAGCCGAAGGCTCCTATACGGGCAGCGGTCAGAAAGGAAAAATCACATTGGCAGGCTCCACCTCCGTTGCTCCGCTGATGAATGTACTTGCAGACGAATATAAAACAATCAATCCTGATGTAACAATAGAAATTCAGGAATCCGGTTCCTCAGCAGGAATTCAGTCTGCAATGGAAGGTGCCGTTGAAATCGGAATGTCTTCCAGAGCCTTAAAGGACGACGAGACTTCTGAACTTGTTGCAAAACAGATTGCCTTAGACGGTATTGCAGTCATTGTCAATCAGGAAAACAGCCTGAAAGGACTGACGGGCGAACAGATTCAGAAAATTTATACAGGTAAAGCAACAGACTGGGCAGATGTGGCAGCGTAGCAATTCATACACAGTGTAAAGGAGCAGAAAGTGATGAATAAATTATCAGAGCTTCTTATGAAAATTGTATTTCTGGTGTGCGCCTGTATCTCGATTGCGGCAGTTGTTCTGATTTGTCTGTTTATGTTTGCAAATGGAATACCGGCAATGCAGGAAATCGGGTTTGTAAAGTTTCTGTTCGGAACGGTATGGAAGCCCGGACAGAACATTTACGGTATCGGCCCAATGATTATCGGCAGTATTTATGTGACGGCAGGGGCAATGGCAATCGGCGTTCCGATTGGTCTGCTGACAGCAGTTTTTCTGGCAAAATATTGTCCAAAACGGCTGTATCGGATTATGAAACCGATGGTAAATCTGATGGCGGGCATTCCGTCTATCATCTATGGTTTTTTCGGGCTGGTAGTTATTATTCCGGCAATTCAAAATATGTTTGAGGGAACGAGCGGAAAGGGGATTTTTGCGGCGTCCATTCTGCTTGGAATGATGATTTTGCCGACAGTGATCAATACTGCCGAATCTTCAATCCGCGCCGTACCGGAAAACTATTTTGAGGGAGCGCTTGCGCTGGGAGCCACCAAAGAAAGAAGTATTTTTAAAACGGTTATTCCTGCGGCGAAATCCGGCGTGCTTTCAGGCATTATTCTTGGCATGGGACGTGCCATCGGAGAGACGATGGCAGTCGTCATGGTCGCCGGGAATCAGCCGGTAATTCCGGACAGTATTTTAAGCGGGACAAGAACGCTGACCTCTAACATTGTGCTGGAAATGGCATACGCAACGGGACTTCATCGGAGTTTACTGATTGCTACCGCTGTCGTGCTCTTTGTCTTTGTACTGATTATCAATGTATGCTTTTCCATTTTAAACAAAAACAGGGAGGCATAGCGATGGAAAAAAGGAAAATAACAAAACAAAGGAAAACGGATTGGAATGCAATCCGGTCGAAATGCAGGGAATACAGGAAAAGGCCGGCGTCGCTGATGATGTTGATTCTTGTATTGCTTGCTGCACTGATTACGGCGGCATCTATGCTCTATCTGGTCATCTATATTCTTGTCAATGGAATTCCTTATATCAATGCGGATTTATTTGCATGGGAATACAATTCAAAAAATGTGTCGATGATGCCGGCAATCATCAATACGGTGCTCATTGTCTTTTTGACATTGCTGCTGGCAGTCCCGATTGGGATTGCAGCGGCAATTTATCTGGCGGAATATGCAAAAAGAGGTTCAAAGTTGGTAAAAGTAATCCGCGTCACGACGGAAACCCTTGCGGGAATCCCTTCTATCGTATTCGGGCTGTTCGGTTTTCTCGCCTTTGTACTGACTTTTCACTGGGGATACAGCCTGTTGGCAGGAGTGCTTACGCTGGCGATGATGGTACTTCCTACGATTGTCCGGACAACGGAAGAAGCCTTGATAGCAGTGCCGGATTTGTATCGGGAAGGGAGTTTTGGACTCGGAGCGGGGAAACTTCGTACAATCTTTGTCATTGTCCTGCCTGCGGCAGTGCCGGGTATTTTATCCGGTGTAATTCTCTCTGTCGGAAGAATTGTAGGCGAGAGCGCAGCGTTGATATTTACCGCCGGTTCCGTTGCAGCGGTGCCGGAGAGCCTGTTTGACTCCACCCGGACGCTGGCGGTTCACATGTATTGTCTGTTATCAGAGGGACTTTATACGAATCAGGCATATGCGACAGCCGTCGTACTTTTAGTCATTGTTTTGGTGATTAACCGGTTGTCCGCTGTGGCGGCAAAAAAAGTCGGAAAGGAAAAATAAATTCCGGTTATTCTTCCATTTGGCAAGTAATAGAATAGTGGCGGCAAAAAATCGGAAAGGAAAAATAAATGGGAAAATTTGATATACAAAATATGAATCTCTATTATGGGGAGTTTCATGCGATTAAAAATGCAAATCTGGACATTCCGTCAAATGAAATTACTGCATTTATCGGACCGTCAGGCTGTGGAAAATCAACGCTTTTAAAGTCCTTAAACAGAATGAACGATTTGATTGAAAATTGCAGAATTGAGGGGAAAATCACGTTGGACGGCGTTGACATTTACAAAAATATGAATGTCAATCATTTAAGAAAACGGGTGGGAATGGTTTTTCAGAAGCCAAATTTATTTCCTATGAGTATTTATGACAATATTGCATATGGGCCGAGAACTCATGGGATACATTCCAAAGCAAAACTTGATGAGATTGTTGAGAAAACATTGCGACAGGCTGCAATTTGGGACGAAACAAAGGATTATTTAAAAAAGAGCGCTCTGGCAATGTCCGGCGGACAACAGCAGAGAATCTGCATTGCAAGAGCTTTGGCAGTAAATCCGGAAGTACTTCTGATGGACGAACCGACTTCTGCGCTGGATCCGATATCTACTTCCAAAATTGAAGATCTGGCGGTGGAACTGAAAAAAAGTTATACCGTAATTATGGTGACCCACAATATGCAGCAGGCAGTAAGAATTTCTGATAAAACGGCGTTTTTCCTGCTTGGCGAGGTCATTGAGTTTTCAGATACGGAGGAGATGTTTTCAATGCCGAAAGATAAGAGAACAGAAGATTATATTACAGGAAGGTTTGGTTAAATATGAGAAATAATTATGAAAAGCAGATGGAAAATCTGAACCGTCAGATGATTATCATGGGGAAGTTATGTGAACAGGTGATTGCCACTGCCATCAAGATGACCGTAGACGGAACAGATGAGG
This sequence comes from uncultured Lachnospiraceae bacterium, assembly GCA_947624875.1. Classification (GTDB taxonomy): domain Bacteria; phylum Bacillota; class Clostridia; order Lachnospirales; family Lachnospiraceae; genus Eubacterium_G. Next base: position 8,707 of record CANQMA010000009.1, read on the forward strand.
AACTCCGTCAGGAGGTTTTGGAACTCGACGGAGAGATTGACAGAAAAGAAAGGGAAATTGAAAATATCTGTATGAAACTTCTTCTCCGACAACAGCCGGTTGCCACAGACCTGCGCATGATATCGTCAGCGCTCAAGATGATTTCCGATATGGAGCGGATTGGCGATCAGGCGGCGGATATTGTGGAGTTTTCCGGATATCTCAGAAAGAGCAGCGTAAAGTTTCATATTCCGTTGAAGGATATGGCAAATGAGGTTATCAAAATGGTTACGAAAAGTATTGACTCTTTCGTCGCAAAAGATTTGGATATGGCAAAAGCAGTTATTATTTCCGATGATGTTGTTGACCGCTATTTTGACGATATCAGAAAGAAACTCATTCTGATGATTGCAAAAGAATCTGAAGACGGAGAGGAGATGCTGGATATTTTAATGGTTGCAAAATATCTGGAACGGATTGGTGACCACGCTACGAATATTGCGGGCTGGGTAGAATATTCAATTTTAGGTACGCATGTTTATGAATGACAGAAAAATTGGTGCATGACTGCAAAAAATATCCTGCAGAATTATTCGGAAGAAAGCAAAAAAATATCCGGAAAAAAGTAAAAAAATATCCTGCAGAAAGTCTTTCTTGACATGCAATTTATCAGATGATAGGTTAGGGTTAGCACAGAAAGAATCCGTTTTGGAAGTGGAGGCTGTAATGATTTATTTGGTGGAAGATGACAGTAATATCAGAGAATTAGTGATTTATACGTTAAACAGTACGGGAATTGAAGCAGAAGGTTTTGAAAGACCGTCTGATTTCTGGGACGCCATAAAAAAGGCCGTACCTGCTTTAGTAATTCTTGATGTCATGCTTCCGGAGGAGAGCGGGATTGATATTTTACAAAAACTCCGCTCCAATGTCCGGACAGAGAAACTGCCGATTATTCTTGCAACTGCCAAAACAAGTGAATATGACAGGATTAACGGATTGGAAAGCGGTGCAGACGACTATATTTCAAAACCGTTTAGTATGATGGAACTGGTTGCCCGCGTCAAAGCGCTGCTCAGGCGCGCAGAGTACACATCTCCGGTCGAGACGGAATATCAGATTGGCTGCCTGTATGTATCTCCGGTACGGCATGTTGTCAAGGTTCATGATAAAGAAGTCCTTTTGACACTTAAAGAGTTTGAAATGCTCTGCCTTTTATTGAAAAACAGAGGCATTGTCCTGACCAGAGACCGGATTTTAAATAAGGTGTGGGGATATTCGTTTGATGGGGAGAGCAGAACCGTTGACGTTCATATAAGAACGCTCCGGCAGAAACTTGGCGATGCCGGAGATATCATTTCGACGGTCAGAGGAGTGGGGTATAAAATCAAATGAAAAAGATGAGCAGACGGATTTTCCTTCATATGTTTTTAATATCAATGGCTGTTATCTTAATCAGCACATTTTCCGCTATCGTAATTATTTACCGCGAATATTCCGGACAAAATCTTGAATCCATACAAAACGAACTTGCGGCAACGGCAAAAGGGGCGGAATTTAATGGCGTAGATTATTTAAAGTCACTGTCATTTGAGCATCGGGTAACATTGATTGGCGTTGATGGGACGGTGCTATATGATAACCGCGAAAATGAGAAACTGATGGAAAATCACAATGAGAGAGAAGAAGTCGTTGAAGCAAGAAAAACGGGAAAGGGCTATTCAGAGCGGTATTCGGATACAATTTCAAAAAAGGCAGTGAATGTTGCGACATTGCTTTCAAATGGACAGGTACTTCGGATATCAGAAGACACCGCTACTGTATGGAGTGTCATTTTAGACGCTTTGCTGCCGATGTTTCTTGTGATGATTGGCACCTGCGTCATTGTCACGTATCTGTCTTACCGCGTGTCAAAAATCATTACAAAACCAATCAACGAAATCAATCTGAATACACCTGATAAGACAGAAACATATGACGAGGTTCGGCCGTTAATAGATAAAATTATGGATCAGAACAGGCAGATTGAGAAAAACCTGCAGCAGATACAAGAAGAACATAACCGGCAGGATTCCATGCGCAGGGATTTTACCGCAAACGTATCCCACGAACTCAAAACCCCATTGACGTCGATTTCGGGATTTGCGGAAATCATTCAAAATGGCATGGTGGATAAAGAGGAGGATATCAGAAAGTTTGCAGGAAAAATTTACGATGAGTCAAAACGCCTGATGAACCTCGTTGGAGATATTATTAAACTGTCTCAGCTTGAAGAAAATAACGTTCATGTGACGATGGAGCCGATTGATTTATATGAGACGGCAGATGCGGTTTTGGCACATTTAGAACATACTGCCCGAAAAAAAAATGTATCGCTTCATCTGAAAGGAAATCATGCAGTAATTACCGGCGCAGATCAGATTGTTGAGGAAATGATATTTAATCTTGTAGACAATGCGGTTAAATATAATGTGGAAAACGGTCAGGTTATTGTCGAGGTCGGAAAAAACAGTCAGGGTGTTTTTCTTTCCGTTTCGGATACGGGGATTGGAATTCCGAAAGAGGATATTGACAGAATTTTTGAGCGGTTTTTTCGTGTGGATAAAAGTCATTCGCGGGAAATTGGAGGAACCGGTCTGGGACTTTCCATTGTAAAGCATGGGGCAGTTTTCCACAATGCTTCTGTCAGTGTGAAAAGCGCTACGGGAAAGGGGAGTACATTTACGATTGTATTTTAGTACCAAAATTTGTTTGAATACAATTTTCCAAGCATAAACGGAATGGATTCGGGTAAAGTAAAATCAAAATTCCAAGCATAAACGGAACGGATTCGGGTAAAGTAAAATCAAAAAGGAGCGGTCATGTTGAAAAATATTTTACGTTATCTGGGAATTACGGTCTCCGCAGTCACTTATGCGGTGGGCATTGCCCTGTTTTTGAATCCAAATCATCTGGCGCCGGGAGGTATTTCCGGTATTGCCATCATTATTGATTCGCTGCTTCCGTTTTCCGTCGGGGTAGGTACGCTGATTCTCATCTTTAATATTCCGATTATGATTGCGGGAGCGTGGAAATTCGGACTTCGGTTTCTTTTCAGTTCCATTTATGCGGTCATACTTTCATCGCTTGCCATTGATTATCTGCCAAAGATAACGGGCGTTGCAGCCGTCACGACAGACCAGATGCTTTCCGCGGTCATCGGCGGCGCGCTGTTAGGAGCTTCTATGGGAATTATGTTCCGGTTAAATTCGACGACCGGCGGCATTGATATTATTGTAAAAATTCTGCGCCAGTATTTTCCTTATCTGAAATCGGGACAACTGGCATTTATGATGGACGCAGTCGTTGTGGCGCTTTCAGTGCTGGCGTTTGGACAAATTGAAGTGGGATTGTTTGCGGGAATCGCAATTTTCATTTCTTCCCATGTGCTCAATAAAACGCTGTACGGGTTTGACGAGGCGACGCTGCTTTATATTGTCAGCAGGCAGCGGGAGCTTCTCGAGGAAAAGATTTTAAACGATTTGGAAATTGGCGCTACCATGCTGAAAGCGCGCGGGGCGTATTCCAAAGATGAAATGGAAGTCATACTCTGCGTAATCCGCAGACAAAATTTGCCCAAAATCAGAAATTTGATTCGGAAATATGATGCGAAAGCGTTTGTCATTGTGTCGAGCGCTCAGCAGGTTTTTGGAGAAGGCTTTCAAGACCAGTATAAACCTGAAATATAAATGAAAAAGAGCTGTCAGAACAGTTTTTTCGCAAAATATCAGAACAGTATTCTGTCAAAATATCGGAACAGCTTTCCGCCAAAATATCGGAACAGTTTCCGTCAAAATATCGGAACTTTTTTCCGTCAAAACAGACAGGGTTCACTGCAAGAATTTTTTCGGAAACTGCCTGAACGCTCTTTTTTTGAAACCATATTTGTGAAAGCAACCCTTTTTAGTGGCGGTGTCATGAAAATGCCGCCTCGTCCGGCAAAACAATTCTTATCATGAATCATGGCTGAAACTCAATTACATATTTGTTTGTGCAAAAAAGTGAATTTTGTATGTAAAAATTTTGGGTAGAGTATGAGTGGTGAGACGAAATTACATGTCAATTTACGAAAACAAGCGATTTGTATATGTAAAAATCTTGGGTAGAGCATGAGCGGTGGGACAAAATTACATGTCAATTGATGCAAAACAGCGAAAAATACATGTAAAACCCCTCAAAAAGAATAAATAGCAGAGCAAAATTACATGTTAATTGATGCAAAATAGCGAGAAATACATGTAAAAGTCCTTAAAAAGAATGAATAGCAGAGCAAAATTACATGTCAATTGATGCAAAATAGCGAAAAATACATGTAAAAGCCCCCAAAAAGAATAAATAGCAGAGCCAAATTACATGTCAATTGATGCAAAACAGCGAAAAATACATGTAAAACCCCTCAAAAAGAATGAATAGCAGAGCCAAATTACATGTCAATTGATGCAAAACAGCGAAAAATACATGTAAAACCCCTCAAAAAGAATGAATAGCAGAGCCAAATTACATGTCAATTGATGCAAAATAGCGAAAAATACATGTAAAAGCCCCCACAAAGCATAAATAGCAAAGCAAAAAAACAGGGCAAAATTACATATTACTCTTCACAAAATGATTTTAAATTTGTCGTGGCAGTTTGCAATATTCTTCAAAAACTGAGCAACCCATTGAAATGTACGAACACCCGCCCTGAACGCTCTTTTTCTTTACAAAAAAGAATTTTAGCCGTATGATATAAGAAGTGGTTTTATATGCAAAATTGGCAGAGCAGGGTAGTTCTCAGAAAAAAAAGGAATCGGAGAGTAAGGTAAGAAGTCATGGCTGTATTAAAGGACGTAAAAAGAATAGTAATCAAAGTCGGCACTTCCACGCTGGCATATTCTACCGGGAAAGCAAATATCCGGCAGATGAAAAAACTTGTTACGGTGATTTCTGATCTTGTCAATTCCGGTCTTGAAGTGGCGCTCGTGACCTCCGGCGCAATCGGCGTCGGCGTCGGCAAACTGGGGCTTGCAGAGAAACCTACGGATACTGCCGGAAAACAGGCGGCAGCAACCGTGGGACAGTGCGAATTGATGTTTATGTACGATAAAATGTTTGGCGAGTACGGTCATGTGGTCGGTCAGTTTCTGCTGACAAAGCGAGATGTGGAAAATCAGGATTGCCGTAAAAATATCATCAATGCCTTTGAAAAAAATTTTGAGTTTGGTGCGATTCCCGTGATCAATGAAAATGACTCCATTGCGATTGATGAAATTGTTTACGGGGATAATGATAATTTATCTGCAATCGTGGCAAAACTGATTAATGCAGACGCCCTGATTATTCTGACAGACACGGATGGACTTTACGACAGCAATCCGAAGGAAAACGAATACGCACGTATCATTCCTGTGGTGGAAGAAATTACAGAAGAACTCTATGAAATTGCAGGGGGCAGAGGTTCCACACTTGGTACCGGCGGAATGGCAACAAAAATACAGGCGGCACAGAATGCCACCGCATCAGGGATTCCTACGATTGTGATGCATGGAGAGAATCCTGAAAATATTTATAAAGCGCTGGATGGCCATCAGATAGGCACTTTTTTTGTAAGTAAAAAGACAAATTAAAAACAGATTTTCGGATGTATTAAAACAGTCTTAAAATGTGCAGGAGAAAAGAATGTTAGAACAGTTAGGAAAAAATGCGGTTCAGGCGCAGAAATATCTGCGCACCGCTTCTACAAAAGAAAAAAATGAGGCGTTAACAGAGATTGCAAAAGCTCTGCGGGAACATATGCAGGAGATTATTGCCGCAAATCAGACAGACCTTGAAAATGGCAGAAAAAACGGAATGCCTGCTGCGATGCTTGACCGATTGAAATTAGATGCCGGGCGGATTGAGGGCATGGCAAAAGGAGTCATGGACATTGCCGCGCTTGATGATCCGGTTGGAAAAGTACTTAAAGAAATCAAACGTCCGAACGGATTGACGATTCAAAAAGTTTCTACGCCGCTTGGGGTGATTGCGGTTATTTTTGAAGCAAGACCCAATGTGACCTCTGATGCGGCGGCACTTTGTCTGAAATCCGGAAACACAGTGATTTTGCGTGGTGGAAAAGAAGCAATCCATTCCAATATGGCGGTTACAAAAATTATGAGGGAAGCCGTTGGCCGCGCAGGGATGCCCAAAGACGTCATTTCACTGGTAGAGGACACTTCCAGAGAAAGTTCGATGGAACTGATGACGATGAACGACTATGTGGATGTCCTGATTCCGCGTGGCGGGGCAGGACTGATTCAAGCGGTTGTAAAAAATGCGACGGTGCCGGTAATTGAAACCGGTGTTGGAAACTGCCATATCTATGTTGATAAAGATGCGGATATCAATAAGGCAGTCCAGATTATCTTCAACGCAAAAACATCCCGCCCGTCCGTGTGCAATGCTGCGGAATCTCTTTTGATTCATGAGGAGATTGCGCCGAAAGCGCTGCCTGCCATCAAGCAGAAACTGGATGAAAAAGATGTGGTTCTGGTGGGGGATGAAGCGTCCCGCAAAATCGAACAACACATTGGAAATGCGACAGAAAAAGACTGGGCAACAGAATATCTGGACTACAAAATGTCCGTAAAAATTGTTGCATCTGTGAAAGAGGCTTTGGATCATATTGACCAATACAGCACAGGACACAGTGAGTGTATCGTGACGGAAAATACAAAAACGGCGGAACAATTTATGAATGCGGTTGATTCTGCAGCAGTTTATGTCAATGCCAGCACCCGGTTTACCGATGGCGGTGAATTTGGTTTTGGTGCCGAAATCGGTATTTCTACACAGAAACTGCATGCAAGGGGACCAATCGGTCTGCCTGAACTTCAATCCTTTAAATATAAAATATATGGGACAGGACAGGTTCGATGACCGGAGCACGAAGGAGCACCGACATGAAAAAACTATTGTTTATCATCAATCCGAAAGCCGGAAAGAAAAAGAAAGATTATACAACGGATATTCTTGCGGTTTTTAAGAATGCAGGATATGCGACCAAAATAGTATCCACACGAAAAAGAGCGGACGGGACACTGCTTGCAAAAAAATACGGAGACCGTGTAGATTTGATTGTCTGCATGGGAGGAGACGGGACATTAAACGAAGTGATTGAAGGAATGCTTGAAGCGCATTGTAAAACGCCGCTTGGATATATTCCGGCAGGTTCTACCAACGACTTCGCTGCCAGTTTGGGGTTGAATAGCAATCCTGTAAAACAGGCACAGTTTATTATTTCCCATGAACCAAGACTGCTGGATATGGGCTGTTTCAATGGCAGATACTTTGTATACACAGCCGCTGCGGGCATTTTTGCAAAGACTTCATTTACAACGCCGCAGGAATTAAAAAACCGCTTGGGACATGCTGCCTATATTCTCTCCGGGATCAAAGAACTTTTTCATATACAGAGAATGCATCTAAAAATTGATATGGGTGTAGAAACGGTAGAGGGATATTATATTTTTGCCGCTATCAATAATGCAACAAAAGTAGGCGGCATTATGAAACTGGATGAAGAACTTGTAAAATTCAATGACGGTGTTTTCGAATTGCTGCTCGTTCCATTTCCAAAAAATCCAATCGAATTTTTGAAACTTGTACGAAAGATTTTCAGACAGGACTTTACGGGAAAGATTACCTTGAAGCAGATTCAACAGGCAAAAATCTCAGGCTGCGAAAAGATTGAATGGTCTTTAGACGGGGAGGAAGAAAAGGGCGGAAAAACAATAGAATTTCATGTTGTTTCCGACGCAGTGATGTTTATCTATTAGAAAGTGAGGGGTGTCATGACATATACAAAAACGAAATTGACAACAATTATACAGGATTATGTTAATCTATGCGAAAAGTATGGAACAATAGAACAGAACCTTTTTACGGAATATGGAGTCAAACGCGGACTTCGGGATATCAACGGACAGGGAGTGCTGACCGGAATTACCAATATTTCCAGAGTGGAGTCGTCAAAAATTGTAGATGGAAAGACGGTTCCATGCAGAGGAGAACTGTACTACCGTGGATACAACATTACCGATCTGGTAGAGGGCTTTCGGAGAAACGGGCGCTTCGGGTTTGAAGAAGTGGCGTATTTACTGCTGTTTGGCGAACTGCCAGATGGTGAAAAATTGACGGAATTTGAAGAGTTGATGGCCACTTGTAGAAAATTACCTAAAAATTTTGTCCGGGACGTTATCATGAAAGCTCCAACAGAGGACATTATGAATTCTCTTACCAGAAGTGTATTGACGCTGGCATCTTATGATAAGGATTTGACAGACACGTCGATTGAGAATGTTATTAAGCAGTCTATCCGGCTCATCAGCATTTTCCCAATGCTGTCCGTCTATGGATATCATGCTTACAACCACTATATTAAAGGAAAAAGTTTTTATATCCACAGACCGCTGCCGGAACTTTCTGCCAGTGAAAACTTCCTTCGGATGCTTCGACCGGATAAAAAATATACGGCGCTGGAGGCGAGGGTGCTTGATATTGCCCTGGTATTACATATGGAGCATGGTGGAGGAAACAATTCCACCTTTACGACAAGAGTCGTGACTTCTTCCGGTTCCGACACCTATTCGACCGTTGCGGCGGCGCTTTCATCGCTGAAAGGACCGCGTCATGGCGGTGCCAATATTATGGTTGTAAAAATGTTTGCCGATATTAAAAAGAATGTAAAAAACATCACCGATGAAACGGAAGTCAAAGAATACCTTCGTAAAATTTTAAATAAACAGGCATTTAATAAGCAGGGATTGATTTACGGAATGGGACATGCCGTGTATTCGATTTCTGATCCGAGAGCGGAGATTTTCAAGAAATTCGTTGAGCAGCTGGCAAAAGAGAAACACAGGGAAAAGGATTTTGCGCTTTATAGCATGATTGAGCGGCTTGCACCGGAAGTCATTGCCGAGGAGCGGCATATTTACAAGGGCGTCAGCGCCAATGTAGATTTTTACAGCGGACTGGTTTACAGTATGCTGGATATCCCTGAGGAACTTTATACCCCGATGTTTGCAATCGCAAGAATTGTCGGCTGGAGCGCGCATCGGCTGGAGGAACTCATTAATGCGGACAAAATTATGCGTCCTGCATATATCAGCGTATGTGATTACAACAAATACAAAGATTTGTCAGAGCGGTAATCTGTGGAGACAGAAATAAGATTTGAAATAAAAATCCGGTGCATATCCTGTGCTGGATTTTTGTATACTGGATTGAGGGGATTTGTACATTTTTTATGTGGCGGAAATCTCAAATTGAAAGAAAAAGGAGAGTAGTCATGAAATTAACACAGAGTGACGTAGACAAAATAAAGGAAGAAATCGAACATAGAAAACTGGTGCTTCGGCCAAGAATTTTGGAAGATGTCAAAGAAGCAAGGGCGCAGGGAGATTTAAGCGAAAATTTTGAGTATAAAGCTGCAAAGAAGGAAAAAAATCAGAATGACAGTCGAATCCGCTATCTGGAGCGTATCTTAAAGACGGCAACAATGGTGACGGACGAATCCGCAGACGATGAAGTCGGACTGAACAAGACGGTGCAGGTCTACTTTGAAGAGGATGACGAGACAGAAACCTTTAAGATTGTCAGCCCGATGCGCGGGAATACAGTCAGTGGAAGGATTACAATGGAATCCCCTATCGGACAGGCACTCATGGGACATAAGGCAGGCGACCGAATCCGGATTCAGGTGAATGAAGATTATTTTTACCATGTCGTTATCAGGTCTATTGAAAATACGGGCGAAGAGGAAACGGATACGATACGGACTTATTAAAGGAGAAACAATGGCAAAATCAGAAAAACAGAAATTAAAATTACTGGCGCTGCTGGAAATTTTTAAAGAATATACCGATGAAGAACACGGAATTACCATGCCGGAGATTGTAGAGGAACTCAAGCGAAGGGATATCCGTGCGGAACGAAAAGCAATTTATACCGATATTGCTCTTCTCAGCGAATATGGTTATGAGATAGAATCTTTTAAGGAAAAAGGGAAATACTATTATTCACTGGTGAATCGGAATTTTGAACTTCCGGAATTAAAATTGCTGGTGGACGCGGTACAGGCGTCAAAATTTATTTCCGAAAAAAAGTCGAATGAACTGATTAAAAAAATAGAGAGTCAGGCAAGCAAATATCAGGCGGCGCAGCTGCAGCGGCAGGTCTATGTGGCAAACCGCATTAAGACAAACTATGAAAGCGTTTATTATAATATCGACGATATCAATCAGGCGATCAATCAAAACAGCCAGATTACGTTCGATTATTATGACTGGACTCTGAACAAGAAAATGGAACTGCGTGCAAACGGACGAAAAGAGAACATTAGCCCGTGGGCGCTGATGTGGGATGATGAAAATTATTATATGGTTGCCTATGAAACTGCGAGCGGACAGATTAAGCATTATCGTGTGGACAAGATGAGAAAAATCCGAAATACAGAAATTCCGAGAGATGGGAAAAAGGAATTTGATCAGTTTGATATGGCGGTCTATGCGAAAAAAGTCTTTCATATGTTTACCGGAAAAGAGCAGACGGTAAAGTTAGAATTTCAAAATGAAATGATTGGCGTTGTCATGGACCGGTTTGGCAATGATGTCATGATCATTCCACAAAATAACGGGCATTTTATTATCAATGTAAAAGTAAACATTAGTAATATGTTTTTCGGATGGATTATCGGACTGGGAAACGGCGTGAGGATTCTTGGTCCGGAACCGGTTGTCAAACAGTTTAAAAAGGAGATTCAACGGCTCAATGAACAGTACCAGTAGAGGAAAACTTTATCTCTTTACCAGTTATGCCCCCGGAGCGGGAAAAAGTTATCTGATGGTTGAACGGGCGGTTTTGCAAAAGGCAAAAGGGAAAAGAATTATAATTGGTTTCTTAAATTCTGACCATAGAGACATCGATGAAATATTAATCGACCATCATGTCCGCCGGAAATTTCATAAAAAATATTCTTTAAGGAAAATTCTCGAATTCCATCCTGACCTTGTAGTCATGGACGAGATGGGCATGAGGGGAAGAAACAGGGACCGGAAAAGTTTTGTATATGAAGATATCGAAATCTTATTAAATCACGGAATTGACGTCTATGCTTCGGCAAACCTGAAACGCTTTGAACAGATGAACCCCAAATTTAAACAAATTACGGGAATTGGAATTCGAAGCAGTATACCGCAACACTTTTTGGATACTGCGTATCAGATCTGTTTTATAGACTACGGCCCTGAGCAGATGAGAGCAGATTTTCAGTCTGGGATTTTGTTTGATAAAGAAGAAATGGATTCCAAAATCATGCAGAAGAATTTTCAGCTGGAAACCCTGAAAGCGTACCGTAGTCTTTGTCTTGAAATTTTAGAAAAACAGTTTGCCGGCAAACTGGAAATTTATCAAAGGTAAAGAATTAAAATAAGATATGCCATGGAAGAAACATTCCATGGCATATCTTGTTTTCCGGGTAATAAGAATCTTAAGATTTTCATACAATAAAATAACGAGATTCAGTTCAGGGGAATTTTTGAAAACATATATTGAAAGCAGAGTTTTAGAAAATGCAAGATTTATTGTGGAACATCACTGCACAGTCAGAGAGTGCGCAAAAAAAATGGGAAGCAGTAAGAGTACAGTACATAAAGACGTATCGGAACGCATCTGGGGAATTGACAGAGGACTGGCTGCAGATGTCCGAAAAGTACTCAACATCAATAAATCGGAAAGGCATATTCGCGGAGGCATGGCGACAAAACGAAAAAAAGCCCTGCTGATGAACAGCAAGGCTAAGTAATCGGGGGACCTAGAGGGAATTTCACCCTCTAGGTTGAGTATGAAAAACTTAAAATACGCCAATAGGGTATGACGTATCCAATTTGATATGTACTACTTAGTAGTACACATATGATAGTATAGTATAAATATGAACAAAATATAAAATAATTGTTAAATATTTTTTAAATTGTAGAAAAAAGAAAGATTTTAAGAACCTCCATTTTTTTGGCAACAAATTACAAATAAATAATGTACAGATTTGCAAAAAATTGTTATACTTTATATTGGTATGGATATGATAATAATACACATCGAAGATTAATTGATGCACATAAAAGGAGTAATCAATGTTTAATACAGATATAGGAATCGATTTAGGCACTGCAAGTGTTTTAGTATATATTAAAGGCAAAGGTGTCGTTTTAAAGGAACCTTCTGTTGTTGCCGTTGACAGGGATACGGAAAAGATTAAGGCAGTGGGAGAAGAAGCGCGTCTGATGATTGGAAGAACGCCGGGAAATATTCTGGCGGTCCGCCCGATGAAGCAGGGCGTTATTTCCAATTATTCCATTACGGAGCAGATGATTCGCTATTTTATTCAAAAATCAATTGGAAAGCGTTCTTACAAGAAACCCCGGATCTGTATCTGCATTCCGAGTGAGGCTACGGAAGTCGAGAAAAAAGCGGTAGAGGACGCCTGTTATCAGGCTGGCGCCCGTTTGGTATATACCGTGGAAGAACCTTTAGCTGCAGCGATTGGTTCCGGAATCGAAGTCAAAAAACCATGCGGCAATATGATTGTGGATATTGGTGGCGGAACAACAGATATTGCAGTGATTTCTCTTGGAGGCACAGTTGTCAGCACTTCTGTCAAAATAGCCGGGGATGACTTTGACGAGGCGATTATCCGCCATATGAGAAAAAAGCACAATCTTCTGATTGGAGAGCGGACGGCAGAGGAAATTAAAATCGGGATTGGGACATGCTATCAGAAAGCGGAAACAGACACGATGGAAGTTCGCGGCAGGAATCTGGTGACAGGGTTGCCAAAGACCGTGGAAGTGACTTCTGATGAGACGGAGGAGGCATTGCGGGATGCAACGAGCAGTATTGTCGAATCAATTCACCGCGTTCTGGAACAGACGCCTCCCGAACTGGCGGCAGACATTGCTGTACGGGGTATTGTTCTGACCGGCGGCGGCTGCCTGCTGCGCGGATTAGATGAACTGATAGAGTCCAAAACAGGAATCAATACGATGACCGCAGAAGACCCGATGACCGCAGTTGCGATTGGGACAGGCCGTTATATTGATATGATTGACGAACAAAATAAGGAAAAGAATTAATTGATTGTGACATATGAAAACAATTAGCGGTTATGTAGAAAATATTACTTTCCGAAATGAAGAAAATGGATTTACGGTATTAACCTTATCGAGTGGAAAAAAGAATATTACCTGTACCGGTGTATTCGGCTATATCGGTCAGGGCGAATATCTTGAAATCGACGGTGAAGAAGTATTTCATGATATTTATGGACAGCAGATTAAGGTCACGGCTTATCGGATTATTCCAGCTTCCGATGCGCGTTCCATCCGTAAATATTTAGGTTCCGGTTCTATCAGGGGCATTGGAGCAGTGCTGGCAGACCGGATTGTAGACCGGTTTGGAGAGGATACACTGCGGGTGATTGAAGAAGAACCGGAACTTTTAGCGGAAATCCGAGGAATTACGATTCATAAAGCGATGGACATTTACGAACAGGTAGAAGAAAAAAAAGATATGCGCGACGCTATGATTTTTCTTCAGGGGTATAATATTACTCCGGCATTAAGTTCCAAACTTTTCACCATTTATGGCGGAAAAATTTATGAGATTATTGAGAACAATCCTTATCAGCTTGCGGATGATGTGACCGGAGTCAGTTTCAAAACGGCTGATGAAATTGCACGGCGGGCAGGCGTGGCAGTCGATGCAGCCATTCGCATCAAAAGTGGAATGTGCTATGCGCTGACAGATGTATCCATGTTGGGGCATACCTATCTGCCAAAGGATAAACTGGCTGCGCGGACGATAGAACTTCTCGGGCTGCGGGATCAGTACATGAACCCGGACGGTACATACAATATGGATTTTCTGGATCAATGCTACACGGAACTGCTGCTCGAAAAAAAGTTAATTGAAAAAGAGATTGACGGACAGAAAGCGGTATTTCTGTCTTCTTATTATTATACAGAACTAAATATTGCAAGAATGCTTTTAAATTTAAACATATCGACGCCTGAGGACGACTATATCATTGGAGTCAAACTGGAAACCATTGAAAAAATGACCGGGATTCATCTGGATGAAATGCAGAAACAGGCTGTTATTCAGACACAGAATCATGGAGTTTCCATTATCACGGGAGGACCGGGAACCGGAAAAACAACGACTATCAATACCATCATTCAGATGTTTGAAGCCGATGGTTTTTCTGTCAGTCTTGCCGCGCCGACCGGGAGGGCGTCGAAACGAATGAGTGAGGCGACCGGCCACGAGGCGAAAACAATTCACCGGATGCTTGAAATTGCGGGAAGCGTAGACGACAACCGGTCAGAGGCAAAATTTGGCAGAAACGAGATGAATCCGTTGGAGACGGACGTGATTATCGTTGATGAGATGTCGATGGTCGATACTTTTTTAATGTACGCGCTGCTGCGCGCAGTTGAAATCGGAACGAGAATCGTTTTTGTCGGCGATGTCAATCAGCTCGCGAGCGTAGGACCGGGCAACGTACTGAAAGATATGATTGCTTCCGGGCGCTTCAGTGTCGTGCGTCTGACAAAAGTATTCCGACAGGCAGAAGAGAGTGGCATTGTTATCAATGCGCACAAAATTAACGCCGGAGAACAGATAAAACTTGACAATCAAATGAAAGACTTCTTATATATAGAAAGAGAAACCGCGCAGTCTGCTCAAAACGCCGCCGTAGGACTTATTTTGAGTAAACTTCCGGAATATGTGCACACAGACCCAATGGAGATACAGATTCTGACGCCGACGAGAAATGGTATTTTGGGCGTCAATTCGCTCAATCCGTATCTGCAGCAGTATATGAACCCGCCATCGCCCGAAAAACGGGAAAAAGAAATTGGCGGCGTGCTCTTCCGCGAGGGAGACAAGGTCATGCAGATTAAAAATAATTATCAGCTGGATTGGGAACAGCGCACAAAAGAGGGCGTGTTTCTGGATTCCGGCACAGGTGTTTTTAACGGGGATGTTGGAAGAATCACAATCATTAACAACGCGACCAATCTGATAGAAGTCCGGTTTGATGATGACCGCTATGTCACCTATGATGCGAAACAGGCGGAAGAATTGGATCTGGCATACGCGATTACGATACATAAAGCACAGGGAAGCGAGTATCCGGCAGTGATATTGCTGTTGGTGTCCGGCTCGCCGATGCTGATGACGAGGAATCTGTTATATACCGGTGTCACAAGAGCAATCAAATGTGTCTGCATTGTCGGACGTAAAGAAATGTTTGCCGCCATGGTGGCAAATGAAGACCAGCACAAGCGGTATTCCGGATTAGAGTGGCAGCTGAGAAATTATGAATAAAGGGGAATTTACTATGAGTATGAAAGAACAATTGCTGCAGGTCTTTTTTCCAAAGACCTGTCCGCTTTGCAAAAGAGTACTGACAGGACACAAAAAAATATGCCGGGACTGCAGCATAAATCTTCCTTGGATCAGAGAACCGAAATGCCGGAAATGCGGCAAATCATTATTAGGTGAAGAATTACTATATTGTAGTGACTGTAATGAAAATCCGCATTTTTTTGAAAGAGGGATTTCCGTATTTGAATATCAAAATGATATTCGGGAGTCTCTGCAGCGTTTTAAATATCAAAATGCGCGCGAGTATGCTGATTTTTATGGATTTGCAGCGGCATATCAGTATCGTAGTATTTTAAAAGACTGGAAAATTGAGGCGATTATCCCGGTTCCAGTGCATCGGTCCAAAGAGCGGCAAAGAGGGTATAATCAGGCGCAGGTCTTTGCAAACGCCCTTTCAGGTTACATCAGGATTCCGGTTTGCAGTAATCTGCTTGTACGCATAAGGAAAACGGCTCCACAGAAAGAGTTTACGAAAGAAATGCGTATGCAGAATCTAAAAAACGCCTTTGCGGTGAAAACAGAACATATCGGAACGTTGAAAACAGTCCTGCTGGTAGACGATATCTATACTACCGGAAGTACTGCGGATGCATGCAGCAGAGTTTTAAAGAAAGCGGGAATCGAAAAAGTATATCTCCTTTGTATCAGTGCGGGGCAGAATGCGGTCTGAAATAAAAAAGAACCGGAAAATATATCTTAAAAAGATTTTGTTGACGGGATTTATTTTTCGTGCTATATTTATGTAACAGGCAATCAGTCTTTTTTTTTTTGCTAAAAAAATAAAGGCTTGAAGATAGAAAAAAGCGGAGGTGAAACGCATGAGAACAAGAATTACATTAGAATGTACAGAATGTAAGCAGCGCAATTACAATACAACAAAGGATAAGAAAACACATCCTGAGAGAGTAGAGACAAAGAAGTATTGTAAATTCTGCCAGAAACATACATTACACAAGGAAACAAAATAGTTTTTGAAAGTGGAGGAGTAAAAATGGCAGATAAGAAAAAAAAGGAAAAGAAAAGTATCAAAGAGTGGTTCAAAGGTTTAAAGGCTGAGTTTAAAAGAGTAATCTGGCCGGATAAACCGACGATTATCAGACAGACGATTGTCACCATTGTTATTACAATTATCGTAGGAATTCTTATTGCACTGATTGACAGCCTCGTTCAATTGGGATTAGGAGCGATACAGATTCTTAAGTAATAGGAAAAAGATGAGGTGATAGGATGTCAGAAGCAAATTGGTACGTTGTTCATACGTATTCCGGTTATGAGAATAAAGTAAAGACGAATATCGAGCAGACAATCGAAAATAGAAAACTGCAGGATCAGATTTTAGAAGTCTCTGTTCCAACACAGGAAGTGGTTGAATTAAAAAATGGCGTTCGGAAAGTTTCAGAAAAAAAACTTTTCCCGGGTTATGTTTTAATCAACATGATTATGAATGATGACACATGGTATGTCGTAAGAAATACCAGAGGCGTTACAGGATTTGTCGGACCGGGATCCAAGCCGGTTCCGTTGACTGACAGAGAAATGATGACGCTGGGAATCAAGACCGACAAAATCAAAATTGACCTTCAGGCTGGAGATACGGTTGCAGTCATTGGCGGCGTATGGGCCGGTACGGCAGGCGTCGTAAAGAGGGTTGATGATGGCAGACAGACAGTCACGATTAATGTCGATATGTTTGGTCGTGAAACGCCGGTAGAACTCAGTTTTGCCGAAGTAAAGAAAATGTAACTGCAGTGCAGATTACAGATTATTTTGAATTAAAACCGGTCAGGTTTTAAGAGCGTATCCGGCAGCAATGCTTAAGGAACGCATAGATAAATGCCATGCAAAGCAGGTATGGCAGTGGGAGGGATTCCCGATAATACCACAATTTTTAGGAGGTGCCGAGAGATGGCAAAAAAAGTAGAAGGTTACATTAAATTGCAAATCGAAGCTGGCAAAGCAACACCAGCTCCACCGGTCGGTCCTGCACTGGGACAGTGGGGACTTAACATTGTTCAGTTCACAAAGGACTTTAATGCAAGAACAGCAGATCAGCCGGGCATGGTGATTCCGGTTGTTATCACTGTTTATCAGGACAAGAGTTTTAGTTTTATTACAAAGACTCCGCCAGCAGCAGTCTTATTAAAGAAGGCATGCAAAATCCAGAAAGGTGCCGGAAATTCTTTAAAAGAAACCGTTGCAACAATTTCCAAAGCAGATTTACAGCAGATTGCCGAGACAAAGATGAAAGATTTAAACGCTGCATCTGTTGAGGCGGCAATGAGCATGATTGCAGGAACTGCAAGAAGCATGGGAATTAAAGTAGCAGAATAAGTCAAAAATGAATTGAAAAGCGTGGGAGGTATATCCGTTTGTACCACGAGGAGGTTAAAATGAAAAGAGGAAAGAAATATATTGATGCAGTAAAGGCTTATGATAAGACTGCACAGTATGATCAGGAAGAAGCGGTTTCTATCGTAAAGAAATCCGCAGTTGCAAAATTTGATGAAACAATAGAATGTCACATAAGAACAGGCTGTGACGGACGTCATGCAGACCAGCAGATTCGTGGTGCTGTCGTACTGCCGAATGGAACCGGTAAAACAGTCAAAGTTCTGGTGTTTGCAAAAGGCCCGAAAGCTGATGAGGCAGAGGCAGCCGGAGCAGATTACGTTGGAGCAGACGAATTGATTCCAAAGATTCAGAATGAAGGATGGCTGGATTTTGATGTTGTCGTAGCGACTCCGGATATGATGGGTGTTGTTGGTAGACTTGGTCGTGTACTTGGTCCAAAAGGCTTAATGCCAAACCCAAAGGCTGGTACCGTAACGATGGATGTTACCAAGGCAGTCAATGAAATCAAAGCCGGTAAGATTGAATACAGACTGGATAAATCAAATATTGTCCATGTTCCTGTAGGGAAAGCTTCTTTCAGTGAAGAACAGTTAAATGAAAACTTTAACGCTTTGATGGAAGCAATATTAAAGGCGAAGCCTGCGGCTTTGAAAGGTACCTATATTAAGTCAGTTACCCTGACTTCAACTATGGGACCGGGCGTAAAGCTCAATGTAACAAAACTTGTGAATGCATAAAGCATAGGATGATTAAGAAATTCCCCCGGATAGATTCATTGGAATTATTTGGGGGAGTTTTTACTTTATAGACAATTTCCTATCTGAAAGTATGTTGGAATATGGAGGAACCATGAGAACTGCAATTGTGGAAGACTGTCAGGAGCACAGTGATTTGTTAAAACAGTATATATTAAACTGGGGAAACCGGAAAAAACACAAAATTGTGATACGCCAGTTTTCGAGCGCAGAGCAGTTTTTATTCCATTTTGAAGAGGAAGAGGTACCCGACGTCGTCTTTTTGGATATTCAGATGCCGGGACTTTCCGGTGTGGAGCTGGCAAAAAAACTGCGGGAAAAAGAGCAGCAGATTGCGATTGTCTTTACGACCGGCATTGACGACTATATTGCAGAGGGATATGACTTGGAAGCAGTGCATTATCTGCTGAAACCGCTTCAGGAAGAAAAAATCGGAGTTTGTCTTGATAAAATCGCAAGAAAACAATGCAAGGAAAGTTATGTGATTTTAAACGGCTTCGGGGAAACATTCAGGGTAAAGGTTTCAGATATCTGGTGGGCTGAAGCGCAGGGACATCATGCAGTTTTGGGAATATCGGATTCCGGAAACGTCAAAAAAGTGAAAATTGCAGACAGCATCGGAGCCATGCAGGAGCGGCTTCCAAAATCCAATGAATTTGTAAAAACGCACCGTTCTTATCTTGTGAATTTACGGCATGTAAAAAATATCCGCAGGGCAGAAATTTTGATGGACGACGGTACGGTAATTCCGTTAAGCCGCAGAATTTACAAAGAAGTCAACGAACAGTTTATCCGGCTGTATGTCTGATAAAAATACCGGAAATCGCAAAAGAAAACGGGAGAATATGATGATGATAAAAATACTGGCAGCCATACTGATTTTATCTGTCTGTCTGTTTTGCATTAAAAAATATGTGGATTATACCACCAACAAAAAAATAGCGGATTATCAGAGAGATATCATTGAAAAACATTATGAAGAAGTAGAGCATATGTACCGCCAGACAAGAGGCTGGAGGCACGATTTTCACAACCATATCCAGACCATGAAGGCATATCTGGAGTTGGGGAAAGCGGAGGAATTAAAAGAGTATCTTGACCGGCTCGATCAGGACTTGACAGCCGTAGACAGAATTATCCGGAGCGGGAATACCAAAATAGATGCGGCGCTCAACAGTAAAATTTCTCTGGCAATGGAGAAAGGAATTCAGGTTCATGCAAAAGCAATTGTGCCGGAGGAAATATCTGTTTCGGAGATTGATTTAAGCGTTATGATTGGAAATCTGATGGACAATGCAATGGAAGCGTGTATGAAAATCGACGAACCGGAAAAACGCTTTATCAGGATTTATGTTGACGTTCTCAAGGAAAATCTTTATATCTATGTCATGAATTCCGTCGGAGGACGCCTGAAAAAGATTGGGAACAGTTATGTTTCCACAAAATCGGGAGAACATGGCTTTGGTTTAATGAGGCTGGATCATCTGGTGAAAAAGTATCAGGGGTATTTGAACCGGCAGGACGAAACCGACGTGTTTGTTACGGAAATTATGCTGCCCCTTGAATAAAAAGAACCATTCGTGCACGAGAAAAACCGTTCGTGCACGATTTTTTCATTTTCAGGGGAAAATACGTATAATAAAGACAATCAAGTAAATCGGCAGAAAAAGGAGTGCGTCATGAAAGAAAAAAAGAAAAAGAAATACTCTTTTTGGAATAATGTAAAATTTTATTATCAAAAACTGTTTGCATATGCGCCGAATCAAAAGACGCTGATGATTTTGACTGTTTTGGGCGGTATTATCCTTCCGGTGTTTTCGATTTATATTCCAAAAATCATGCTTGATCTCGTGACGGCGCAGGTATCCTTTGACCGTTATGCGATTTTTTTGGGAGGCGTGGTATCTGCCTACGCCATCGTTACGGTACTGTATACTTACATGAGGCGGCGTGGGTATATGGAGAGAAATACTTACCGCAAATATCTGATGTATTTTATTTTTAAAAAATCTCTGAGGATTCCTTATGCTTGGACGGAAAGCGAGGAGATGCGGGGCAAATACTGGGAATCTGTTTACAGTACGAGCGGGGGCGACGGGTCGGTTTCTGCAGTTTTTTATAAAGAACTTCCGGAGTTTGTGATTGTAGTCGGCAATTTTTTCATTTATTCCGGTATTATCGGAACATTAAATTTCTGGATTATGGCAGGATTGATCGTTCTTGCCTTCTGCAATTTCTTTTTGGCAAAGTGGGAACAGAAATACAGGGAAAAAATCCGGTGGGAGAAAGACCGGCAGAAAAAACGGTTACAATATATGAAAAATATTGTGGGCGGAGGCGCTGAAGGCGCAAAAGATATTCGTATTTTTCATATGGAGGACTGGCTTTGCCGGAGAGCGGAAAAACTTCAGGATAGCATCAGGGCTTATGAAAAAAAGGAGCAGATGCGGGCATGGATTCGGGAAAATATCGGATACCTTTTAGGATTTGCAAGGGACATTACGGTCTACGGATATCTGATATATGAGACGGTTTTGGGAAATATCACAGCCGGTGATTTCGTGCTTTATCTTGGCGCAATTATGGGATTTGGAAATTTTGTCAATCAGATTCTGGATAAAATACAGACGCTTTCCTACGTTCATAACTGGGCGCAGACCTATCGGGAATATAACGACATGAAAGAGGAAAATGTGACTGAGGGAACCGTATCGCTTGCGGATTTAAAAATGCCGCCGGAAATTGAATTTTCGCACGTTTCGTTTTCGTACGGAAAAGAAAATGTCCTGAAAGATTTGAATTTTACAATCAATGCAGGAGAGAAGATTGCCATTGTCGGTGAAAACGGCGCAGGAAAGACGACGATTGTAAAACTGCTCTGTGGGCTTTATGAGCCGACAGAGGGAAAAATCCGGATTAACGGAATTGATATCCGGCAGTTTTCAAAAAAAGATTTGTACCGGTTGTTTAGCGCAGTATTTCAGGACAACCGTATTTTTCCATTTAAAGTAGCGGAAAATCTGACGCTTCAAAGGCAGGAGCGGGTAAACCAAAAACGCGCGAAAGAGGCGTTGCAGAAGGCAGAGTTGTGGGAGACGTTTGAAAAAAATAATATTTCACTCGACGATTATATGACACATTACTTTTTGAAAGACGGCGTGGAACTTTCTGGCGGAGAGCAACAAAAGTTTATGTTAGCGCGGGCAATTTATAAAGACGCGCCGATACTGGTTTTAGATGAGCCTACGGCGGCGCTTGATCCGATTGCGGAGAGCGATGTCTACCGGGAATATGAAAAAGTCAGCATGGATAAAACTTCCATATTTATTTCCCACCGGCTTGCAAGCACCCGTTTTTCCAACCGGATATTTTTCCTGAAAGATGGAAGAATTACGGAGAGCGGAAGTCATGAGGAATTGATGAAGCAGCGCGGAAACTATGCCCGAATGTTTGAAGTTCAATCATCTTATTATAGGAGGAAACCAAATGAACGAAGTTCATTTTTGTAATGGTTTCCGACGACATGCCGCCGAATGAAAAGAGGGGGCACTACATTGTGAACAGGAGGAAAACAAATGAAATCGGATTTGACCACTAAAATTCCGCTGAAAAAGCAAATCGAAAATATTCTGTATATGACAGGGTACATTAAAAAAATGGAGCGCTGGTATTTTGTGACAGTGTTTTTCTTCCATTTCTTTGGTGTGGTGACGGGGTATCTTTCACTGATTTTAAGCGCGACGGTGCTCAATATGATTGTGCAGAAAGATTCCGCAGAAAAAATTATTCTGACGGTTGCCGGTTTTCTGGCAGCATATTATGTTCTGCAAATGCTTACGGGATTTTTTGCACATCAGAATGAAATCAAAAAAGAATCCATCAGCCGGAAATATGAATTTATGGTAACAAAGAAAATGATGGATATGGATTATTCGCTTGTGGAAAGTCCGCGCGTGCAGGAAATCCGCAAACGGATAGAAACCGATAATCAGTGGGGCGCCGGAATTTATGAATATTTCTGGCATGTGGACGGAGTGTTTGAAATGCCTTTGTCGATTTTTCTCGGTCTTGTGATTTTGATTCCGATATTTTCGGAGGTGTCGCTTACAAATGTATCCGGCGGCATAATTTTATTTGTCATGCTCATGACCGCAGTTTTTTTCATCTTAACATATCAAAAGAAAAAAGAAGCGCAGTTTGAGACCAGACTGTTCAATCCGCTTTTTGATACGGAAAAAGAAATGGCAGATAAATGTTCTCTGGTATGGACGATGAGTTTAGAGGAAAATTATAATTACAAGAACGGAAAAGATCTCCGCATTTATGATGGGTATGATTTGTTTGATGAATATCTATATCAAAAAATGGAAAAGTATGAGCGCAGGGAATTGGACAAAACAGGAAAACTGGAGGCGATACAGGGATCAATCAAAGAAGGCGTGTTTCATTTTCTTTTTGGGAGCGGATATTTTCTCGTCGGATTTCTGGTGCTCGGCACAAAAGTTGCGGCAGGAAACCTCGTGCAGTATGCCGGAGCATTGCAGCAGATTTTGAACAGTATCGTGCGGTTCATATACATTTTCGGCTCGCTGTCTTTAAGCGCAAGAAAGCAGATGAGTACCTTAGAACTTTTTGAATTGAAAGATGAAATGTATCAGGGAAAACTTCCGATAGAAAAGCGCAGCGACGATGCTTATGAGATTGAATTTGAACATGTATCCTTCCGATATCCGGGAGCAAAGGAATATGCGCTGAAAGATTTGTCCATCAAATTCCGTATCGGCGAGAAAATGGCGATTGTCGGACGAAACGGCTCCGGAAAAACGACGATGATTAAACTGCTGTGCAGACTTTATGAGCCGACAGAGGGAAGAATTCTGCTCAACGGCGTAGATATCCGGAAATTTCAGGAGCAGGAGTACCGCAGACTGTTTTCTGTGGTCTTTCAGGATTTCAAACTTTTTGATCTGGAACTGGGCGAAAATGTAGCGGGCTCTGAAACATACGATAAAGAAAAAGCAGAATATTGCCTGAAAAAGGCGGGATTTTCCTTAAATCAGAAGAAGATGACAAAAGGAATGGATACCTATTTATATAAAGGCTATGATGAAAGCGGTGTGGAAATCTCAGGCGGAGAAGCGCAGAAAATCGCCATTGCAAGAGCGCTGTATAAGCAATCCTCCTTCATTTTATTAGATGAGCCGACGGCGGCGCTTGATCCGTTGGCAGAAAATGAAATTTATCAGAGCTTTGATGCGATTGTCGGTACAAAGACCGCCATTTATATTTCCCACCGCTTGTCTTCCTGCAAATTCTGCAATGATATTATTGTTTTTGATCAGGGAAAACTGATTCAGAGGGGAAGCCACGAACAGTTGTTAAAAGATACCGGCGGCAGGTATTATGAGATGTGGAATGCGCAGGCGCAGTATTATCAATAAAAGAAAATGGGGCAGTTGAAAACTTACAAGCGGGTTAGTGCTGCTTTTTCCGGGCAGTTGAAAATTTGCAAGTGGATTGCTGGCGTTTTTTTCGGGCAGTTGAAAATTTGCAAGTGGATTGCTGGCGTTTTTTCCGGGCAGTTTTCCGTCCTGAACTTGCAATTTTTACCGATTTATGTGACATTTTTGCAGGTTCGGGACGAAAATAACATGATTCGGGACAATGGCGTAGTTTTTTCTGTTTTTTTCTGTATAATATGTTCCAGAAACCGACAAAAAATTTTTCTGACAGGGAAATACAACGTTTCCGTCTGAAAAGTTCCGGTTGCGGTTTCAATTACATTTGGAAACGGAGGAATAACGTATGAAAAGAAATTACTTTGAACAACCGGGAATCAAACGCTGGGAGGAGCTGACGCTTGCAGACAACTTCATCTTCCAGAAATTCATGATGAATGAAACGCTATGTAAAAAGATTTTGGGAGAAATCTTAGGGAAAGAAGTCGTGAAAATCGAATATCCGGAGTATGAAAAAAACATTGCAATCCGGCATGACGCTAAAGGAATCCGGTTAGACGTCTATGTCAAAGGCGAGGACGAAGTCTATAATGTCGAAATGCAGAACTCCCAGACGGGAGACCTTCCAAAAAGAGGAAGATATTATAGGGACTTAATTGACCTTGACCTGCTCGAAAAAGGACAGGATTATGAGCAGTTATGCAGAAGCTACATCATTTTCATCTGCACCTATGACCTGTATGGAAGAAACCAGTACCGCTACACGTTTACATACCGGTGCGAGGAAATCGACGGGCTCGAATACGGGGACCGGACAACAATGATTGTTTTAAACACGAAAGGAACCGAGGGGAATGTCAGTGAAGAACTGAAAACTTTTCTAAAATGTGTAAACGGGCTATTCCCAGATGACGAATTTTCTGCTACAATCAGGGAAGAATATGAACGGATTAAGGAAAGCAGGGAATGGAGGCGAGAGTATATGACACTGGAAATGGCGCTGAAAGAGCAGTTTCAGGCAGGGGAAGCAAAAGGACTCGCGGAAGGTGAAGCAAAAGGGTTAAATGCCGGTTACGAAAACAGCATTGCCATCATTCGGGATTTAAAGAACGGAATGTCTGTACAGCAGGCGTCAGAAAAATATCATCTTCCGGTTGAGCAGGTAATGCAATTTCAGGAATTGATGTGACGATTGGCGTGTTTATATCACAGAATTAAACTATATTTGTATAGAAAAATTTGGCGAATTTAATAAAACGCATAAAAAATTTGACAAAACCAATTTCTTGTGTTACTATGCTCAAAGTGGTTTCAAACCAAATGCCGAAGACAGTAGGTTCCGCAGGGAGTAAACGCAAGTGCCTACCGAGGAATGAAGTTGTAAACATTTTTTTATGACGAATTACGCCTCTCTGTTTCGGCAGAGGGGCTTTTCTTATTCAAAATGCTTTTGACAGCATTTTAAACATGAAAGTGCATGAGGTTGAAAACCTTGCAGGAAATCCTGCGAAAATCTAAAAAGGAGGTAAACCGTTCATGGCAAAAGTAGAGTTAAAGCAGCCTATCGTAGAAGAGATTGCTGAATTACTGAATGGTGCCGCTACAGCAGTTGCAGTTGATTATCGTGGACTTACTGTTGCAGAGGATACAGATCTTCGTAAACAGTTAAGAGAAGCAAATGTGGTATACAAGGTATACAAGAACACAATGATCAGAAGAGCTGTAGAAGGTACAGAATTTGAAGGACTTACAGCAAATCTTGAAGGACCGACAGCGATTGCGGTATGTAAAGACGATGCGACAGCAGCGGCCAGAGTATTGTTTGGATTTGCCAAAAATGCTGAGGCGCTTGAAATCAAAGGCGGCATTGTGGAAGGGACTTATTATGATGCAGCCGGAATGAAGCAGATTTCTTCCATTCCGTCAAGAGAAGTTCTTCTTTCCAAGTTCCTTGGTTCTATCCAGTCACCAATCGCAAACTTTGCTCGTGTTATCAAGCAGATTGCTGAAAAGAACGAAGAAGCAGCGTAAAGCAAATGTATGCGCGTGAGTCATTATGCGCAAAAAATTAAAAAGAAATTAAATTAAATGGAGGATTTAACAATGACAACAGAAGAAATCATTGAGGTAATCAAAGGATTATCAGTATTAGAATTAAATGACCTTGTAAAGGCATGTGAAGAAGAGTTTGGCGTATCTGCAGCAGCAGGCGTTGTAGTGGCAGCAGCAGGCGGAGCTGAAGGCGGAGCCGCAGCAGAAGAAAAGACAGAATTCGATGTAGAATTAACAGAAATCGGCGACCAGAAAGTTAAGGTAATCAAGGCTGTTAAGGACGCAACAGGTTTAGGTCTGAAAGAAGCAAAAGACTTAGTTGACAATGCTCCTAAGGTAATTAAGGAAGGCGCAGCGAAAGAAGAAGCAGAATCTTTGAAGAAAGTGTTAGAAGAAGTTGGAGCAGTTGTTACTTTGAAGTAATTCCAATAAAATTACGACAAACAGACTCCCGGATACTATGGATAAAGTATCCGGGAGTTTTTTGTGTATAAAAAGAAATCTCTTTGGCTTTATATCTTGACAGCCTTTCCAAAAAGTGGTAGAGTAAAATTCACTATGCTGCACTAGTAGGCGAAGTGCGCCCTTTTGACAGGTAAAAAGGGGTCGCTTGCTTAAGAAAATAAAGTAAATAGCAGTAAAAAACTTAAAAAATTAAGACAAGGAGTGTAAGGTCAATGGAGAAGAACAGAATAACCCCTGTGAAAGCAGGAAAAGGTATTCGTATGAGCTATGCCAGAAAAAAAGAAGTTCTGGAAATGCCGAATCTGATTGAAGTTCAGAGGGATTCCTACAACTGGTTTTTGACGGAAGGACTGAAAGAGGTATTAGATGATATCTCTCCGATTGAAGACTATGGACAGAATCTGAGCCTTGAGTTTGTGGACTTCCGACTCTGCGAGGAGGATAAAAAATATTCCATCGAGGAGTGCAAGGACAGAGATGCCACTTATGCAGCGCCGCTGAAAGTAAAAGTTCGTCTGCATAATAAGGAAACCGGAGAATTCACAGAGCATGACATTTTTATGGGTGATTTACCATTGATGACGGAAACCGGTACTTTTGTGATTAATGGTGCCGAGCGTGTTATTGTCAGTCAGCTGGTTCGTTCGCCGGGAATTTACTATGTCATTGCCCATGATAAGGTTGGTAAGGAACTGTATACTTCCCAGGTCATTCCAAACCGCGGCGCATGGCTGGAGTACGAAACAGACTCTAATGATATCTTTTATGCTCGTGTAGATAGAACCAGAAAAGTACCTGTGACCGTACTGATCAGGGCACTTGGCGTTGGGACGAACGCAGAAATTCAGGAGCTGTTTGGTGAGGAAGCAAAGATCACCGCAACACTGGAAAAAGACCCAAGTACCAATTATGAAGAAGGATTACTGGAACTCTATAAAAAAATCCGTCCGGGAGAGCCTTTAAGTGTGGACAGCGCAGAATCCATCGTTGCAGGAATGTTTTTTGATGCAAGAAGATATGACTTGGCGCGTGTAGGACGTTATAAATATAATAAGAAACTCGCATACAAGAACCGTATCAAAGGGCATGTTCTCGCAGAGGACGTAATCGATATGTCTACCGGTGAAGTGCTTGCAGAAGCCGGCACTACCGTTTCAAAAGAACTGGCGATTGAAATCCAGAATGCAGCGATTCCTTACGTTGTCATTCAGACAGACACAAAAAATGAGAGAGTTCTGTCCAATATGACGGTTGATATCTCTGCGTATGTAGATTTTGATTGTAAGGAACTCGGAATCAATGAGGATGTCTATTATCCTGTTCTCGCTGATATTTTAGAGCAAAACGAGACAGAAGAGGACATAAAAGAAGCCATTCGGAGAAATGTGCATGAGTTGATTCCAAAGCATATCACTAAGGAAGATATTTTTGCTTCCATCAATTACTGTATGAATATTGAATATGGCATTGGTTCACAGGATGATATCGACCATTTAGGAAACAGACGAATCCGTGCCGTTGGCGAACTGCTTCAGAATCAGTATCGTATTGGTCTTTCCAGAATGGAAAGAGTTGTCCGTGAGAGAATGACAACACAGGATCTGGAGGGCGTGTCCCCGCAGACCCTGATCAATATCAAGCCGGTGACAGCCGCAGTTAAGGAATTCTTTGGAAGTTCCCAGCTGTCACAGTTTATGGATCAGAACAATCCGCTTGGCGAGCTGACGCATAAAAGACGTCTGTCTGCATTGGGACCGGGTGGTCTTTCCAGAGACCGTGCCGGATTTGAGGTGCGGGACGTTCATTATACACACTATGGAAGAATGTGTCCGATTGAGACACCGGAAGGTCCAAACATTGGTCTGATTAACTCTTTCGCATCATTTGCCCGGTTAAACGAATACGGATTTGTTGAAGCACCGTACCGTATTGTGGATAAGAGCGATCCGGCAAATCCGAAAGTAACGGATGAAGTCGTTTATCTGACGGCTGATGAAGAAGACAACTATATTGTGGCGCAGGCAAACGAACCGTTAGATGAAGACGGACATTTTGTCAATAACAACGTGTCAGGGCGTTTTAAAGAAGAAACTTCTCAGTTTGACAAGAGAAGAATTGACTTGATGGACGTATCTCCAAGAATGGTATTTTCTGTGGCAACTGCGATGATTCCATTTTTGCAGAATGATGATGCAAACCGTGCGCTGATGGGTTCCAACATGCAGCGTCAGGCGGTTCCGTTGATGACCACGGAAGAACCGGTTGTCGGCACGGGAATGGAAACAAAGGCAGCGGTGGACTCCGGAGTCTGCGTTGTCGCAAAGAAAGCCGGCACGGTCATTCGTTCTACTGCACAGGAGATTACGATTCAGTATGATGAAGACGGAGAAAAAGAAACCTATAAACTGCTGAAATTCCAGAGAAGTAACCAGTCCAACTGTTACAATCAGAGATCCATCGTGTTTAAAGGAGACCATGTAGAAGCAGGCGAAGTCATTGCCGACGGTGCATCTACCGCAAATGGGGAAATTGCATTGGGTAAAAATCCGCTGATTGGATTTATGACATGGGAAGGTTACAACTACGAGGATGCGGTTTTATTAAGTGAGAGACTGGTACAGGATGATGTCTATACATCAATCCACATTGAAGAATATGAGACAGAGGCAAGGGATACCAAACTGGGACCGGAAGAAATTACCAATGACGTTCCGGGTGTCGGCGACGATGCCAGAAAAGATCTGGACGAGAGAGGAATTATCCGTATCGGTGCCGAAGTGCGCGCAGGAGATATCTTAGTCGGAAAAGTAACGCCAAAGGGTGAAACGGAACTGACGCCGGAAGAAAGACTGCTTCGCGCTATTTTCGGTGAAAAAGCAAGGGAAGTGCGGGATACTTCTTTGAAAGTGCCGCATGGAGAGTCCGGTATCATTGTTGATGCAAAGGTATTTAAGAGAGAAAACGGCGATGAACTGGCGCCGGGTGTCAATGAATCTGTCCGCATTTATATTGCGCAGAAGAGAAAAATTTCCGTTGGAGATAAAATGGCAGGCCGTCACGGTAACAAGGGTGTTGTTTCCAGGGTTCTGCCGGTAGAAGATATGCCGTTCCTTCCAAACGGACGTCCGCTTGATATCGTATTAAACCCATTAGGTGTGCCTTCCCGTATGAATATCGGTCAGGTGCTTGAAATTCATTTGAGTTTGGCTGCAAAGGTGTTAGGATTTAATATTTCCACGCCGGTATTTGACGGCGCAAACGAAATTGACATTATGGATACGCTCGAACTGGCAAATGACTATGCCAACACAGAGTGGGAAGATTTCCAGAAGAAGTATCAGGATGTCCTGAGACCGGAAGTGATGGAATATTTAGGAAGCCATCTGGAACACAGGGAAGAATGGAAAGGCGTTCCGATTAACCGCGATGGAAAGGTAAGACTTCGCGATGGACGTACCGGTGACTATTTTGACAGTCCGGTCACGATTGGTTTCATGCATTACCTGAAACTTCACCATCTGGTAGACGATAAGATTCATGCGCGTTCCACAGGACCGTATTCCCTTGTCACCCAGCAGCCGCTTGGAGGTAAGGCACAGTTCGGCGGACAGAGATTTGGAGAGATGGAAGTGTGGGCTCTTGAGGCATATGGCGCATCCTACACATTGCAGGAAATCCTGACAGTGAAATCTGATGATGTCGTTGGACGTGTAAAAACTTATGAAGCAATTATCAAGGGTGATAATATCCCTCAGCCGGGTATTCCTGAATCCTTCAAAGTGCTGATTAAGGAACTTCAGTCATTAGCATTAGACGTCAAAGTTTTAGATGAGAATGATAATGAAGTAGAACTGAAAGAAAGCACGGATTATGGTGATACAAACTTTAATTCTATTTTGAACAGTGAAAAGAATTACAGTCAGAATCAGGAGGGAACCCGTGAATTTGAACAGGCGGGATTCCAGACGCAGGAATTTGTAGGCGAAGAACTCCAGACCGTAGAAGCGGATGTGGAAGAATAGGATAGGAAGGGAGATTTGATATGGCAGACAATCATGTAAGTGAACAGGTGTCCTTTGACAAAATAAAAATTGGTCTTGCATCACCTGAAAAAATCAGAGAATGGTCCCGTGGTGAAGTGACAAAGCCAGAGACAATCAATTACAGAACGTTAAAGCCGGAAAAGGACGGTTTATTCTGTGAAAAGATTTTCGGACCAAGCAAGGACTGGGAATGTCATTGTGGAAAGTATAAGAAAATCAGATATAAGGGCGTCGTCTGCGACCGCTGTGGTGTGGAAGTCACAAAAGCCAGTGTCCGTAGGGAGCGTATGGGAAGCGTCGAACTTGCTACACCGGTATCTCATATCTGGTACTTTAAGGGAATTCCTTCCAGAATGGGATTGATTCTTGACATTTCACCGAGAGTGTTAGAAAAAGTATTATATTTTGCTTCTTATATTGTATTAGACCCGATGGACACTACGCTGGAATATAAGCAGGTGCTGACGGAAAAAGAATACAGAGAAGCCTATGACGAATTTGAAGGAAAGTTCAGAGTCGGAATGGGTGCGGAATCCATCAAGGAATTACTTGAGGCGATTGACCTTGACAAAGAAGCACAGGAATTAAAAGAAGAATTATATGAAGCTACCGGACAAAAGAGAGCAAAACTCGTAAAACGTCTGGAAGTTTTTGAAGCGTTCAGAAATTCCGGTAACAGACCGGAATGGATGATTATGGATGTGATTCCGGTCATTCCACCGGATCTGCGTCCAATGGTTCAGTTAGATGGCGGAAGATTTGCGACATCCGACCTGAACGATTTATACAGAAGAATCATCAACAGAAACAATCGTCTGAACAGACTGCTTGAATTGGGCGCTCCGGAAATTATTGTCCGCAATGAAAAGAGAATGCTTCAGGAAGCAGTGGACGCACTGATTGACAACGGAAGACGTGGAAGAGCCGTGACCGGACCGGGTAACAGAGCTTTGAAGTCTCTTTCCGACATGCTGAAAGGAAAACAGGGACGGTTCCGTCAGAATCTGCTTGGTAAGCGTGTAGACTATTCCGGACGTTCTGTTATTGTCGTTGGGCCGGAACTCAAGATTTATCAGTGCGGTCTTCCAAAGGAAATGGCGATTGAATTATTCAAGCCTTTTGTTATGAAAGAACTGGTGTTGAAAGGCATTGCCCACAACATCAAGAGCGCAAAGAAGATGGTAGAGCGTCTGGAGACAGAAGTCTGGGATGTTTTAGAGGATGTTATTAAAGAACATCCGGTTATGCTGAACCGTGCTCCGACGCTGCATAGATTGGGAATTCAGGCATTTGAGCCGATTCTTGTAGAAGGTAAAGCGATTAAGCTTCATCCGCTGGTTTGTACGGCGTTTAATGCCGATTTCGACGGAGATCAGATGGCCGTGCATCTTCCGCTTTCCGTGGAAGCACAGGCAGAGTGCAGATTCTTACTGCTTTCACCGAACAACCTTCTGAAACCGTCAGACGGCGCGCCGGTAGCAGTTCCTTCACAGGATATGGTACTTGGCATTTATTATCTGACCATGCAGAAGATGGTTGATTATTCCGACAATGAGGAGATTGCATCCAAGGTATCTTCCAGAGCGAAAATTTATAAAAATGATGCGGAAATCCTGAAAGCGATTGATGAAGGAAAAATCACGACTTCGGATTATATCAGATTCCAGGATATCGACAGAGTGGTCATTTGTCTGCCGCAGGATGTCTTAGGTCATGCGTACAGTTCTGTTGACCAGGCAATTCTCGCGTATAACAATGGAGATATTTCTCTGCACCAGAGAATTAAAGTCAAGAGAGTTGTCTATAATGCGGAAGGAAAGGCAGTTAGCGGAATTATTGACACTACGATGGGACGCTGTCTCTTCAATGAAATCCTGCCGCAGGATTTAGGATTCGTGAAAAGAGAAACCGATGAAGATTATCTGAAATTTGAGGTGGATTTCCATGTAGGAAAGAAGCAGCTGAAACAGATTTTGGAGAAAGTCATCAACAACCATGGCGCCACAAAAACCGCAGAAGTCTTAGATGATATTAAGGCAATGGGTTACAAGTATTCTACACAGGCAGCCATGACCGTTTCCATTTCCGATATGACCATTCCGGAAACGAAAAAACAGATTCTGGCAGATGCCGAATCAACCGTAGAAGATATTACAAAAAATTACCGTCGTGGATTTATGACAGACGAAGAACGATATCGAGAAGTCATCAGCACGTGGCAGAAAGCCGATGATGAATTGACGGACGCTCTGCTGAGCGGTTTGGACCGGTACAACAACATCTATATGATGGCTGATTCCGGTGCCCGTGGTTCTAATCAGCAGATTAAGCAGCTTGCCGGCATGCGTGGATTGATGGCAGATACAACCGGTAGAACTATCGAACTTCCAATCAAATCAAACTTCCGTGAAGGTCTGGATGTATTGGAATACTTCATTTCCGCACATGGTGCCCGTAAAGGTTTGTCTGATACGGCGCTCCGTACCGCCGACTCCGGTTACCTGACCAGACGTCTCGTTGACGTTTCACAGGATTTGATTATCCGTGATGTGGACTGCTGCGAGGGCAGAGATGATATTTCCTATATGGAAATTGAAGCATTGAAGAATCTGGAATCACTCGAAGAGAGAATTACCGGAAGAACTGCTGCAGAAACAATCTATGACGCTGATGGAAATATGATTGTCAAGGCAAATCATATGATTACGCCAAAGAGAGCTGCAAAGATTGCGGCAGCCGGCATTCAAAAAGTAAAAATCCGTACCATTCTTACCTGCCGTTCCCGTATCGGGGTCTGCGCAAAGTGCTATGGTGCCAATATGGCTACCGGAACGAGAGTTCAGGTAGGCGAGGCTGTCGGTATTATTGCCGCTCAGTCTATCGGTGAGCCGGGTACACAGCTTACCATGAGAACCTTCCATACCGGTGGTGTGGCAGGTGACGATATCACACAGGGTCTTCCGAGAGTAGAAGAATTGTTTGAGGCCAGAAAGCCGAAAGGACTTGCGATTCTCTCAGAATTTGGCGGAAGAACGGAAATCAAAGAAAATAAGAAGAAGCGCGAGATTATCGTGACAAATCCGGAAACCGGTGAAGAAAAAGCATATTTGATTCCATACGGTTCCAGAATGAATCCGCAGATTACTGACGGCGGAACAATTGAAGCGGGCGATGAATTGACAGAAGGTAGTATCAATCCGCATGACCTGCTTCGAATCAAAGGTCTTCGCGCAGTACAGGATTATATGATCCGTGAAGTACAGAAGGTGTACCGCCTTCAAGGTGTAGACATCAATGATAAACACATTGAGGTGATTGTGCGCCAGATGTTAAAGAAAATCCGCGTTGATGAAGCCGGAGATTCCAATTATCTGCCGGGAACCACTGTTGACGTGTTGGAATTTAATGAAATCAACGAGCAGCTGGCTGCAGAAGGAAAACAACCTGCAGCAGGAACGCAGATTATGCTTGGTATTACGAAGTCCTCTCTGGCTACGAATTCATTCCTTTCCGCAGCATCATTCCAGGAGACGACAAGAGTGCTGACCGATGCCGCTATCAAAGGAAAAGTAGACCCGCTGCTTGGAATCAAGGAAAATGTATTGATTGGTAAATTGATTCCGGCAGGAACCGGCATGAAGCGTTACAATGGCGTTCAACTGGACACGACCAGCGCAATACCGACACTTGAGGAAGACGATCTTCTTATCTTCGATGAAGAGGAAGAAACGCAGGCTTCTGAAGAGATTTCAGACAGCGTGGAAGAAACCTCTGAAGTGACAGAATAACAATATAACAGACAGTTCGGAACCATCCTGTCTATAAACAAAACTAAGGGCTGAAGCAAAAATGAACCGGCCGGTTCATTTTTGTTCTCATTGGAGTGTATCAAAAAGAGTTCCTTAGTACAGGAACTCTTTTTTGTTTGTACGGACTGCCCTGTTTATGATTGCGGAGTTTTTATGTAAAAAAGGCGCTTTCATGGTTCTATCTCAAAACAATGTCATGAAAAGAATATACAAAGGAGCAGAAAGAAAATGAACAATGAAATTTTACTGATTTTATCTGTATTTATTATTTACGGAGCAGAACTTTTATTTTTTAAATTATTTGGAAAACAGGGCTTGTACTGTTTTACGGCAATCGCGACAATCGCGGCGAATATTGAAGTGCTGATTTTAGTTAAGGCTTTTGGAATGGAGATGACGCTGGGAAACGTGCTGTTTGCATCAACGTTTCTGGTGACGGACATTATCAGCGAAATTTATGGAAAGAGCGATGCAAAAAGAGCGGTGAATATCGGCGTTGCCACGTCCATTGTCTTTATCGTATTTTCCCAGTGGTGGCTTTTATATACGCCGGCCGCTTCCGATCAGGCAATGACCTCGATGAAAGCAATTTTTTCCAACACTCCCCGTACAATGCTGGCAAGCCTGATTGTCTATGCCATTGTACAGCGGTTTGACGTCTGGGCATATCACAAGTGGTGGAACTTTACGGAAAAGCTCTGCGGCGACAGCAAAAAATATCTCTGGGTCAGAAATAACGGTTCTACACTGATTTCACAGTTTTTAAACAATCTGCTGTTTACCACAGGAGCTTTTGCCGGCGTTTATGATCTCAAAACGCTTTGGAGTATTGTCATCTCAAGTTATGTGATTTTCATTTTCACCAGCCTTGCGGATACTCCGTTTATTTATCTGGCGCGGAAAATTCATTCGTCTGATAAAATTCAGGCTTCATAAGGTCAAAAGCGTAAATGCCATAATCACAGTCAACGACATAGAAATAATGCCCGATATAGAGTCCCTTAATATTGTCTGACTGACAATCTTTCAGAGGAATGTTTGCAATGCGCGAAAACTTTTTGTTTTTGTACGAATACAGCGCGTAATAAGACTGCAGGACATATTCATTTCCACTGCCGATATCGTCATCATAATAAAAGCCGATGAGATTTTTTCCTGCGTCTGTCAGAAGCGCTTTGTAGTCATAAAGTGCAGGGGAGTAGGCGTCTTTTTTCCCGACATACCGCTTCGCCTGCCGGAGGGCATTTCCATTGGAAACGTCATACATTTCAAGCTTCAGTAACGAGCGGTCATCTTTATCTTCAGCGCCGAACCCCAAGAGCAGGTCGCTGCCATAAAATCCGAGATAGGAGGAGTAGCCCGGAAGCTTCAGCTTGGCTGTGATTTTTGGATTTCTGATGTCGCTGAAATCTACACAAAACAGGGGATCCGTTTCTTCAAACGTCACAAAGTATCCGTAATCCCCCAGATAGCGCGCGGCATACAGCGTTTCGCCCTTTGCCAGATGGTCAATCAGCGCAATCCGGTTTAAATTCCCGTCAAGCACCGTCACCTGCGAAGTAAGCGGCTCATCTTGATATCTGCGGCTTTCGTAATAAGAATTCAGCAGACGGTTTTTCTCATCATACAGATTGATTTGAAATCCCGCGTGAAACTCCGGCTCTACTGAAGATACAAAGCGCAGATAGTCTTCTTTTTCATCAAAAAACAAGTTGTTGTAAGCAGTACCGGCAAAATTGTTCTCCGCCACAAAGGAAAGCCGGTCTTTGTCATAGCGGTATTTTACAATGTTGACGAAAGAAACCGATTCGATATCCCTGCGGTAGACTTCTTCTTTGATATTTTCAATGGAAATATCGGGATTGGCGTCTTGAATCTGCTTTTTTAAATTGCGGAGATCTTCTTCCACCAAACGTCCCTTTTTAAGCTTCTTATTCTGAAATGGATTTTCTTCTTCGGATAAATCCACAGTGTCGTAATAGTTGTTAATCAGATATAGGTTGCTGGCGCTGACATAAATCTGGTCGCAGGTTCCGGCAACGGAAACCAGATTTTGAAAGTCGGAGCTGTCCGTTACATCGAGAACGGTTGCAATGCTGAATCCGGCAACGTCAATCTTATTCGGCAGATAAATATTTTTTGCCGGAATTTTTTCCCCGTTAATTTCCGGAATACAGGTTTCATCATAATAGAAAGCAGTATATTCATCATTGTATGCGGCCGGATAATCAAAAACTTTTTCAGATATATCGGCAGATTTTGCAGTGACGGTGTATAAGTGAGCGTCTTTCATGCGGGAAGAAACGTAAGAGCCTTCCTGCCGGTTTGTGTGCAGCAGTTTTGGATCTGCCCTGTCCGCGATATCATAAACTTTTATGATAACGGTTGATTTGGACGGGTATAAAACATCGTCGGTTTTTGAAAAAGACGACTGAATAAAAGGGTTAATATTTTGTATGTCTTTTTTTGTGTCATACTGATTTCTGGTGTAGAGAGCAGCCAGATAGTGGTCATAAAGGTAAATTCCATGAAATGTTACCGCGTCGCTGCTTTTTTTCGGCAAACGCGAAACCGTTATGGAAGATATCGTGCGGGTGGACGTTTTTTCTGCCTTTGTAATGTAAATGATACTTTTCCGGTCGGTCTGTTTGACGGAATAAATATACGTCCCGTCAGTTTTTGCCAAGTCGTCCTCGTCAATTCCGTCTGTCTGTACATTCGTAGTGCTGTAATCCATGCCGGTAGCAGACGATGTATCCATCAGGCCGTTCTTTGAGAGAGACTCGTTGGCAATATCATGACTGCCTGATTGGGAAAAGGAAGCGGCAAAAACAGTATTTTGAAATGCTTTATAAATTTGGTCATAATCTGTTGCCATGCGCGCAGGAATGTCGTCTGTGGCGTTCTCTGCCAATGAAACAGAGGCTTTTTCAGTACGGGAAGCGTTGTCTGCAGCCTGTTTTACAAACTGCATACCTCCGATACCAAGCAGAAGCAGCAGACAGGCAGCAAGCGCGGCCATCTTTTTTTTATTCTGCCGGAATTTCTGCGGCGTTTTTTTCTCAGGAATGCTTTTCTTTGTACCGCTTAACAGTTCCTCCAACGGCTGATGTTCCGGAATCGGAATATTCTGACTTTCCGCCAAGAGCCTGTCGGCAATTTCCTGATTTTCCTGTTCGATATCCTGATGAAAGTATTTACTCATAACCATGTTCCTCCAATTCATTTCTCAATTTTTTCAGGCTGCGGTTCAGACGGGAGCGGACGGTTGCTGCGTTCATGGAAAGAATTTGAGAAACCTCGCGGCTTGAATACCCCTCCAGTACGCACAGGGAAATAATCAGACGGTCTGTATGCTTTAATTTTGCAACTGCCCGAAGCAAATCCATTTTTACAATTTCATTGCCGGTCAAATCCAATCCCTTTTGCGCAATGCAATCCGGCGTGACGGCGTTTGGATTGTAGATGGAAAAACTGTGATATTTCCGGTGAAAACTCCGTCTTACCGTAGTGGAAAGAATTTTAAAAATCCATGCTTCAAATGAATCCGGTGATTTCAAACCGGCAATTCCCTGATATGCCGCAAGAACTGTCTCACTCACAAGGTCTTCGGCAACAGCCGTATTGCCCGACATATAAACTGCCATGCGGTACAAATCAGAATAAATCTCATCATAGAGCAGGGCAAATGCCGTCTGGTCGCCTTCCATCGAAGCAATTACATATTTTCTGTCGTATGTCATATCGCTACCTCATTGTCTGGTAATAAAGCTTTAATACCTTCACAGATATAGTGTAGTATATTTTGGAAATTGTTGCACAAAAATTAAAAAAAACAGTAGTATAATCGCAAA
Source organism: uncultured Lachnospiraceae bacterium (assembly GCA_947624875.1). GTDB lineage: Bacteria > Bacillota > Clostridia > Lachnospirales > Lachnospiraceae > Eubacterium_G. The sequence continues at coordinate 46,985 of CANQMA010000009.1, forward strand.
ATATTCGTTATTATAAATAAAAAGAGATGAAGGAAGTAAGCATTATGTCACCAAAAGCAGTAACAGTTGATAATTTATTCAGCACATTAAATGATGATTACGACGAGGCAATTAAGTTTATTGAATTTCTTTCAAACTCTAGAAAAACAGAAAGAGCGCAGAAAAGTGTTGCAACCTTAAAAGAGATTCAGGGTATGTTTTCCGATGATCAGGGCTGGGATTCTGAGGAGAGTATGATTGAAGACATGGCTGAGTTTAGAAGGGAAAGAATGGGCTTATGAAAATCATGTTGGACACAAACCGAGAGTAGAAGTGATAAAAGCGGTGAGTCCTACCGAAAGTGGAAGTTATTGTTTTGGCTGCGTATGGAATATACGCAGCTTTTTTCAATTCAAAAACAGGGAGGATTAAGTTTGAAACAAATAAGTAGTGGTTAGATATTAAAAAAGAGCATAGCAAATAAGCCATCATTCGGTGGCTAAAA
>CANQMA010000010.1 GCA_947624875.1 uncultured Lachnospiraceae bacterium
TTTTTTAGCCACCGAATGATGGCTTATTTGCTATGCTCTTTTTTAATATCTAACCACTACTTATTTGTTTCAAACTTGCTCCTTTTGATAACATTTATTTGTCGAAATGTTAAAAACGATGTCCCGTGTCACGATATTCATTCCGACACGACCTATTATATCACCTTCTACAAGATTGCGACAAGATGTCGTTGATTTGGAAAAATATTTCATGAATGCGATTCTTCAACCATCATTCAGTGAAAGATTATCTGCAACATTTCTTGATCACACCACAGCCAATTTTTTCTCCGGAATTGCCGGAAGGCTGAGTGGAAAGTCATCCGGCTGCAGATGAATGACAATGGAGCGCCCTATTATATCTTCAATATCATATCGTTCCGTGTAAAAGACACTATAAGCGTATCCGTTATTACCTAAAAGAACGGGCATATCTCCTAAATGCATCGGATGGAGTGAATCATATGGATTATAGTGGTTTCCGGTTTTGTCAAAAGGCGGTGTGCAGTCTCCATTTTCATGTATATGCATACCGTAGAAAGCATCAGGTGTCTGCTCTGACAGAAGGGGAAGATTATTTATTTCCACTTCCACGATGGTTCCGCCATAATTTGTCTGATAAAAATACGCTTCACCGCAGAGACATGGATATTCATTGTTTCCATGAATGTCTGCGTAAGCATCCGGACAGCAATATTGTAATATATTTATAAAATTTTGTTTTCGATTCTGCATTGTGAAATCCATAGTTTTTCTATATTATATGCAGACGATAGGAAAGAGAAACTGCTGACAGAAAATATAAAGAAATGAAAGATCAGAAGTTAAATTGTGAGATATGAAATTTGTTTTCAAGCGTATGAAAGTGGCAAAAAATGTCGTTGACATTGACAGTAGTAAATAAATTCAAAAAATCAGCAGAGCTTAGCTGCCCTGCTGATTTTTTGGATAACCATTTCCCTGTAAATCCGTTGTTAAAGTTTCAGGGTTGGTTTTGTTTTTTTCGGGTCTGCTTCCTTCCCAAACACCTTTTGGAACCGTTTTCACCGGTTTCTTTTTGTCTGTAATCTTCATATAAAGCCTCCATTTATTCATTAGTATTACATTTTTCAGCAGTCTTATACACTTGGAAAATTAGAAGTTGAATCTTGATATGTGTACAGATATATGAGATATTATAATTGTTGTAAAATTATATTTTTCCCACATCGGGGAAAGATATAATGATGCAGATTTTTGATGGAAAAGGGGTGAAAATATGCCTGTTGCATGTATTACGGGAGCAAGTTCAGGGATTGGAAAAGAATTTGCGGTTCAGTTGGCGGACCGCGGTTTTGACCTGATTTTAATTGCGAGAAATACGGACGCATTAGAAAAAATTTCAGAAAGTTTAGGTGTTCATGTGGATATCCTGCATTGCGATTTATCCAGTGAAGTCCAGACGATAGAGTTAGCCGAACAGTTAAAAAGACGAAAGATTGATATGTTAATTAATAATGCCGGATTTGGAGATATCGGGTATTTCGATGAAACCGGCATGGCAAAAGATATGGATATGATTAACGTTAATATCCGTGCGCTGCATATTTTGACGAAAAAATTATTGCCGGTATTTTTGAAACGGGATAAAGGCTATATCTTAAATGTTGCTTCCAGCGCAGGGCTTCTGCCGGGAGGCCCATATATGGCAGCTTACTATGCGACAAAAGCATATGTCGTGAGCATGACCAGCGCGATTTATCACGAATTAAAAATCAGAAAAAGCCATGTCCACATCAGTGCATTATGCCCGGGACCGGTTGATACGAATTTTAATGATACAGCAGGAGTAAAGTTCTCCCTAAAGGGCATTTCTGCACAGCGATGTGTGGAATATGCGCTGAAAATGTTTGCAAAGGGAAAACTGCTCATTGTCCCTACATTTACAATGAAAGCAGCAACCGCAGGCGCGCACTTTTTACCGAGAAAAATGGTGCTTGCAGCGACTGCAAACCAGCAGAAGAAAAAACAGACATCAGGCAAAGGAGAATAAAAATGCCATCAATTTATGCACATGAAAAGTATGGAATGAAAGTTTGTGACCGGCTGTCTGAGTCGGAACAGGCAGTCATCAGAAAGTACCCGAATGCATATCGCATAGGACTTCAAGGACCGGATTTCCTGTTCTTTTACCGTGCGTTTTATATCAATAAAATCAATCAAAAAGGTGTTTTCTATCATCATCAGGATAACTTCCTATTTATGAAAAGAGCTGTCAAAGTGGTAAAGAAGTATGGCATAAACAGTCCGCAGTACAGTTATCTGCTTGGATTTGTCTGTCATTTTGTGCTGGATTTTGTGTGTCACCCTTATGTCGCGGAGGCAATGCGCAGAACCGGCTGCGGGCACGCAGAAATTGAGGGTGATTTTGACAGATTGCTTTTAGAGAACGATGGTTTTCTGCCTCATAAATATAAATTGGCAAAACTGGTTCCGACAGATGAAGAGACAGCACAAAGTATGCAGCCGTTTTATCCGGAGTTTCATGTGCAAACGATAGAGCGCTGCTTAAAGTGGATGAAACTTGTGAAGAAATTTTTTTATGCACCGGGCGCTGTCAAACGAACGCTGGTGGATCTGTTAATGCGTGCCACTTTTCACTATCACAGACTAAACGGGCATATGATAAGACCGTGGCCGGACAAAAGATGCAGCGCAGAGTCAAAGCAGTTGCAGTTCCTTTTAGACAATGCTGTTGATGAGGGTGTGATTTATATCGAAAAATTAAATCAGGCTCTGTCAGGAAGTCCATTGTCCGAAGATTTTCACAAAGATTTTTATGGAAAGACGATGATGTCTTCTTAAGAATATTACGGCAGAGATTAGAGCGAGGTATGAAATTGTTGACAAAGAACAAAACAGAAAATCCCTATGAATGGATTGTGCTGCCGCTTTTATCATGGTATCAGCAGAATGCGCGGATTCTTCCGTGGAGAGAAAATGTAAATCCATACCGTGTGTGGGTTTCTGAAATTATGCTTCAGCAAACCAGAGTGGATGCAGTCATCAGTTACTTTAACCGTTTTATGGAAGCATTGCCAACAATTCAGGATTTGGCAGATGCAAAAGAAGAAACAGTATTAAAATTATGGGAAGGACTGGGATATTATTCCCGTGCAAGAAATTTAAAAAAAACTGCGGAAATTATTTGCCGGCAGTATGACGGCAGATTCCCGACGGACTACCACAAATTGTTGTCTCTGCCGGGAATCGGAAAATATACAGTGGGCTCGATCAGTTCTATCGCATTTGGCCTTCCGAGGGCAGCAGTGGACGGAAACGTGCTTCGGGTTATCACAAGGCTGATGGAAAATGACCGGGATATCGCAGATGAAAAATTTAGAAAAGAAATTGCAGGACAGCTGGAAGAAGTCTATCCGGAAAACGAATGCAGTGCGTTTACGCAAAGTCTGATGGAACTCGGCGCAGTTATTTGTGTGCCAAACGGCGCCCCGAAATGTGAGGAGTGTCCATTAAAATCCGGATGTAAGGCATATCAAAATAATTCGTGGGAGAAGTATCCTGTGAAAAAGGAAAAGCCGAAACGGAAAAAAGTAGACAAGACCGTTTTTCTTCTTCATTATCAAAATGAGATTGCAGTCGAAAAGGGCAGTGATACAGGACTCCTTGCAGGACTGTGGAAACTTCCGAACGTAGACCGGAAACTGCAGATTCCGGAAATTGAGACGTGGCTTTCAGAGAATGGATTGCATGGCATTTCCATTCAAAAAGGGAAAAAAGTAAAGCATATTTTTACCCATATTGAATGGCACATGCAGTGCTTTGAAATTGAATGCAGGGAAAGAAGTGATGTTTTTGAATGGGTATCTGCAGACGACTTAGAAGGAAAGATTGCACTTCCTACTGCCTATCGGAAATGCCTGAATTCCTAAATATTTTTCCGCAATCCTTTCGGATAGTGGTTTTTCATAATGCCGCCGTTGCATTTTCCCCATCCGAGAGAGTAACCGTCAACGCTGATCAGATACCAGCCTTTTCCCTGATCAAACGAAAAGGTCTGACCATTCAGATATAGAGCGGCAGTGTTTAAATCAACGCTGCAGGATTGTCTGACATCATGTTTCGATAAAGAGAGAGCAAGCGCGTGGGACGGCTCAAAACGGTTTTTTAGCAGAGTTCCAAGATGCAGTCCGGGACGAAGAACTTTGAGCCCGGAAAGGTCTGGGGTCTGCTTCGGCAGCAGATAAAGCTGATTACCAAATTTTGTAAATAATCCCTCCAGCGGAGAGTTTAGATAGTTCTTCTGAAACTCAAAAAACTCTTTGAAATTCTTTTCTGAAATCCCTTTTTCCAACTTGATTTTTGGATTATCGGATTCTTGGGAAGTTTTTTCTAATACGACAGCAAAATGACCTTCCCCCTTTAATTGATGCGGCCATAGGCGAATACAGTTTTCGATTTGACATTGATAGTTGATATCCAAATCTTTTTCTTCAATCCAGTCAAAGTGTCCGGTATCAAATTCAGGGCGCGATAGGGCTGGTTTTATTACGGAAAAATCCGGGTGTTCTTTTAGAAACTGATAAATGGTATTTTCATTTTCGCTCGGAGAAAATGTACAGGTAGAGTACACGATACGTCCACCGGAAGAAAGCATTTTAGCAGCATTATTTAGAATTTCCATTTGTCTGTAATGACAAAGCGTAGAATTTTCTTCAGACCATTCCGCACAGGCCTCGTCATTCTTTCGAAACATTCCTTCGCCGGAGCAGGGAGCATCTACCATAATGCGGTCAAAATACCCGGGAAATTTCCGGGCGAGTCTGTCAGGGCTTTCATTGGTGACGAGGGCATTTCGAATGCCCATGCGCTCGATATTTTCTGAGAGAATTCTTGCACGATTTGGGATAATCTCATTACAGATGAGCAACCCTTTGTTTTGCATTGCAGAGGCAATCTCAGTGCTTTTTCCACCCGGAGCTGCACAGAGGTCTAAAACCTTTTCCCCCGGCTGGGCATCCAGTAAAACAGCAGGGAGCATCGCGCTCGCTTCCTGAATATAATAAGCCCCGGTCTCATGATACGGATGTTTTCCCGGTTGAATATCATCTCCATAATAAAACCCATCCTCACACCACAAAACAGGCTCCAGGTTCCAGTTTACATAACTTTTAAACGTCTGCGCAGTTCCCTTTAATCGGTTGATGCGCAATGATTTGTACGCAGGCCGGTCAAAACATGCGGCAAAATCGGGATATTCATTTTTTAATAATGTCTGCATTTTTTCTAAAAAAGCCTGTGGAAGCATAATCCGGCCCTCCATTCAGATGATTCTCTCTGTCAATGTGATTGAAATCATTTTAAAAAAAATTCTTCAGGAAATCAATAGTTGTTTCCTAATAGATTTATGGTATAATAACGAGGAAAAGGCACTGACGCCTGCGTCAGAGATGGTACAGACATAATAAAAAGGAGAGATATTACAAATGACAGAATTAAAGCCTATCAAAGAAGGAAAAGTTCGTGAAATTTATGACAACGGTGACAGCCTGATTATGGTTGCCACAGACAGAATCAGCTGTTTTGATGTAATTTTAAATAATGAAGTGACAAAGAAAGGTACTGTTCTTACCCAGATGTCAAAATTCTGGTTTGATATGACAGAGGATATTCTTCCGAACCATATGATATCTGTGGATGTAAACGACATGCCGGAATTTTTCCATCAGAAAAAATTTGATGGAAACAGTATGATGTGCAGAAAACTTCAGATGCTTCCAATCGAATGTATTGTTCGCGGATATATTACGGGAAGCGGCTGGGCAAGCTATCAGGAAAACGGAACAGTCTGCGGAATCAAACTGCCGGAGGGATTAAAAGAGTCGGACAAACTGCCGGAGGCGATTTACACGCCGTCTACAAAGGCAGAAATCGGAGACCATGACGAAAATATTTCCTACGAGAGAAGTATTGATGTTCTGGAAAAAGAATTCCCTGGAAAAGGAAAAGAATATGCCGAAAAACTTCGGGATTACACACTTGCGTTGTATAAAAAATGTGCAGATTATGCTTTGAAAAAAGGTATAATAATTGCAGATACAAAATTTGAATTTGGTCTGGACGAAGAGGGGAATATTGTTCTTGGTGATGAAATGCTTACGCCGGACAGTTCCCGTTTCTGGCCTGCTGACGGATATGAGCCGGGACATGGACAGCCTTCCTTCGATAAACAGTTTGCAAGAGACTGGCTGAAAAATAACAAAGGACATGACTGGACTCTTCCACAGGATATTGTGGACAAGACCATAGAAAAATATCTCCAGTCCTATCAGATGCTGACAGGAAAAGACTTATAGCAGGAACTTTTGGAGTGTAGATGTTCATTTTAATAAAAAGTAAAGCGGGTGGATATGTAAGCAAATCGAAAAGATTCCGGATTATATATTCACCTGATTTTTTATCCGGGAAAATCATTTATTTTCCAACAGGTGCATAAAATCAACTAAAACGTCTGATTGACAAAAACAGAGCGATAGAATCAGGAGAGAGAAGATATGAATATTGCAGTATATTGCGGTTCTGCGGCAGGAAATGATATTGCCTATTCCAAAGCAGCAGAATTAATCGGAAAATGGATTGCAAAAGAGGGACATACCTTGGTTTATGGCGGAGGAAATGTCGGGTTGATGGGAGTCGTGGCAAATACCGTTATGGAAAACGGCGGAGATGTCATCGGCGTAATCCCGAACATCTTATTTATCAGGGAACAGCGCCATAACGGGATCAAAAATATTATTGATACAAAAAGCATGAGTGAGCGCAGAGATAAAATGATTGAGCTTGCGGATGCTTTTATTGCGCTGCCTGGCGGCCCGGGCACGTTAGATGAGATTTCAGAAATTATTATGATGCTGAGAATCCGGGAACTGGATTGTCCATGCGTTTTATTCAATACCAACGATTTTTATAATCCGCTGCGGGAACTGCTTCACAACATGGTGAGCGCAGAATTCTCCAGTCAGGAGGATATGGATAAACTGCTGTTTTCTGACGACATGGCAAAAGTGGCGGATTTTATTAATCACTATCCCGGAAAGAAAAATGCCTGAAGGAAAACCGTGAAATGGTGGAGGATACAAAATGAAAATCGGCATCTGTCAGTGTAAAATCAAATATGAAGACAAAGCGTTTAATTTGAAAGCGGCAGAATCTGTTTTCGAACATGCTGCAAAAGAAAAGACAGCGTTACTGTTGTTTCCTGAGATGAGTTTTACCGGTTTTTCCATGAATGTGCAAAAAACCGGAGAAAATTCCATGGAAACGGTGGAAGCAATGAAAACAATGGCGGTACGGTATGGCATGGCTGTCGGATTTGGATGGGTCAAAGGACAAAAGAACAGCGAAAATCATTTTACCGTCATCGATGAACAGGGAATTCTTTTGGGAGACTATGTCAAGATTCATCCGTTTAGCTATGCGCGGGAGAACCGTTATTTTGCAGCCGGAGATACTCTGTGCCAATTTGTATATCAGGGAATAAACTTTGGCGTAACCATTTGTTATGATCTGCGGTTTCCGGAGGTCTATCAAAAATTATCAGAGACTTGCGATGTCATTATCACTGCGGCAAATTGGCCAAAAAAGAGAATGGAGCATTGGGATGCACTGCTCAAAGCGCGGGCGATTGAAAATCAGGTTTATATGATTGGAATCAACTGCGTCGGTATGCAGGGAGCAACGCTTTATAAAGGGCATAGTCAGGTGATTTCTCCGGATGGAAAAATACTTTTGGAATTAGGTGAGAAAGAAACCACAGGGCAGATTGCGCTGAACAATGATACTGCAGAATATCGCAATGCTTTTCCGGTAAAAAGTGACCGGAGAAAGCAGCTTTATCAGACGTGGTATGCGGAAGAATCGACATCAGATGTTCAGTGATTCACCGGATTTTGATATTAATAGAGGAACAGTATGGAATTATATATTGTACGACATGGGACAACTTCATGGAATGAACAGAGAAAACTTCAGGGAAGCACCGATATCAGATTGAACGAGGAAGGACGCCGGGTGGCGCTGCTGACCGGGGAAGCCCTAAAAACGCTTTCTTTTGACCGGATATACAGTTCTCCGCTTCAGAGGGCTTTAGAGACGGCGCATTTAATCTGTGGTGAGCGAGAGATTCCCATCATACAGGATGAACGTCTGAAAGAGCTGAACTTTGGCGCTTATGAGGGCCGGAGCGCAATCGAACTTCAGAAGGATGAGCAGAAGGCTTTTCGTTTCTTTTTTTCGGAGCCGGAAAAGTATCACTCCATGGGAGGCGGAGAAGAGTTAGAAGAACTCTGCAAACGGGCAGCAGAATTTCTTGTACAGGAAATTGAACCGCAGACATCCAATCATAATAGAATCATGATTGTAGGGCATGGGGCTTTGAATAAAGCGCTCTTATGCCACATACAGCATCATGGGATTAAACAGTTTTGGAGCGGCGGGCTGCAGTCAAACTGCGGCATCATGATTGTACGTTATGATCAGGATGGATATTCACTGGTAGATGCAGACAGAGTTTATTATTAATCAGTCATCAGCGAATAAGAATGGTATTTTCTGGTAATGATGTTTCTAAAGATACAGAGGAGAGTAATGTTATGCATATGGCAGACGCTCTGTTGTCTCCTGCAGTTGCAGGAACAATGTATGCCGCTTCAGGGATTGCGGCAGGATATTCTATCAAAAAAGGACGAAAATACAACCAGCCGGAAAAAATTCCGGTGATGGGTGTGACGGGAGCCTTTGTTTTTGCGGCACAGATGATTAACTTTACGATACCGGGAACCGGTTCTTCGGGACATTTGTGCGGCGGAATGCTGCTTGCGGGTATTTTAGGACCGGAAGCAGGATTTCTTACGATGATTGGCATTCTGTTCATTCAGTGTCTGCTTTTTGCAGACGGAGGACTGCTGGCGTTTGGCGCAAATGTCTGGAACATGGCATTTTACGGCTGCTTTGTCGGTGGAATGATTATCTGGCGGCTGTTTATGAAAAACGGAATGTCAAAAGGAAAAATTATAGCAGCGTCGGTTTTGGGAAGTATTGTGTCGCTCCAGCTGGGAGCCTTTAGCGTCACGCTCGAAACGCTTGCTTCCAATATTACTGAACTTCCGTTTCCGGTATTTGTCAGTGTGATGCAGCCGATTCATCTTGTAATCGGACTTGTGGAAGGACTGATTACTGCAGCGGTGCTTGTGTTTGTCTATGAGGCACGACCACAGCTTTTGTGGTGTTACCATGGAAACGATGTGAAAAACAGAATATCGCCGACGGGAATTGTCGCCATTTTTGCGGTTGTTGCGGCAGTCATTGCAGGACTCGTTTCTCTGTATGCTTCTGCCTTTCCGGACGGTTTGGAATGGTCGATTGAGAAAGTGGCAAAAACAGCAGAACCGGGGGCTTTTGGAGGAGTTTACGATATTGCAGGTAAAATACAGAATGCGGCGTCCGTGCTGCCCGATTATCAGTTTGCCGGAAATACATCACCGGCGGGCACTTCTTTTTCGGGAATGATTGGAGGAATTGTTGTCTTTGCACTCTGTATTGCGCTTTGCTATGGATTAAAGTTATTTAGGAAAAAGAAATCGGATGGACAGGCTTGAAAGGGCTATTGCTGTATTACATGAGATGGATTGGGAATCGGGAAAAAGGAGCAGTGATAGCTGTATCAGTCCTTTTTCCCGTTTTATCGTTACGCTTTTTTTTATGATTGGCGTCGTTTCTTTTGGAAAATATGAATTGACAGGGCTGCTACAAATGGTTTTATTTCTTCTGGTCGTCTGTGTCTGGGAGAATATTTCCATCATACAGGGAATCAGGCGGTGCCGCATTTTGATTGTTTTGGTGTTTTTTGTGGGAATTGCAAATCCTTTTTTTGACCGGACAGTGGCGGTAGTTTTTGGAAATTTTGCGGTGACATATGGAATGATCTCGATGCTTACCCTTTTTTTAAAAGGATTGCTGACCGTCTGCGCGGCTTATGTTCTGATGATTCAGATTGGTATGGAAGGCATCTGTGCGGCGCTTAACACACTGTGTATTCCAAAAGCAGCAGTCACGATGCTGCTGTTAATGTACCGGTATCTGATTGTTTTTCTAAAAGAGTTTCAGAGAATGTCACAGGCTTACCGTCTGCGCGGCAGAGGCGGCAGAGGAATTCATATTTCTGCGTGGGGTTCTTTTGCAGGACATCTGCTTTTGCGCAGCATTGATCGTGCAAATGAAGTCAGCGACAGTATGAAACTGCGCGGGTATGATGGCAGTTTCCGCTATGAATCAGAGCGTATCAGGGAGCGGACCTCGATTCCATACAGCGTACTGTATGTAGTGTGCTGCAGCGCGGCTTTGATCCTGCTTCGTTTTGTACCAATTTTTCATTTAGTCGGAACCCTTTTTATATAGACCACATTTTTCTGCAAAGAGGAAAGCAAATCATGACAAAAATTTTGATAGAAAATTTAACTTTTGCATATCAGAAAAATAATCCTGTGCTGCGCAGAATTAATCTTGAAATAAGCAGTGGAGAATCCGTCGGTATTATTGGCGCAAACGGCGCCGGAAAATCAACATTGTTAAAAATTTTAATTGGGCTCTTGCCTGAATATGAGGGCAATGTTAAAATTGGAGAGAACACCGTTTCTAAGAAAAATCTTGGTGAAATCCGCAGGCAGGCCGGATATGTTTTTCAAGATTCGGAAAGCCAGTTGTTTTTATCGACAGTATATGAAGATGTGGCTTTCGGACCAAAGAATTATGGTTACCCGAAAGAAGAGGTCCAAAAACGGGTTTTCGAAGCCCTGACAAAGACCGGGATTGAGAATCTGGCACAACGCCCTATTTACAGTCTCTCCGGCGGGCAGAAAAAACTGGCATCCATTGCGACGATTCTTGCGCTGACACCGGAAATCATTTTGTTAGATGAGCCGAGCATTGCGCTTGATCCCAAAAACAGGAGAAATCTGATTCGGGTCATCAATGAAATTGAAGGGACAAAAGTGATTGCCAGTCATGATCTGGATATGGTCTGGGATACCTGCAGCAGGGTAGTGCTGTTATCGGAAAATCAGATTATCCGGGATGGGAATGCAAAAGAGATTTTGTCTGACCAGGAACTATTGGAAACGCACGGGTTGGAATTACCCTTATCATTACAAAGAAAACAGGAGGAATAGAAGATGGCAACTGAAAAAGAAATAGACGATTTAATCGCTATGCTGGATGGAAAAATGGAAAATGGAACCGGAAGAGTACGCGTGCGCACATCAGAAGATGTCAAAGAAGGAGAAATGATATCCGTACATCATCATGGAAGATGTGATGTCGGAAGCGCATGGGCTACGGGAAAGGTTCAAAATGAAGAATGCATTGATGTTCCACCGCTTGAGGAGGAATAAAAATGCTGACAGACAAAAGATTTATCATAGTCACGGGCGTTATCTGTATTCTGCCTGTGATCGCAGGAATCTTTTTGTGGAGCAGACTGCCTGAATCTATGGCGACCAGTTTCACATGGGATGGAGTTCCCACCGCATACCATCCAAAATGGTTTGCAGTGTTTGTAATCCCGTTGATGATTACAGCGGTTCACGGTCTTTGCGCATTCAGTGTTCTAAAGCGTGAGGACTATGGAAATTTTCGCGCATTGGGATACGGATGGGCGATTCTTATCTGTCCTGTGATTTCAATATTTGCCGGCGTTTCGCTGTACGCCTATGGGTTAGGCTATGATATTTCATTGACTTTTATCAGCGTAAGTGTTGTCGTGGCAATCACGCTGATATATGGGATTCGGATGTTCTTGAAAAACAGGAAATAATCCGGTTTCGATATTGACGCCACAGGTTTGTAACGCACTGAAAGGAGGAGTAAAATGGACAAAGAGAATATTGACATGAAAAATGAATGGACTGCCGTGAATGACTCAGAGGAAAACAGTTCCATTCAAAATAATAAATATCCATCTGCGCCGGATGTGGAAAAGCAGGAAGCGGAAGCATCGAAACAGCAGAAGTCCGTAACAGAAACTGCTCCTGAAGTGGAAAACAGGGAAACGACTCCTGAGGTGGAAAACGGGGAAACAACTCCGGAAAGAGTGGATTATTCGGAAGAAATTATTGATATTATCCGAAGCCACGAGCCTCCGGCGGAAAAGAAAGAAGCACTGAATGATTATCATGAAAATGATATCGCTGCTGTTTTAGAAGTGCTCGATGTCAAGGAAAGAAAGCGGCTTTATGCGCTGCTTGGCATTGATAAAGTATCAGATATCTTCGCCTATCTGGATGATCCGGAACAATTTATCGAGGAACTCGACGATGAGTTGGCAGCGGACATTCTTGAAAACATGGAGCCGGATGACGCGGTTGACATTCTGGAAGAACTGGAAGACGAAAAGAGTGAAGCCCTCATCCAGTTAATGGAGGACGAGGCAAGAGAAGATATCGATTTGATTCAGTCATATGACGACGATGAAATCGGAAGCAAGATGACAACCAACTTTGTGACGCTGGAATTGGGATTAACGATTCAGCAGGCGATGAAAAGTATGGTTCGTCAGGCGGCGGACAATGATAACATTACCACCCTGTATGTTCTCGACAGAGACGGAACCTTTTATGGCGCTATTGATTTGACCGATTTGATTGTCGCAAGAAAATATGTGGATTTGGAGACTTTGGTCACGACTTCCTATCCGTTTGTTTACGACCACGAAACGATTGCGGATGTAATCGAGGAACTCAAAGATTATTCCGAAGATTCAATCCCTGTTCTCGATAAAGATAAACATATTCTTGGCGTTATCACGTCACAGGACATGACGGAAATCGTAGACGAGGAGATGGGAGAGGACTATGCAAAACTCGCTGGTTTGACCGAGGAGGAAGATTTAAAAGAACCACTTCTTGCCAGCTTGAAAAAAAGAATTCCGTGGCTGATTGTTCTGTTGTTTTTAGGAATGATTGTCGCCACAGTGACGGGAAGTTTTGAAAGAGTCATCGCGGGAATTCCTATGATTGTATTCTTTCAATCCGTTATTCTGGGAATGTCCGGTAATGTAGGAACCCAGACATTGGCGGTAACAATCCGCGTGTTGATGGATGAAGAACTCAACACCAAGCAGCAGTTTGCATTTGTTTTTAAGGAAATGAGGATTGGTTTTTGCAACGGCTTAATCGTAGGACTGATTTCGATTGTGACAACCGGCATGTATATACATTTTATCAAGCATGTTCCAATGAAGTATGCTTTTGCCATGTCTGTATGTATCGGCTGTGCGCTCTGGATTGCAATGATTATTTCCAGTTTTGTAGGTGCGATTGTTCCAATCAGTTTTACAAAACTGCATGTAGACCCGGCGGTCGCTTCCGGCCCGCTGATTTCTACGATGAACGATTTGGTTGCAGTCGTCACATACTATGGAATGAGCATGATTTTGCTCATCCATGTGTTAAAGATAGATCAGTTTTTGTGAGAAAAAACAAAAAAGATACTGGTCACAAAAGCATAGACATACATCAGTAAACAGGAGGTAATCAAAAATTATGGAAAGAGCAAAAAAACTATTTGCAGTCATGTTGGTATGTGTATTATCATTGTCACTATTGCCAACGGTAACAACCTGTGCAGCAGGGAAAGTCAAACTAAATAAAACAAAGGCGACCATTTATGTGGGAAGGACAGTGCAGTTAAGAGTGAAGAACACCAGGAAAAAAGTAAGATGGAGCACATCCAACAAAAAAGTTGTGACCGTAACAGGAAAAGGAAAAGTCAAAGGAAAGAAGACGGGAAATGCAACGGTTACCGCAAAAGTCGGAAAGAAAAAGTATAAGTGTAAGATTACAGTAAAGAAAAAAACAAGAAAAACACAGACTTCACTGACAATAGAACAATTTTTGAAGGGACTTGTAAAACAGAAAAATGCAGAGCAGCCTGAAATAACAATGTGGCCCAAAGAATGGCAAACAGCAGAATCGGAAGAACCAACAACACAACAGCAAACAACAGAACCGGAAGAACCGACAATCGTACCAATTACTGGGACAGAAGGAAAAAATAAAGCGGACGTTCAGATATTAACAAATATCATAAATGAGCAGAGAGTTCTTGATGCAGATGTCAGACCGGATTTGAATTCTGACCAGTATGTATGGGAGTATGTAAGTAATGAAGATACGGATCTGAGGTTGGTAGGCATTTCGTGGGCAGGAGTAAATTTAACAGGAAAAATATCCTTTGATGGATTAGAGGAGTTAACATCACTGAATTGTGGTTATGATTCGCAGACAAAAAAGACTAATCAGATTATGGAGTTGGATGTAAGAAATAACAAAGAGTTAACATCATTGGATTGCTCATATAATGACTTGACAGAGTTGGATGTCAGTAACAACGTGAAATTGACATCTCTGAATTGTAAATGTAATGACTTGACAGAACTGGACGTAAGAGCCAACATAGAGTTAACATCATTGGATTGCTCATATAATGGCTGGACAGAACTGGACGTCAGTAACAACGTGAAATTGACATATTTGGATTGTGAATGCAATGGCTTGACAGAACTGGATGTCAGCCACAACACGGAGTTGACATATTTGAACTGCAATATGAACCGGCTGACAGAACTGGATGTCAGCCATAACACAGAGCTGAAAACTTTATGGTGCGCTAGTAAGCAAGTGTCGAAATTGGATTTAAGTAGCAATCAAAAATTAACTTTTCTTGGATGTTATAAAGGGATGATTGTAATTAATTATTGTGGTGCCATCTCGAGATTTGAATAACAATTAAGATACCGAAAGGACGGTATTATGATAAAATAGTTTGGTTAATATAGATTGCCAATAATACAGACATAAGAGAAAGGACGGACAGCTTATGAAATCTATGAAGTATATCATTGTAACAGGGGTCATTGCAGCAGGCATGTATGTTGGAACATTGCAACTGATTCCAAATACGACTCAGACGATTGCAGGGGAAGAAATTTCAAAAACAGAAGATGTTTCAGAGGAAAACACTGTCGAAGAAACAGAAATCATCGATAGTTCAAGCAATGAAAATTCTTTAGAAACTTTTTTTTCACAAAGTATCGAAGTAACAACTGCAATAAACGGAGACACGAATGCAAATTCTATCGAAACAAAACAAAAGGGATATGTTATCGTGGAAGAAAAAGAAGGTTTGAGAGTATATTATAATGGTAAACTTCAGAAAAAAATGTATATGACAATTTTAAAAGAAAAGGAACAGTATCGCGTCGTTTCCCCAACCAATAAAAAAGCTTTTGTCTATTATCTTAATCGTACCGGTATTGGAAAAAAATATACGAAGAATGGAATTATAAAAATTCATTATAAGAAAAAGAAGTCAAAGCGGCTCTGTCGGAAGGGAAAAGTATATTGCGGATGGTACAAAAAAGGCGAGAATCAATATTATTATCTCTCTGGAAAGATGGCAAAAGGCTGGCAGAAAATTCATAAACATTATTACTATTTTAGCCGAAACAAAAAGAAGGAAGGGCAAATGCAGGTGAATAAAATCATTTATGGAGACAAAGCTTATTATGTCGATAAGAGTGGCGTCAGGGTAACTTCCAAAGATATTCGCCTTGCAGTTGCCTATGTCATAAAGCATACAGACAGACATTCATCCGCAGCACAAAAAATGTATACCTGTTATAGTTATCTATGGAGAAATTATTCATATCAACGATTCTACGGGATTCCGACTGCAAAAGATTTGCCCGGATATGAGACCGATATGCTTTCCTATGGCAGCGGAAACTGCTTCCGGTTTGCTACCACTTTTGCATATCTTGCAAAAGTGTTAGGCTATCAAAGCAGGGTCGCAGTTGGAAACATTTCTGCAGCAGCAGGTGGTATGACTCCTCATGGATGGACAGAAATTAAGGTTGATGGCTACTGGTATATGTGCGACCCGGATATGCAGAAAGAAATACCATCAGTCAATTGTTATATGAAAACCGCTGCAACGTACCGGTACCGACATAACTGTTTTCACCGCTACACCATTTCGGTAAATAAAGGCAAGGTTCATTGGAAATAAGGCGCTGCTAAAATTTGCGAATAAAAAGTTTCAGCGGAGGCCAGATGACGCACGCCAGAAATACGCCGAACAGTGTGGTAAAGAGAGGTGCGATATAAAACATATTTCGTACACTGTTAAGCTGTATTACACTTAAAGAAGTTTTCCATGTCGGGATAACCCAGCTGAAAACGAGAAGTCTCATAACCAGATATTTTAAGACGGCGCCGCCGACCAGAATAAGCGGCAGCAGATTCAACTCATTTTTCTTGCCGGAGATAAACCATGCAGAGAGAATGAGGATAATGTTTCCAAGCATAATGCAAGGGAGGATGGCGGGAATGGATGCAATAAATCCTCCGCCGGATATGACAAAAGAGATAATCGGTGCGATGATGGATAAAATAATCCCGCTCAAAATTCCGCAATAAAGCGTTCCAATAATGAGAATCAGATTGATTAGAATGTCCGTAACGGAAATTCCATAATCAATCACTCGTAGATTTGGAATCTTTAAAAATCGGATAATCAAAAAACTTAATAGAATCAATAAAACAGTGACAAGAATTTGTTTTGTATTCAGTTTCATAAATGCCTCCCATAATATTTGTGAGTTTGGGTTTTCTGAACCGGAAACAGAATCGTAATCCATCGATTTTGTTCCCGGTTTCTTTTATTATTCTTCTTCAGATGTGATCAGGTGCAGATACCTGAAATATTCTGTCTCCGTAGGGGACTTTAGTTCAGAGCGTTCCATGTCATGTTCTAAATGCATTTTTGCCTTGCGGATATCCTTTAGCACGCCGGCTCCGCCAATGCAGCCGCCCGGACACGCCATCCCCTCAAGAAGATAACCGTCGTATTTTCCGGCCTTTGCCATCATCAGCATTTTCCGGCATTCGTCCAGTCCCTCGGCATTGACCGTATTGACTTCCAGTTCCGGTTTGATTTTGTTGATGACTTTGACGACTGCATGTGCTACGCCGCCACTTTTGGCAAAGCCTTTTCCCAACGAACTTGAATCCTGAACCGGCGCATCCGGCTGCAACGCTTCCACATCAATCTGTTTTGCCTGAAACAATCCCATCGTCTCCTCAAAGGTCAGAACAAAATCCACCTCGCTTCGCACAGAACGGCGGCTTGCTTCCAACTTTTTTGCAGCACATGGACCAATAAACACTACTTTACAGTCCGGATGTTCTTTTTTGATCATTCGCGCTGTCAGTACCATTGGCGTCAGAGACATGGAAATATAGTCTGCATATTCCGGCAGCGTTTTCTTTGCCATGACAGACCATGCCGGACAACAGGAGGTGCCCATCCACTTCTGATTTTCCGGCACATTTTTAATAAAGTCAATGGCTTCCTGAATGGCACAGAGGTCTGCGCCAATCGCCACCTCCACCATATCTGCAAATCCAATCTTTTTCAGTGCGGCGCGAACCAGTTCCGGCGTCGCATGGCTGCCGAACTGATGAATAAACGACGGCGCAATTGCCGCGTAAACCGGCGTGTCACTCTTTAGGGCGAGTACCGTCTGATAAATCTGGCTTTTATCGACAATCGCACTGAACGGACAACTGACAAGACACATTCCGCACGATACACATTTGTCATAATCAATCTCAGCCCGACCATATTCGTCATTGCCGATTGCATGCATTCCACATGCCTTGGCGCAAGGACGTTCCTGTTTTACGATTGCATTGTAAGGACAGGCGTCCAGACATTTTCCGCATCGAATACATTTTTCTTCATCAATGACAGAGCGGCCCTGTTCCATGTGAATCGCATCTTTCGGACATACTTCAATACATGGATGTTCCAGACATCCCTGACAAGCGTCCGTAATAAAGACGTGGTTCTGTGGGCATGCATGACAGGCGAATTTAATAATATTGATGAGTGGCGGGTCATAGTATTTTTCGTCAATGGCGCTCGCATCAATGCCCTCAGAAAGCGGCGCATGCTCTGACATCTTCCGAATCGGCAGCCCCATGGTAGCGCGGAGGCGTTCTCCGACGATTGCCCGTTCCAAAAAAATATTATCGTAGTATTTTCCAATTTCGCCGGGAACAATTTCATAAGGTAAATCTTCTATTTTAGAAAGCGGAGCGCTCTCAAAAGCCATTTTGGCAATTTCTGTAAACACTTTGAGCCGTATTTCCGTTTTGCTTGAATAAAGTCCTCTCATCGTAAACTCCTATCTGACAAAAAACATCAGGTATTTTTGGTAATTGTTTTCGAAATAAATTATAACATAGCAGGGGAAAGATATACAAGAAGAGGGAGCAGAAAACTTTGCCGGAATCTGAAAAAGGACTAGCCAATAAATGTCAAAAAGTGCTATGATAAATATTGCTATGTGAAAATTCGACAGAACGGAGGAAACCAGATGAATCAAAATACGACAAATCCATTAGGCACGGAACCGGTCGGAAAGCTGCTTTGGAAATTTGCAGTTCCAAGTATTATTTCCATGCTGGTGATTTCGCTTTATAATATTGTAGACCAGTTTTTTATCGGACGCGTTGTGGGAACGGTGGGAAATGCCGCGACAAATGTGGCGTTTCCGATGACGACGCTGTGTATTGCCACTTCTCTGGCATTCGGTATCGGTGGCGCTTCGGGATTTAATTTAAACATGGGCGCCGGAAACAAACGTAAAGCAATGTACTTTGTCGGCAATGCGCTGACCATGATGTTTTCCATTGGATTAGCGGTTGCTCTGGTGTCTTTCATTTTCTTAAAACCGATGCTGGTTTTCTTTGGCGCACCTTCAGACGGTGGGGCGGATTCTGTTTTAAATTATGCCATGGAATATGTCCGAATCCTTGTAATCGGATTCCCGTTTGTGGTTGTTTCTTCCGGCGGGGCACATCTGATTCGCGCCGACGGAAGTCCGCGGTATTCGATGGTTTGTAATTTAAGCGGCGCGCTGATCAACGTCGCGCTTGACTATTTGTTTGTGATGGTTTTCCGCTGGGGCATGAGCGGCGCAGCAGCGGCCACGGTGATTGGACAGATTTTCTCGTTTGGTCTTGTTTTCTATTATATGAAACATTATAAAGCGGCGAAACTCGAATTAAGTCACTTGACGCCGCATCGAAAAATTGTGTTCCGCATGCTGCACCTTGGAATGGCACAGTGCTTAAACCAGCTTGCCATCATGATTGTGCAGATTGTGATGAACCGCTCGCTGACTTATTATGGCGCATTATCCGTATACGGTGCAGAAATTCCGCTTGCGTGCGTTGGAATTATCATGAAAGTAAACCAGATTTATTTTTCTTTCTGTATCGGTACTTCACAGGGAATGCAGCCGATTGCGTCCTTTAACCGCGGCGCAGGGAAGTTTAAACGAGTGAAACAGTCTTATCTGATTGCCGTCATGATGACGACGGTGGTTTCGATCTTTGCCTTCTGCATTTTCCAACTGTTTCCGGAAAATATTATCGGGTTATTCGGCAGAGGTAATGGAGACTATCTGATTTTTGGGGAGAAATTTTTACGCACATTTTTGTTTATGACATTCTTAAATGGAATCCAGCCGATCACGTCAACTTTTTGTACGGCAGTCAGCGAACCAAACAAGGGAGCGTTTCTGTCCCTTACCAGACAGATTATCTTTTTCCTGCCGCTCGTTTTAGTAATGCCGCTCATTTTTATGCACTTTGGCAGACAGGGAATCGATGGAATGATGTACACGGCGCCGATTTCAGATACGCTTGCCGCCATTGTTTCCATCATCATGGTGCGGTATGTCTTCAAGAAATTTGACAAAATAGAAAAAAACGGCCTTGAGACAGAAATTTAATTTTTCTTGGAATTATCAAATAGAAAACGTTTTTATTGAAAAAAATAGCACAACTTTTTCCAATTTTATTACAATTATCACTGTACAAAATGGAATATGTTGTGCTATAATACGTTTGACATACACAAGATATAGTGGTTTGAAACGAAAATCAAACAAGATAGAGGAAAAGAAAAGCGAGTAGCAAAAAGAACGGAGCCGAACGGAACCCTTGAAAGAGACGGGCTCCTGATGAGAAACAAAGGATTATCATGGAGGAAAAAATGGAAGTAGCAAGAGTGCAAAAGGTAATTAAAAGAAATGGTCAGGAAGTGACCTTTGATGTGAACAAGATTTTAAACGCGATTCGGAAAGCAAACAATGAAATTGAACCGATTTACAAATTAAACGAATATCAGATTGCCGCAGTCGGAAAAAATGTAGAAAGCCAGATTATGAATGCCAATCACGCAGTGGCAGTCGAGGACATTCAGGATATGGTTGAGCGCGGTATCATGGAGATGCGTGGTTATGAGGTGGCGCAGAAATATGTCCGTTACCGTTATACGCGTGAACTTGCGCGTAAGGCAAATACGACGGACGACAGTATTTTTTCACTGATTAATCAAAACAATGAGGAAGTAAAACAGGAAAATTCTAACAAAAATCCGACCATCAATTCTACACAGAGAGATTATATGGCAGGAGAAGTCAGCAAGGATTTAACAAAACGAATCCTGCTTCCGGCTGATATTGTGCGCGCGCATGAACAGGGGATTATCCATTTCCATGACTCTGATTATTTTGCGCAAAAGGAACATAACTGTGATCTGATTGACTTAGAAGATATGCTTCAGAACGGTACGTGTATTTCAGAGACAAAAATCGATACGCCGCACAGTTTTTATACTGCCTGCAATGTCACAACGCAGATTGTTGCGCAGGTTGCCAGTAACCAGTATGGCGGACAGTCCTTTTCTCTGTCTCACTTAGCACCGTTTGTTCAGGTATCCAGAGATAAAATTACGAAAGAAGTGGTGGCAGAGAGTGAAGAAATCGGCATGGATTACTCCGAAGCGCAGGTGAAAAAGATTGTTGAGCGGCGCTTAAAAGATGAGATCAATCGTGGAATCCAGACCATTCAGTATCAGTTAGTCACATTGATGACCTGTAACGGACAGGCTCCTTTTGTTACGATGTTTATGTATCTGGACGAAGTTCCTGACGGGCAGACCAGGGAAGATTTGGCTGCCATTATTGAAGAAGTCCTGCACCAGCGAATCCAAGGGGTAAAAAATGAAAAAGGCGTTTGGATTACTCCGGCATTTCCAAAGATTATTTATGTGTTAGACGAGGATAATGTGATGCCGGATTCCAAATATTGGTACCTGACACAGTTGGCTGCAAAGTGTACTGCAAAGAGAATGGTTCCGGATTATATTTCCGCAAAAGTGATGAAGGAAATCAAAAACGGAAGTGTCTACACCTGTATGGGCTGTCGTTCTTTCCTGACTGTGGAAGACAGTCAGAGAAATCCGGACGGAAGTTATAAATTTTATGGAAGATTCAATCAGGGCGTTGTGACCATCAATCTGGTAGATGTTGCTTGTTCTTCCAACGGAGACATGGAGTTATTCTGGAAGATTCTTGATGAAAGACTGGAATTATGTCACAGAGCGCTGCGGTGCAGACATGAAAGGCTGCTTGGCACGCCTTCCGATGTTGCGCCGATTCTCTGGCAGAATGGTGCGCTCGCACGTCTGAAAAAAGGAGAGACGATTGATAAACTGTTATTTAACGGTTATTCTACCATTTCCCTCGGCTATGCCGGACTTTATGAAATGTGTGTCCGCATGACCGGAAAATCCCATACGGATCCGGAAGCAAAACCGTTTGCCCTGAAAGTGATGCAGCGTCTAAACGACAAATGTCAGGAATGGAAAGAAGCAGAAAATATCAGTTATTCCGTTTACGGAACGCCGATGGAATCTACGACGTATAAATTTGCAAAATGTCTGCAGAAAAGATTTGGCGTTATTAAGGGCGTTACGGATAAAAACTACATTACAAACAGTTATCATGTTCATGTAACGGAAGAAATTGATGCATTCAGCAAACTGAAATTTGAGTCTGAATTCCAGAAACTTTCTCCGGGAGGCGCAATCAGTTATGTGGAAGTGCCAAATCTGCAGGATAATATCGAGGCAGTCATTGAGGTTATGAAGTTTATCTATGACAACATCATGTATGCGGAACTCAATACGAAGTCTGATTATTGCGAGTGTTGTGGTTATAATGGCGAAATCCAGATTGTGGAAGATGAAGAATCCGGAAAACTAATCTGGGAATGCCCAAGCTGCGGAAACAGAAATCAGGATAAAATGAGCGTGGCAAGAAGAACCTGCGGTTATATCGGAACGCAGTTCTGGAATCAGGGCAGAACGCAGGAAATCAAAGACCGTGTACTGCATTTATAATCAAGACGGTATTGGGCACATATAGGAGGAAAATTGACATGAAGTATACTTATAAAACATCACAGGTCTGTGCGACCAAAATTACCTTTGACATTGATCAGGACGTTGTAACCAATGTTCAGTTTCAGGGAGGATGCAATGGAAACCTGAAAGCGATTGGCAAATTGGTAGACGGGATGACCGTCGACCAGATTGAAAAAAAACTAAGCGGAAATCTCTGCGGAGTAAAATCAACTTCGTGTGCAGACCAGCTTGCAAAGGCAGTCCGGCAGGCATACGAAAAAACGCAGGCATAATATGCATTATGTAATTCAGCCATGCACATAAAAAACGTAACGATTGGGAAAGACTGCTTGCAGGATTTCCCAATCGTTACGTTTTTATGTATTTGGGGAATCCAAATCAGCGAGAAGGAGCGAAGCGGATTCGAGCTGGCATGGCTGAATTATTTTTATTTTTTTGGGGAACCCAAATCAGCGAGAAGAAGCGAAGCGGATTCGAGCTGGGATGGCTGAATTATTTTTATTTTTTTGGGGAACCCAAATCAGCGAGAAGAAGCGAAGCGGATTCGAGCTGGGATGGCTGAATTTTTTGTTTATCAGTTCTCTTTCTTTAATTGAAAGTATGGATAAAAAATGTTACACTAATCAATAAGCAGGAGGTCGGTTATGGATAACAGTCAGAACAAAGAAAAATTTAATTTTAATTTAGACGATATTGAGGAAACAGTGATTCCAAATTTTAAAGGCGGAGAGGGACGAATCAGAGCCCACATGGCAGTTGATGAAAACAACCGTATTATGCATGGAATCTTAGAGCCGGGCTGTTCGATTGGAATTCACACCCATGAGGGAAGTTCAGAAATTGTTTTTGCGACAAAAGGAGAGGTCGTTGTGACCTATGACGGGATTGAAGAAAAATTGTCCGCAGGGATGGTTCATTACTGTCCGGACGGACATACTCATGGAATGAAAAACATCGGTACTGAAAATTTTGAGATGCTGGCAGTCGTGCCACAGCATCGGTCATGAGGAACATCGTATGCGTGTAAAATCTTATTATGAAGAAAGACCGAATGACTCCCAAGCGGTTTATTTTGAAACGCCATACAGTGACGGGAGTCAGGATGTATCAGAAACTTTACAGGATGCCATCAACGCCGTAGTAAAAAAGGCAGGATATGGTGTCCTTTTTGTGCCTTCCGGGACTTATCTGCTCACACGCACGATTTATATTCCAAAAGCAGTCCGTGTGATTGGCTACGGAAAGACCAGACCAGAATTTGTTTTAAAAGATAACGCACCGGATTTTGATAAGCCAAATCAAAATGCAAAGGGAGGATTCCGCTCTCTGTTTTGGTTTGTCAATGACGTTGTCGAAAAAATGGACGAGACGCATGACGCAAACCCCGGAACTTTTTACAGTGCAATGTCGAATGTCAATGTCTGCCTGGGAGAGGGTAACAATTATGCAGTTGCATTTCGTACCCACTATGCGCAGCATTCTTTTTTGAATCATATCGACATTCAGATTGCCTCCGGCATGGCGGGAATTTATGACGTGGGCAATGAAATAGAAGATATTTTGTTTTCGGGCGGCCAGTATGGCATTATTTCCACGAAATGTTCACCAGGCTGGCCGTTTGTAATGGTGGACTGCAGATTTACGAATCAGAAGCGCTCTGCAATCCGCTCCAGAGAAGTGGGCTGGAATATTATCCGTGCAGCATGCAGGCATACTTCAAACTTTATTGATGTTGAGGAAGGATATTTTGAAAAAATATATATCGAAGATTCTATTTTCGAAGATATGAACAGTGTCTTACACATGGCATTGGACCAGAATTCCCTAACGCAGGTCAACTTGCGAAACTGTCAGTTGAAATCCGTAGAAAATGTGGCGGAGTATCAGGATACCGGAAGAAATGTTGCCAGCGAAGATTTTCAGTGCATGGTAAAGAAATATGTTCACGGAATCAAGGTGTCGGATACTTATCCGGAAAAACAGGTTCATGACCAGGTTTACCGATATGCAAAAGAACTGGACGAGCGTGTTTTAATCTCGGATATTCCGGTTCTGCCGAACATGAAAGAATGGGTGAATGTCAAGGAACATGGATTAAGCGGCGATGGTGTGACGGATGATACGGAGGCACTGCAGAAACTGATCAACGCCCATGAAACACTCTATTTTCCGCAGGGTATTTACCTGCTCTCCGATACGATTACACTGCGGGAAAACACTTCGCTGATTGGAATGAATCCGGTTTCTACGAAATTTCTGCTCAAAGATAATACAGAGAATTTTGCAGGATTTGGTGCGGCAAAACCGTTGATCCAGACATCGGATAAGCAGACAATCATGATGGGGCTTGGCATTGATACCGGCGCGAGAAATCCGAGAGCCTGCGGGGTGGCATGGGAAGCCTCAGAAACATCTTACATGAATGATGTGAAGTTTTTTGGCGGTCACGGAAATCTCGTTCCGATGACGGGAGAATTTGAGATGCCTTACGACGAGGGAAGGTGCCGCGATATGAATGTGGACAGGGTTTGGGATTACCAGTATCCGAGCCTTCTGATTCGCAATGGAGGAGGCGGCGTTTTCAAGGATATCTGGTCCGCATCTCCGTATGTAAGCGCAGGACTGCAGATTCAGGATACGGCGTCGCAGACAAAAATTTACTGTCTGTCCTTAGAACATCATGTCCGCTGTGAACTCCGCATGATCCGCGCGCAGAATGTGACGATTTACGGATTTCAGAGCGAAGAGGAAAAGGCGGAGGGAGAATTTGCGCAGCCGATTGAACTGATTGACTGTAAAAATATTACGTTTGCCACGGCTTATTGTTTCCGGACTGTTTTTGTGCAGAAGCCGTATGATTACTGCGTAAAACTCTGGAATTGTGAAAAGATTAAATTTTATAATGTACATAATTATTCCCAGATGAAATATACGATTAACAATTTTCTTCTGGACGTCAACACAGGGATTGAAATCCGGCCATGGCAGGCTGCTGTGGTGGAAGTAAACGGAAACGGGACGCCTGAAAACGGATTTGAGGAAGTCACCGGAAAGCGCGTCAACAGAAAGACCAAAAAACACGTCTTGCGGTTCCGGTTTGCAGATGGCGGAAACTGCGACGGAAAGGGCAATTTTTATTTTCTGGACAGCATGGACAAAAAAATCTACCGGATTGACGGAAAGACCCTTCAGATGACGTTGTTCTTTGAATCCCCTTACAAGATTAATTCTCTGGGATTTGATACCAGAGACAATATCGTTGTTGTCGGCGAGTATGCGATTCCAAAGGATGCGACAAAAAATGGAGTCTTGCATCTTAATGAACTTCCACAGGATTCCTATGGGACATCTTATGGATACTGGTATAACAATCAGGCGCAGACCGTTGTGTTTACAATTACAGAAAAGGGAGAAATTGAGCCTTTAGAAAAAATACCGATTGGGAGCATGAAACCGGAGCGTGTCCTGATGCCGGGCAACCGGTGGAGAGACGGAAGTGATTTTGCAGAAGTCGTAAAATATAATCCGAAAGAGGCGTATGTGGCGCCGGACCAGGCAACGATTGTTCCATGTTTTTATGATCTGATTCGAGCCAATAATCTTGCGCGCTCAAAGCCGGGAAGAAAACTTTATTCTGTCGATGAAATGTACAAACGGATTTATATGTGCGACGTGACGGAGGACGGACTGTTAGACCACCCGACCGTCATAATCAATGAAGGTGATTACCGGGTGAAAAAATTTAACGACAAAATTTATGTGGGAGACGACCAGATTAAAGTGTACGAAGGCAGTAAATATCTGGAAAGCATTTCTTTACCGGAGCGGCCGGTGACCTTTGATTTTGGAGGAGTCAAACGAAACAGACTGTTTGTTACGACAGCCTATTCTGTTTATGTGATAGAACAATAAGAGAGGAGTTTTTTATGAAAAAAATATTGTCGACACTGATTTGCGTGATGCTGCTTGCACTTTGCGGCTGCAGTACTGCAAAGGAAAGTACGGATTCAAAGGGTGATGTGAAACAGGAAAGTGAAACGGAAAAAGCAGTGGAAAATCATCTGACCTACCAAGAAGAGGGAGAGGTGGTGACCGATGCAGAAATCTTTGGAGAGAATGTATTTGTCTTTTCTCCGGACGATGCAATTGATGATGTACAAAAAAAGACGGATGAAATTTATAAAAAGCAGGAAAGCAATCAGTTTGGGGATGAGCGTTACGCGCTGTTGTTTCTTCCGGGCACTTATGATTCTTCCCTGACCGTGAATGTTGGATATTATACACAAGTTTCCGGTCTGGGTATCATGCCGACAGAGACCAATATCCGAAAACTCTGGGTCAATGCAGACTGGATGTATCACAATGCGACCTGTAATTTCTGGCGGGGTGCTGAAAACTTTACAATCGACGATTATTGTATGTGGGCAAATTCACAGGCGGTTTCCATGCGGAGAGTCAACGCCCATGACGGGATCGTGCTGAGTGACGGCGAGGGATGGTCCTCCGGAGGCTTTATTGCTGATTCCAAGTTTAACGGGGTTGTTTCTTCCGGATCCCAACAGCAGTATCTGTTTCGGAATGACGACTGGAATTATTATGAAAACGGTGTATGGAATATGGTATTTACCGGTGTGAATATCAATAAAATCCCGATGGGAGGATGGCCTTATGTTCCATATACCCGTGTGGAACAGACGCCAAACGTGCAGGAAAAACCTTATCTCTGCTATGATAACGAACACGGATACGGAGTCGTTGTTCCGGAAAAACGGACAGATGCCCAGGGGATTTCATGGGAAGACGGCGTAACAGGAACGTTTTACAGTTTAAACCAGTTTTATATTGCAAAACCGTCTGACGACGTGGATACCATCAATCAGGCGCTTGAGGAAGGGAAACATCTGTTGCTGACGCCGGGTATTTATTCGCTGAACAAGCCGATTGAGGTCAATCGTCCAAATACCATTATTTATGGAATGGGACTGGCTACACTGGAAGCGGCAAAAGGAAATGAATGTATGAAACTGGCTGATGTGGATGGAATCCAGGTCTGCGGACTGCTGTTTGATGCAGGAGAAAAAGAGTCAAAAACGCTGCTTCAGGTTGGCGGGCCGGATTCTGACAAAGACCATGCAGATAATCCGAGCTGCTTTAGCGACGTCTACTTTAGAGTCGGCGGCGGAAAGTATGCCGGAAAGGTGAAAAACTGTGTTGAGATTAACAGCAACAATGTGATTGGAGACAACTTCTGGGTATGGCGCGCAGACCACAGCAGGAATGTCGGATGGGATGTCAATACGGCGGCAAATGGAATCATTATCAACGGCGATGACGTCACCATGTATGGACTGTTTGTTGAGCATTTTCAGGAATACCAGACGATATGGAATGGCAATGGCGGAAAACTCTATTTCTATCAGAGCGAAATGCCTTATGATGCGCCGGACCAAAAATCGTTTATGAGCCATGACGGAACAGTAAATGGTTATGCTTCTTTCAAAGTTTCTGATAAAGTAAAGAGTTTCGAGGGATACGGTCTTGGAATTTATTGCTATAACAGGGATGCTGACATTGAAATTAATAGCGCGGCGGAGGTTCCCGACGTCAAGGGCGTAAAACTTCATAATATCTGTACAGTGAAACTGAACGGACGGGGACAGATCAAACATATTGTAAACAATCAAGGCGATGCAACGGAACGTGGCGGAAATGCCATGCGCATTATGGAATATGAAAAAGGAATCAAAAACGACGATTAACAAATAGGAGGAAACGACAATGATTTTAAAAGAGACATATTCATTGGCCAACGGAGTAAAAATTCCAAAAATCGGACTTGGCACATGGCAGATACCGGATGGGGAAGCCGCATACGGATCTGTAATGGCCGCGCTTCGTAACGGGTATCGTCATATTGATACGGCGGCCGCTTATGGAAATGAGAAAAGTATCGGGAAAGCCATCAGAGATTCAGGCATTCCGCGAGAGGAAATTTTTGTGACGACAAAACTTCCGGCGGAATGCAAGGGTTATGATATTGCAAAAGAATGTTTTGAAAAATCCCTCTCCGATTTAGGATTGGATTATATCGATTTATATTTGATTCATGCACCGTGGCCGTGGGACAAGTGGGGTATGGACTGTACAGAGGGAAATGTTGCAAGCTTTAAGGCAATGGAGGAAATTTACAAAGACGGAAAGGCAAAGGCAATCGGTGTATCAAATTTTGAACCGAAACATCTTCAGCCGATTTTAGATCATTGCAGTATTGTTCCGATGTGCAATCAGATTAATTTCCATATCGGGCTGCGGCAGGAAGAGACGGTCGATTTCTGCAAGCCGAAAGATATCCAGATCATTGCATATTCTCCACTGGCTTCCGGTGGAATTGTGGAGGATGAATATATCAAAAAAATTGCAGAGAAATATCATGCGACCATTCCTCAGGTTTGCATTCGCTACTGCCTGCAGAAAGGAAATGTCGTGATTCCAAAATCAACAAAGGAAGAACGCATTATTGCAAATGCTCAGGTTGGTTTTGAAATCAGCGATGAGGATATGGCATATCTGGATCAAAAATAAAGTGTCTTCTCCCAAGAAGAGAAAACACTTTTTCACGGAAAACTTATGCGGTGAAACCGCCATCTATCGTAAGAATCTGCCCGGTGATATAACTTCCGGCAGTGGAGAGCAGGAAAGCTGCATTAGCGACATCTTCCGGCGTTCCAATGCGCCCTGCGGGAATTTGACTGACAAATTCGGAAATTTCATCAGGGGAGAGATGTGCGTTCATTTTGGTGTCAATCAAACCGCATGCAAGAGCATTCACCCGGATGTTGGACGGGGCAAGTTCTAAAGCCAGTGCTTTTGTAAAAGAATTTAACGCGCCTTTTGTGGTAGAATAAGCTGCTTCACAGGAGGCGCCTGTTTTTCCCCAGATAGATGAAATATTGATAATTTCCCCGGAACCTTTGGATAAAAAATCTGGAATTACACTACGACTTAGGGAAAGAGCAGAAGTGACATTCGTGTTCCAAATGTTATCCCATTCGTCTGCAGTGAGATCCTGCAGCACACCGACAATGGAGATTCCGGCGTTATTAATCAGAATATCAACGGATAGATTTTTCTGATGCAGCGTTTCCATCAATTGAGCGGCATTTTCAAATTTTGATAAATCACATGGAAAGCCGAGAAAACTCTCTTGGAATTCTTTTTGCATTTTTCTGATTTTCTGTTCATTGGAATAATATGTGCCAACCACAAAATATCCGTTTTCTATATATTTTTTTGCAAGGGCACTTCCAATCCCGCCGGACGCGCCGGTAATTAAAACTGTTTTTTTCATTGCCATACACCAAAATTCTATCGTATTTTTTCTATATATAAGATAAAATAAAATCAGAAGAATTTCAACAACACATTCGTCGGCAGTTCCATGCGGCATGATTCATCTGGCCGGGTGATTCACCGATTTTCAAAAAAGTTGTTGACATAACGTACAGAGATGATATAATTTGTAATATAATTGTAACATTTTAAAGTGGAGTATTGTGGGAGGTTATTTAATGAGACACAATTACACACGCATAATGGTAAGTGGTGTTTTGGTTATCAGTATGCTGATGACCGGCAATGTCGCTACCTATGCAGAAACAAATGAATTAAATACAGAAATTTCCAGCGTTGGGGCAGTAACCCTCGTAGATGAATATATTGACACAGTAGGGACACAGCAGGATATTCTTGCGATGCTTCCTTCCGAGCCGGCCGTTGTGAAAAAGGAAGAGACAAAGGTAGACGAGACAAAGAAGTCGGCAGAAGATAAACTTTTTGACAATATTGCAATCACAAAGGTTTCCGGTGGAAAAGAGGACTATGTTAATGTCCGAAAGAAACCGGACGCCAACTCAAAGCGTGTCGGTAAGATTTACAATAACTGCGGCGCAACGATTTTGGAAACAACTAATAACGGTTGGTATAAGGTTGTATCAGGAAATTGTACCGGATATATCAAAGCAGAATTTTTTGTGACAGGCAGTGCGGCAAAATCCATTGCTCTGGATAAAGGTTATGTCAAAGCAGACATTAAAGATGCACTGCATGTGCGTGAAAAGGCCACGGCGGAGTCCGATGTTGTAGCCAATGTATATAAAAATGAACATTATACGATTAAAAAGTTTGATAATTCCGGTCAGTGGATTAAAATCAAAATCGAGGATGGCGTCAGTGGATGGATTTCTGCTGAGTATGCATCCACTTCCATAGGAATGGAAACCGCACAGACCAATAAGGAAATCCGCGAAGAGCAGAGGAGAATTAAAGAGGCTGAGGAAGCTGCAAGAAGGGCAGCAGAGGAGGCTGCAAGAGCGAATACCGTAACGCAGGATACTATTTCAAACAATGGCGGACAGGAAGACAACGATAGTGATTATGACAATGACGCCAATGAAAATACGAACACGAATACATATACAAATACAAATAATGGCGGAAGTTCTAATCATGAAAGCACCCCTTCCTATGGTGACAATGGTTCCGGAGGAGCGTCCTCTGTCGTAGCATATGCAAAACAATTCCTTGGAAATCCATATGTCTACGGTGGATCCAGTCTGACAAATGGTACAGACTGTTCAGGCTTTACGATGTCCATTTATGCACACTTCGGATATTCCTTAAACAGAGTGTCTGCAGAGCAGTCGAAAAATGGCCGGGCCGTTTCCTTAAGCAGTCTGCAGCCGGGAGATTTATTATTCTACAATTACAGCGGTTCCAGAATCAGCCACGTGGCAATGTATATTGGCGGCGGTCAGATTATTCATGCGTCTACAGAGTCCACAGGTATCATTATCAGCGGCATGGGATCTCCTTGTGCAGCAAGAAGAATTATCGGATAAGTCAGACGATATCAAATAAAGAAAAAACTCTTGTATCTTTGAGATATGAGAGTTTTTTTGTCAAGTAAAATTATTGAAAATGCACAATTTTATTAGATGTGAACAAAACGCCTGTTCTTTTCAAAAAACGACAATAATTTACATAATATTTATAAAAATTGGGTTAATAATGTTAACAACTCGGTTAATAACCCATTTTTTGGGAACTTTCAGTAGAAAAATCAATGTTAATAACCTATATAAAGTCGAAGCCTGTCGGAATGATTAAAAATGGATTAAATTGTAAGAAATGCACAAAACAAATCTAAAATCGGTCTTCATTCAGTGAAGGAAAATATTTCTTGAAACCAATAACTGATATGATATAATAAAAATAAGAGATAAGAAAGGAAGTGGTACCATGAAAATTAACATTTTTGGAAAAAACATTAAGGTAACCGACGGCATCAGAGCAGATATTGAGAAAAAGATCGGAAAACTCGACAAATATCTCTCTGAGGAAGCAAATGTTGACGTGACACTTAGTGTAGATAAAGACAGTCAGAAGGTAGAGGTAACAATTCCTGTAAAAGGAAATATCATCAGAGCGGAAGAAACCAGCACGGATATGTACACCACGATTGATTTGGTCGAAGAAACAATTGAACGGCAGCTTGTAAAGTTTAAGAAGAAAATTATTGATAAGAAAAAAGCTGCAAGGGACAGTTTTAAGTCTGATTTCTTTGACGCCGATTATGACTATGATGATGAAGACGAAGGCGTTAAAATTGTAAAGACAAAGCGGTTTGGAATTAAGCCGATGGATCCGGAGGAAGCATGTGTCCAGATGGATTTGATAGGACATAGTTTCTTTGTATTCTTAAATGCCGAAACAGAAGAAGTCAATGTCGTGTATAAGAGAAAAAATGGAGCCTATGGTTTGATTGAACCGGAATTTGATTAGAAGATAAACCTCCGGAGGCGAAAGTCTCCGGAGGTTTTTGTTTACAAATCGTTTACAATAAATTGATATCCATGCTGTTGAACATTGTCAACGAAAATGTTATTATAAGATTCAGTGTATATTGACACAAATACGATTATTTAGGAGATTACCATGGGCGTAATTAGTAAAATAGTGGGTTCACATAGTGAACGCGAATTGAAAAGACATCAAAAAACGGTCGATAAAGTATTGAGCTTAAAACCGGAGATGGAACAGTTGTCCGATGAGGAAATGAGTGCAAAGACGCAGGAGTTTAAAAATCGTCTGGCAGAAGGAGAGACGCTGGATGACATTCTGCCGGAAGCATATGCGCTTGTGCGCGAGGCGACCAGAAGAATTTTGGGCACGGAGCATTATCCATGTCAGATTCAGGGTGGTATCATTCTTCATGAAGGACGTATCGCCGAGATGAAAACCGGTGAAGGTAAGACACAGACCTGTCTGCTGCCGGCATACTTAAATGCATTGGAAGGGAAGGGTGTTCATATCGTGACGGTCAATGAATATCTGGCTACCCGTGATGCGGAATGGATGGGACAGGTACACAGAGCGCTCGGACTTACGGTGGGATGTGTTTTGGCCGATATGGACCAGGATGAAAAGAAACAGGCATACGACTGTGACATTACTTATATTACAAATAATGAACTTGGTTTCGACTATTTGCGTGATAACATGGTAGTTTACAAGGAACAGCTCGTACAGAGAGGCCTTCATTACTGTATTATCGACGAGGTTGACTCCGTTCTGATCGACGAGGCGAGAACGCCGCTGATTATTTCAGGACAGAGTGGAAAATCTACAAAACTCTATGAGATGTGTGATATTCTTGCCAGACAGTTGGAACGGGGCACGGCAAAACCGGAACTGAGCAAGATGGACGCAATCATGGGCGTGGATATTGAGGAGGACGGAGATTTTCTTGTCAATGAAAAAGACAAGATTGTGACGCTGACTGCACAGGGAATTGAAAAAGTAGAAAAATTCTTTCATATAGAAAATTATGCCGATGCTGAAAATTTGGAATTACAGCATAATGTAATCCTTGCGCTTCGTGCACACAACTTAATGCATCGGGATCAGGATTATGTCGTAAAAGATGAAGAAGTTTTGATTGTCGATGAATTTACCGGACGTATCATGCCGGGACGTCGTTATTCTGACGGGCTTCATCAGGCAATCGAGGCAAAAGAACATGTCAAGGTCAACAGAGAAAGCAAGACATTAGCAACAATTACATTCCAGAACTTTTTTAATAAGTATGAAAAGAAAGCCGGCATGACCGGTACTGCATTGACGGAAGAAAAGGAATTTCGGGATATTTACAGTATGGACGTTGTGGAAATCCCGACCAACAAACCGATTGCCAGAATTGACCACGAAGATGCAATGTACAAGACGCGCAGGGGAAAACTCCACGCGGTCATTAACGATATTGTGGCTTCTTACAAAAAAGGCCAGCCGGTTCTGGTCGGTACCATCAATATTGATTCTTCTGAGGAAATCAGCGCCCTGCTCCGAAAACAGGGAGTTCCGCATAAAGTGTTAAACGCCAAGTTCCACGAAATGGAGGCAGAAATTGTTGCCGAGGCAGGAAGACATGGCGCTGTTACGATTGCTACCAACATGGCTGGCCGTGGTACGGATATCAAGCTGGACGAGGAAGCAAAGGCAGCGGGCGGATTAAAGATTATCGGTACGGAACGGCATGAATCCAGACGTATTGACAATCAGTTACGCGGACGTTCCGGACGACAGGGAGATATCGGTGAATCTAAATTTTATATTTCTTTAGAGGACGACATCATGCGGCTGTTTGCTTCTGAAAAGATGATGTCTGTTTTCAATGCGCTCCGCGTGCCGGAAGATGAGGAAATTCATCATAAAATGCTGACGAACACTATCGAGAGAGCGCAGAAAAAAATAGAGGGAAATAACTTCGGTATCAGAAAAAATCTGATGGAATATGATAAAGTCAACAATGACCAGAGAGAAATCATTTACGCAGAAAGAGCCAGAGTATTAAATGGCGAAAACATGCGTGACGCAATCATTAAAATGGTCAATGAAATCATTGAGACGCAGGTCAATCTATTCCTTCGTGACGACCAGCACGCAGAAGAATGGGATCTGGCAGGATTGAATCAGTCTCTGTTCGAAATCATTCCGATGAAACTGGGCGTGAAAGAGAGCGAAATCCGCGCAATGAGCAAGGCGGAATTTGTTCAGCTCTTAAAGGAGAAGGCAGTACAGCTTTATGAAGAGAAAGAAAGTGAATTTGCGGAACCGGAACAGATTCGTGAATTAGAGCGGATTGTATTATTGAAGGTGATTGACAGAAAATGGATGGATCATCTCGATGACCTTGAACAGTTAAAGCAGGGAATCGGCCTTTTGGCATACGGTCAGAGAGATCCGGCTGTGGAATACAAGATTCAGGGATTTGAGATGTTTGACAATATGATTTACAATATCCGTTTAGACACTGTCAAGACATTATACAATGTCAAGGTTGAGCAGAAAGTTGAACGCGAAGAGGTCGCGCAGGTGACCGGAACCAACAAGGACGACGACGGAGTGAAGAAACCGAAACAGCGGACTTCAGAAAAGATATATCCAAACGATCCGTGTCCTTGTGGAAGTGGTAAAAAATATAAGAATTGCTGTGGAAGAAAAGCATAATAAACAGGGGTTGGTTTTATCAACCCCTGTCTTTCCATTCATGATTGACAAGAGAAAGAGGTATGATTTTGGTTGAATTAGAGCAGTATAAATATCAGTGGTCAGGGTATCAGGAGCAACTGGCTGAACTGAAAGAAGCCTTTGAGGTGGAAAAGAAAAAAGAACAGATTCAAGAAATCGAAACGGCCATGGAAGCAGAAGGCTTCTGGGATGATATAGAAGGCTCTCAGAAGAAAATGAAAGAACTGAAAAGTCTGAAAAGCAATTTAGAGATTATCGAATCTTTGGAAAATCAGTACGAAGATTTGGGCGTTTTGATTGAAATGGGTGATGAAGAGGAGGACAGTTCGCTTGTTTCAGAAGTGGAAAAAGAACTGCAGTCCTTTGTAGAACATTTTGAAAAAGTCAAAATAGAAACGCTTCTTTCCGGCGAATACGATAAGTGCAATGCGGTGGTCAAAATCAATGCCGGCGCAGGAGGAACGGAATCCTGTGATTGGGCGCAGATGCTGTTTCGGATGTATTCGAGATGGGCGGAATCAAAAGGATTTAAAACGGAAGTGCTCGATTTTCTGGATGGAGACGAGGCGGGAATCAAGTCGATTACCTTTCAGGTTTCCGGAGAAAATGCCTATGGGTATCTGAAATCCGAAAAAGGGGTTCATCGTTTGGTAAGGATTTCACCGTTTAATGCAGCAGGAAAACGCCAGACTTCTTTTGTTTCCTGTGATGTGATGCCGGATATTGATGATAATATTGAAATTGAAGTCAAAGATGACGAGATTCGTGTGGACACTTACCGTTCCAGCGGAGCAGGCGGACAGCATGTCAATAAGACATCGTCTGCGATTCGGATTACCCATCTTCCTACGGGAATTGTGGTTCAATGCCAGAATGAGCGTTCGCAGCTCCAGAATAAGGACAGAGCGATGAAAATGCTCAAATCAAAACTTTATCTGTTGAAAAAACAGGAAGAGGAAGAAAAGCGTTCCGGAATACGGGGTGAAGTCAAAGAAATTGGATGGGGAAACCAGATTCGTTCCTATGTCATGCAGCCCTATACGATGGTAAAGGACCATCGTACCAATGAAGAAGTGGGAGATGCGGGAAAGGTATTAGACGGATATATTGACCCATTCATTAATGCGTATCTGCATTGGATCAACGCCAATCAATAGAAAATAAATTTTTGTTGAGGCGGCAGGACGAGCGTCAAAATTTGTTGATTATTATATTAAAGCGTGCTAAACTAAGGATTACAGTTTTTTCACGCTTTTTTGTCGGGAAGCGACAAAAAAAGAAAACGTTTCAATTATAGAAATATCAAGAAACTGATTTGATTTATATATTAGGAGGCAATATGATCAAGGTAGCAATCTTAGGATATGGGACCGTCGGTTCCGGTGTTTTTAAAATCTTAAAAGAAAACAGCAATATTATTACTGGAAAAGCCGGTCAGGCGGTTGATGTCAAATATGTTTTAGATCTGAGAGACTTTCCGGGAGACCCTTGTGAGAATGTTCTGGTTCATGACTATAACATCATTTTAAATGATCCGGAAGTAGAAGTTGTCATAGAAGTGATGGGTGGATTAAAGCCTGCCTATGATTTTGTAAAAGCTGCTCTGGAGGAGGGGAAAAGCGTCTGCACATCCAACAAGGAACTGGTGGCAAAGCATGGCGCTGAACTCATCCGGATTGCTCACGGAAAAAACAGGAATTTCCTGTTTGAGGCATCTGTTGGCGGTGGAATCCCAATTATTCGTCCGCTCAATATGCACATTACCGCTGACAGGATTCAGGAAATTACAGGCATTCTTAATGGGACAACCAATTATATCCTGACAAAGATGGGACGCGAAGGAGCAGATTTTGAAAGCACGCTAAAACAGGCACAGGATTTGGGCTATGCAGAAAGAAATCCCGAAGCAGATATCGAGGGATTTGACGCTGTGCGCAAAATTGCAATTCTGGCTTCTCTCGCAAACGGAAAAACGGTAGATTTTGAGGAAATATATACTGAGGGAATCTCAAAGATTTCTGCGGAAGATTTCAAATATGCAAAGAAGATGAACCAATCTATTAAGCTTCTTGCGAAATGTAAAAATGAGGAAAACGCCATTGTCGCTTCGGTGTCTCCGAGATTATTATCGCCGGACCACCCGCTCTACAATGTCAATGATGTCATTAACGGAATTTTAGTACGCGGAAATATGGTTGGAGATTTGGTGTTTATCGGAAGCGGCGCAGGAAGCCTCCCGACAGCCAGCGCAGTGGTATCCGACGTGGTTGATAGTGTAAGGCACTTAAATGTATCAACGACGATGACATGGTCGGAAGAAAAACTACAGCTGAAAGATTTTGCAGAGTCTAAAAAGAAATTCTTTGTGAGAGCAAAAGCGGAACTCAAAGAGATTGCAGATGTCTTTGGTGACGTGGAACTGATCGATGCCGGTATCGCCGGTGAAAAAGGATTTGTTACCGGAAAAATAAGCGAAGAAGAGTTTGCGCAGAAAGCAGAGCGCTTAGGCGGAATTATTTCGAGAATTCGCATTGAAAGCTGACAGCCGGAGGGCAGATGATATTCACAAGACCGAACAAACGACATAATGCTAATAATAAAGGATAAGAGGAGTAATCATGGGAGAGACAAAAGTTGTTAAATTTGGTGGAAGTTCCTTGGCAGACGCCAGACAGTTTCAAAAAGTTGCAGATATTGTATTGTCAGACGACAGCAGAAGATTTGTTGTCGCATCCGCACCGGGAAAACGATATGTCGATGATATCAAGGTAACCGATATGCTGTATGAATGTTATGAGAAAGCGGCAGAGGGCGAGAGTTTTGAGGCAGAATTCCAGGCAATCAAGGATCGATACAATACAATCATTGAGGAACTTGGAATCGAAGATTTTACGTTGGATGATGAATTTGAAATGATTCAGGGAGCATTCTCCCATATGGCAGGGAGAGATTACGCTGCAAGCCGGGGAGAATATTTGAACAGCAAGATCCTGGCAAAATATTTAGGGTTTGATTTTATTGATGCTGCAAAATATATTTTCTTTGATGACGCCGGTCTGTTTGACTGGGAAAAAACAGAAAAGAAACTGGCTCCAAAATTGGCGAAAACGCAAAAAGCAGTAATTCCGGGATTCTACGGTTCCGTGCCAAACGGTACGATTAAGACTTTTTCGAGAGGCGGTTCCGATATCACCGGATCAATCGTTGCCAGAGCATGCAGTGCAAAAATATATGAAAATTGGACTGATGTCAGCGGATTTCTAATTTGTGACCCGAGAATTGTAAATAATCCGGCGCCAATCAAGACGATTACCTATGCAGAACTGCGCGAGCTTGCATATATGGGTGCGACAGTTCTCCATGAAGACGCAATTTTTCCGGTTCGTGCCGCAGGCATTCCGGTGAATATAAAAAATACAAACTGTCCACAGGACCGCGGAACCATGATTGTATCAGAAACCGCAGAACCATGCGAACATATCATTACAGGAATTGCCGGAAAAAAGGGAATGTCCGTTATCAATATTGAAAAAGACAAGATGAACAGCGAGGTCGGATTTGGCAGAAATGTGCTTCGTGCCTTGGAAAAGAGCAACGTCAGCTTTGAACATATGCCGTCCGGAGTCGATACGATGAGTGTTGTCATTCAGACAGAAAACCTTACCGGAAAAGAAACGACAATTTTAGATGAAATCCGAAGCAGGGTTCATCCGGACCAGTTGTATATCGAGAGTGATCTGGCTCTGATTGCGGTGGTTGGCCGTGGAATGAAGAGTGCCAGAGGAACGGCGGCAATTTTATTTACAGCATTGG
Source organism: uncultured Lachnospiraceae bacterium (assembly GCA_947624875.1). GTDB lineage: Bacteria > Bacillota > Clostridia > Lachnospirales > Lachnospiraceae > Eubacterium_G. The sequence continues at coordinate 38,797 of CANQMA010000010.1, forward strand.
CAGATGCGCGCGTAAATATTAAAATGATTGATCAGGGTTCTTCAGAGTTAAACATTATTATCGGCGTTACGGACGAGGACTTTGAAGTGGCGATGAGAGCAATTTATAATGCTTTTATTAAGGTAAAGAAATAAATCAGCTTTTGGCTGTATATTAAGAAAAAAACTTTCTGATTGACTTACCGGCACGCAGCGGCAAAACTGTTGACAAGTGTCGGATTAAAGCATATACTATGATACGTAAATAAAAACTGAAAAATTCTTCGGGGCGGGGTGCAATTCCCCACCGGCTGTATTTGCGAAAGCATGAGTCAGCGAGCCGTCAGGCATGATATGGTGAGATTCCATAACCGACAGTATAGTCTGGATGAGAGAAGATGTGACTGCACTGGTAAAATTTTTACGGATGATGATTTTATCGATGCAGTGATGACAAAGGATTTCTGACCCCGGGTATTCCGGGGTCTTTTTCTTTGATAAGTACAGCGCATTTTGCTGGCGGAAGAATTTTTCCTAAAAGAAAAGGAGAAAAAAGATGAACAACAACAAATTATTTACGACAAAGAATCTTGTATTGATGGCAGTGTTTGCTGCATTGGGGGCAGTATTGATGTACTTTGAATTCCCTCTGACCTTTTTGGCGCCCGGATTTTACGAACTGGATTTGAGTGAAATTCCAATATTGATCGGCTCCTTTATTATGGGACCACTTTCCGCAATTATTATGGAAGCGGTGAAAATTTTGATTAAAATTGTAATTAAACCGACGTCTACCGGATATGTCGGAGAATTGGCAAACTTCTGTGTGGGATGCTGTCTGGTCGTTCCGGCAGGGCTCATTTACAGATTGAAAAAAACCAGAAAAAATGCATTTATCGGAATGCTGGCCGGCACAGTTTTCATGGCGATTGCAGGAGCGGTGTTAAATTACTATGTCATGCTTCCGTTTTATGAGCAGTTTATGAGTATCAACGATATTATTGCAGCAGGTGCAAAAATCTGGCCGGTTGTAAATTCTAAATTCAGATTTGTCACATTCTGCGTTGCGCCGTTTAATGTGGCGAAAGGAATCATTGTTAGTCTTGTAACCGCCGTCATCTATAAAAAAATCAGTCTCTTTATTAAGGGAATTGGAAATAAGTAACAGGGCAGCGCGCTCTTGAATTTGAAAAGAACTTGTAACAAAGAAAGGATTTGTTTATAATTAGGAATGATTATAAACAGATTCTTTTCTATTATGGCGGAAAAGTTCCGGTATTGGCAGACAGACTTTTTGCGCACAGTTGGAGGAACCATGGTAGTTGAAACAAACAGTGAACAGGAAACCTTTTTGACGGGGAAAAAAATGGGAGAACAGGCATCCCCCGGACAAATTCTCTGTATAGACGGCGATTTAGGTGTGGGAAAGACCGTGTTTACGAAGGGCTTTGCGGCTGGACTTGGCATTTTGGAAGAAGTCAACAGCCCGACCTTTACCATACTGCAGATCTATGATGAGGGAAGGCTTCCGCTCTATCATTTTGATGTCTATCGAATCGGAGATTCGGAGGAAATGTATGAAATCGGATTTGAAGATTATTTGTTTGGAGAGGGCGTCACACTGATTGAGTGGGCGAAACAAATCGAGGAACTGATACCAAAAGAGGCTCTTTGGATTACGATAGAAAAAGATCTGACACACGGGATAGATTATCGAAAAATTACAGTGGAGGGCATATGAAAATATTAGCAATAGACAGTTCATCCATGGTGGCAACCGTAGCAATCGCCACAGAAGAAACCATTGTTGCGGAATATACGGTCAATCATAAGAAGACCCATTCCCAGACACTGCTTCCTATGATTGATGAGATTATCCGCATGACGGAAACAGATAAAGAAAGTATTGACGCCATCGCCGTTACCGGTGGACCTGGTTCTTACACGGGACTGCGCATTGGGAGCGCCACTGCGAAAGGAATCGGTCTCGCGCTGGAAATCCCTGTGATTAACGTGCCGACTATCGATGCGCTGGCATACAATCTCTATTCTTCCCGATATATTGTCTGTCCAATCATGGACGCGCGCAGAGGTCAGGTTTATACGGGAATCTACCGGTTTCAGGGAACGGAAATGGAAATCATTCATCCGCAATGTATGATGATGATTCAGGATTTGATATATGAGTTGGATAAAATTGGAATGCCGGTCATGTTTTTGGGAGACGGCGTTTTAGTACATCAGGAACTGATTGATTCGACAATGGCGGTCGAACATCACTATGCGCCAATATCCATGAACCGGCATAAGGCGTCCAGTCTGGCAGCATTGGCCGTGCAATACTATCAGCAGGGCAAAGTGGAGACGGCTATGGAACATTATCCGGATTATCTGCGCGCATCGCAGGCAGAGCGGGAATTACAAGAAAAGACGGAATCCAAATCTTCATAAAATCAGTGGGAGTACTTGGGAGAAGAAGCATGAATTACAGGTTAATGAAACCGGAAGACATCGCGCAGACTGCAATGCTGGAACAAAAAATATTTTCCATGCCGTGGTCAGAACAGTCTTTTATAGATTCGCTGAACAATCCGGATACAATTTATTTTGTTGCAGAAGAAGGTGGCGTAATTTATGGCTATTGCGGTCTTTATATCTTATTTGAAACGGGTGAACTGACCAATGTGGCAGTGAGCCCGGAGAAAAGAACACAGGGAATTGCCGGCCGGTTACTCAAGGAGATTTTCACACAGGCAGAAAAACAAGGAGTGACCGACGTCATGCTGGAAGTGCGCGAATCCAACCATGCGGCAATCAGCCTTTATAAAAAATTTGGATTTGTCCCGGAGGGGATACGAAGCGATTATTATGATATGCCGAAAGAAAATGCGTTGATTTTATGGAAGCATGGCTTATAAAATTACAAATTATTAAAGGATAGGCGATACTGGATAAGGAGGAACAATGTTAGATGTATGTTTGCTGGGAACCGGCGGAATGATGCCGCTGCCCAGAAGATGGCTCACATCATTGATGTGCCGATATAACGGAAGTCATTTGCTCATTGACTGTGGCGAGGGAACGCAGGTAGCTGTAAAACAGAAAGGGTGGAGTTTTAAACCGATTGATATTATCTGCATTACCCATTTTCATGCAGACCATATCAGTGGTCTGCCGGGCCTGCTGCTCACGATGGGAAACGCGGAGCGTACCGAGCCGCTCACGATAATTGGTCCGAAAGGATTAGAACGTGTTGTCCGCGCTTTGAGAACGATTGCGCCGGAACTCCCATTCCCAATCCGTTTTTTGGAAATCACACAGCAGGAGCAGGAATTTCAACTGTCGGGATATCGGATTCAAGCGTTTAGGGTCAATCACAATGTACCCTGTTACGGTTACTCCATAGAAATTGACCGGAATGGAAAATTTGATTTAGAGCGGGCACGGAAACTCAATATCCCTGTTCAAAACTGGAATAAACTACAACATGGGGAATCAGTGGAGATTGACGGAAAAATTTACACGCCGGATATGGTCATGGGAGAGGCACGGAAGGGATTAAAGGTGACCTATGTGACCGATACCAGACCTGTGGACAGTATTGTGAAGGCGGCGGCAGGAGCCGATTTATTTATCTGCGAGGGAATGTATGGAGAAGAAGGGAAAGAGGAAAAAGCAATCGGGTACAAGCATATGACATTTCGAGAGGCGGCAGAGCTGGCCGCGGCAGCACAGCCGAAGGAAATGTGGCTGACCCATTACAGCCCATCGCTTATTAAACCATGGGAATATATGGAACAGGTGACGGAACTGTTTCCAAATGCGAAAGCCGGAAAAGACGGGATGAGCATAGACTTAAAATTTGATGAAGAATAAAAAGAGGTGTCGGTGTTGAAAAATATCAGGATACTAGCAATTGAAACTTCCTGTGACGAGACTGCAGCAGCAGTTGTGGAAAATGGCAGAAAAGCCTTATCCAATATTATTTCGTCACAGATTGACCTGCACACGCTCTATGGCGGCGTGGTGCCGGAGATTGCTTCCAGAAAACATATCGAAAAAATAAATTACGTTATTGAAGAAGCGCTGAAACAGGCACAGTGTACCTTAGATGATATCGATGCAATCGGCGTCACTTACGGCCCGGGGCTGGTTGGAGCGCTGCTGGTCGGCGTGGCGCAGGCAAAAGCCATTGCGTTTGCAAAAGATTTGCCGCTTGTCGGAGTCCATCACATCGAAGGACATATCTGTGCAAATTATGTGGAGCATAAAGACTTGAAACCTCCGTTTGTTTGTCTTGTTGTTTCTGGCGGACACACCCATCTGGTGATTGTGGAAGATTATGGAAAATATCAGATTCTTGGAAAGACAAGAGATGATGCGGCAGGAGAGGCTTTTGACAAGGTGGCGAGAGCCATCGGACTTGGGTATCCCGGCGGCCCGAAGATTGATCGCGCTGCAAAAGAAGGAAATCCTCATGCCTATGAATTTCCGAGGGCAAAAATAGCAGACAGTGTCTATGATTTTAGTTTCAGCGGAATGAAATCCGCAGTGCTGAATCAGTTAAATCTGGCAAAAATGAAACAGGAAGAAGTCTGTCAGGCAGACGTGGCGGCTTCTTTTCAACAGGCAGTTGTCGATTCGCTGGTCACAAGAGCTATGGCCGCGCTGGAAGAGACCGGAATGAAACAGTTTGCAATCGCAGGAGGCGTGGCATCCAACACGGCGCTTCGCGCAACCCTGAAACGTGAATGTGAAAAGCGGTCGATTACCTTCTATTATCCGTCTCCTATTTTATGCACCGACAATGCCGTCATGATTGGTTCTGCGGCATACTTTGAATACATACGCGGGGTTCGGCATGGCTGGAATCTCAATGCCATACCAAATTTAAAACTAGGTGAGAGATATGAGTAAAGTTTCAGCAATTGTACTTGCAGCCGGAAATGGAAGCCGGATGCAGAGTCGCACAAAAAAACAATTTATGGAAATTTTAGGGAAGCCGGTTTTATGGTATTCCCTATTTCAATTTGAGCAAAGTTCCGTCGAGCAGATAATTCTTGTCACAGCACAAGAAGATATAGAATATTGTAAAACAGAGATTGTAGATCATTACGGCTTCAAAAAGGTACGGCACATTGTGGCAGGCGGAAAAGAACGGTATCATTCTGTCATCAATGGACTGGAAAAGGCGACGGGAGACATTGTACTGATTCATGACGGGGCAAGACCGCTGATAGAGCAACAGATGATTGCAGACAGCATTGCCTGCGCCAAGTTAAATAAGGCCTGCGCCGTCGGCGTTCCGGTAAAAGACACCATTAAAATTGTCGAAGACAGCAAAGTGGTAAACACGCCGGAGCGGAGCAGGCTTTGGATGATACAGACGCCTCAGACCTTTCATACCGGTCTCATTCGTGAGGCATACAAAAAAATGATTCAGTCAAAAAACAGACAGATTACAGATGATGCAATGGTAGTTGAACAGTATACAGAAATTCCGGTTTATATGGTTGAGGGAAAATACACCAATATCAAAATCACGACGCCGGAAGACATTGTGACAGCAGAAGTTTTTTTGAAGAAGCATCAGAAAGTGTCTGAAAGCATACGGCTTTAAAGCATAAAAGTGCCGGTTCAGAATGGCTTTTATGCCGGACTTTATAACGCATAGTTTGCATCATAGAGGGGATTTTTCATTTTTTTAAAAAAGTCCATTTTTGTTATTGACACTAAAATAAATTAGTGCTAATATAGTCAAGCACGCTCTAAAAAAGAAGCGTCACGGAGAGGTGTCCGAGTGGTTGATGGTGCTGGTCTTGAAAACCAGTGTGGGTAAAACCACCGTGGGTTCGAATCCCACCTTCTCCGTTCATAGCACAAAGGAATACAGAGTCAACGCTTGGAGAAGTACCCAAGTGGCTGAAGGGGCTCCCCTGGAAAGGGAGTAGGTCGTTAATAGCGGCGCGAGGGTTCAAATCCCTCCTTCTCCGTTTGGTTGAATAATTTATCTAAAAAAGATAAAAAAAGTAGTTGACAGAGAGGGAGCCGGTGTGCTATATTAATTAGGCTGTCGCGAAAAAGAGGGACAGCGAAAGAA
>CANQMA010000011.1 GCA_947624875.1 uncultured Lachnospiraceae bacterium
ATGTGATATGGAAGAGGTTTCGTGCCTCTTCCTTTTACTTTTTTAATTTTTCTTGCCAACTAATATTTTACTCTAAGATTTTCTTTTAGAGAAAACGCAGCCGCAGTAATTCTGGCGGTATAAATGGTAATCCCGCGACAGCTGTATTGACCTCTGATATCCATTCTTTTTTTTGAAATCAGAGTATAGATACGGAATTTGATACTGTTCCTCCAGCATTTTCCCAATTTCATTAATCTTCTGGGCATTTTTCAGCGGACTGATTGTCAGGGTTGTCGTAAAGAAGTCAAACTGCTCTTTCTTTGCCAGTTTTGCAGTATATTCCATTCTTAACCGGTAACAGCGAAAACAGCGGCTGCCTCCTTCAGGACAGTCTTCCAACCCTTTAATCTGCGAGGTATAATCATCCGGAACATAGGATGTAATTCTTGCTGACACGGGATTTTGAAAAGTATTCTCATCAATAAACCGGAGTAATTCTTTTGCCCTTTTCTGATATTCTTCCATGCTTTCCATATTTGGATTATAAAACAGTGCGGTAATCTCAAAATAATCGGACAAATATTCTAATACATAGCTGCTGCAGGGAGCACAGCATGCATGAAGCAACAGGCGCGGCGTCTTTTCTTTTTTAACCGCTTCCCTTAGCAGTTCTTCCATTACACGCTGGTAATTGATTTGATTCAATGGTAACCCCTTTCCTCAAAAAAGACAGGTCAAGCCCTGCCTTTTAAATCTTTTTATAACGCATCTGCTGTTCGTTAAACTGGATATACATCTGATACGCGTCTTTTAAGATTGTTTTTTCATTCGGAAATTTCAGCAGATGAATTGCTTCAATATACCGATAATATCCGGAATGAAGGAAATGTTCTTCTCTCTGTGGTTTACTGAAATAATTATCTGATGTCATCAAATACCAATGAACTTCCTTTTCCACCGTATCACCGGGAATATTAAACGTATATTCGCTTTTTCCTACGTATTTTATGACTTTCGCTTTTACTCCAGTTTCTTCTCGTACTTCTCTTAATGCAGTCTGCTCATAACTTTCTCCGGGTTCTACCGTTCCCTTTGGTAAGACCCAGCCCTCATATCGATTCTGATAATTTTTATACAGCAGTAGTATCTTGCCACGAAATATAACCACACCGCCACAACTGACCGCCTTTTTCATAGCGATTCCTCCTGTTCTACTGTGTGTTGTACTCCCGTACATTTTTCGCTTTTCTCTCTTTTATAAGTATACCTAAGAAAAGGCCTGAATGCAAGCAGACAAGCCTTTTTCTTTAAAATTGAAATTGATTAATCAAAATACTGGTCAAAAATATCTCCCGCGCAGTTTTTTGCAGAGGACGAACCGTTATAAACGTTTTCTAAAACAACGGCAACCGCCAGACGTTTATTATCTTTTTTCGCATATCCTACAAACCAGGAATTAATCTTCCCGTCAGGATTGTTCGTCAGATCTGCCGTGCCCGTCTTCCCATAAACGGTATAACTTTTTTGAGAAAACTCTTTTGCGGTGCCATATTCACAGACAGCAGACATATATTCCCGCAATTGTTTTGCTTCTTTTTTTGTCATCAGCTGCTTTTCTTCCTGAACCTTCGTTTCCTGAACCGTTTCTCCACTATGCGTCTTCACTGCATCAATCAAGTGCGGTTTCATCAATACGCCGTTCTTTGCTATGGCTGATGCAATCATAACCATCTGCGCCGGAGAAACAAGAACATCCTGTTGCCCAATACTGCTTTCGGCAACATAATAGGAATTATACTTTTTCGATGATTCATCCAGAGAAAAAACGCCGCTTTTTACATAAGAAGCATTTTGCGTTTTCAAATCTTCCAGCGGAAGGGAATGATTAAACAGTAAATCATCTGCCGTCGCATTGAAAATTTTCGTATCAATGTCCAGTCCCATCGTGGCAAATGCGCCATTACAGGAGTAAGCAAAAGCATTTTCCAACGTTTCCCTTCCATGCGCATTTTTATGATAACAGGATAACTGAAAATTGTTAAATTGCGCCACACCGTCGCAATGATATGAAAAATTGGAATATTTTGTATTTTGCCTCATGTAAGCTAACGTCGTTACAATCTTAAAGACTGAGCCGGGCAGATACTGTCCTTGTGTGGAACGATTCATCAACGGCGCTGATGATTTTTCATTCAGTTCTTTCCAAATTTCATCAAGGTCTTCCGGATCATACGAAGGCTTGGATGCTGAGACGAGAACCTCTCCCGTATCAGGATCCATAACAATGATTCCTCCACGGTTTTCTCCCAGCGATTCATAAGCCGTTTTCTGCAGAGACGCATTCAGCGTGGTCTGTACATCATTTCCACGGAGTACCCCTTCATCAAAATCCTGTTGAATTTGTCTCAGGACATTGGTATCCGTGGTAATTAAATCGTAATTACAGACATCTTCTAACCCGGTAAATCCCTTCGTCGTATAGCCGACAACCTGCGCAAACACTTTGCCATAAGGATATTTTCTGACATCGTCCTCTAAATTATCATCTGTTCCATTTGTATCGGTATATGCGAGTTTTTCTCCATCCGATGAATAGATTGTCCCACGGATAATTGTTTTTGCTTTCTCTTCAATCCGTGGATTTTTGGAATTCGTTACCACAGTTTCCGCATCGTGGAACATGAAAAAAAGATAATAACCAATCATATACAGAAAAATGGTTGTGAACACTAAGGTTGTGACAACCGCCTGAACATTTCGTTTCTGTTTTATTTTTTTTCCATTGCCGCTTTTGATGTTAGCGCCTTCTGACCTTAACTGACTTGTCCGTCGAGACATATCTTACTCCTTCCGCATGTTCCATGCGTTTTTCTCTTTCCTGATTGCTTGTTCCAACAATCGCCATTCCCTGAATAATTGCAAATACGATGAGTGTGCTCAAAATAGAACTGCCGCCGCTGCTGATCAAAGGAAGGGTGACGCCTGTTGAAGGAATCATATTCATTGCGCCGCCAACTGTAAGGATTACCTGAATTGCATAGCCGACTCCCAGTCCCACACAAACCAAACGGTTAAAAAGACTCACCTGAGCCATTGCAGCTTTTAAAAAACCGATAAAACAGCTCAAACAGACCAAAAGAAGCAGAATCGCAAATATGGATCCGAACTCTTCGCCAATCGCTGAAAAGATAAAATCATTTTCTACAAGCGGGATTTTATTTGGATACCCCTGATATAACCCGGTTCCGGAAAGTCCTCCACTCCCGAGCGCAAATAGGGAGTGTGCCACCTGATACCCTTTATCATTGATAATTTCCGGCGCAAAAGGATTTTTCCAGACGAGCACACGCACCTGAACATGATAAAACAGATGATAGGCAATCACAGATGCCAGAGAAATCCCGCCCATCCCGGCTATCAGATAGAGCGCTTTCCTTGTAGCAACATACAGCATGAACAAATACATTGTAAAGAAGATCAAGGCGCTTCCCAAATCCGTAGAAAGAACCAGGATAATCACATACAGTCCGGCAAAGATACTTGCCAAAACAACTCTGCGGAAATCCTGCGCTTTTGCAAACATTCCGGCAATAAAGAAAACAAAAATAATTTTTACGAATTCCGAAGGCTGGAATGTAATTCGATTTGCAATTTTAAAATAAAGCCGCGCTCCATTGGTCATTGGTCCAAAAATAATCACGCCGATCAGGAGAACCAATCCAACCAGACAATAGAACCATGTCAGATTTCTCCATAATTCAAAACGGCTCATTAAAAACGGCACCACTAAAGACGCTATGGTCACAACGGAGACAATGATAAACTGAGTCACGCTTTTCTCAAAACCAAGCCTCGCCAAAATAATAAATCCAATGGTTAAAAGCATACACATATTGCTCAAAATAGATTTATTAATGGTTGGATAAATAATCGGAAATACCCCTAATGCAATAATTAAATAACAAAGCTGCAGGCCTCCGAAAATAATCACATTGACGTCGGCAGTATCCTGTTGATTGATAAAAATCAATACTAATCCCAATATATAGGTTAAAAAGATAATAAAATTCTGAATCCAGAAAATTGTATTCTTCTGTTTTTCACGCTTCATCTGTAAGGCGCAGAAACTGCCCCATGCATAAAAAAACATCAGGAATATAAATAAATATTTCGATATGATTGTAATTAAGATATCCATGCTGTTCTCCGTTTCTACTGTACTCCACGCATAAAATGTCCCCGCGTAGAGTATGCTTCATCCTCAACCGTTTCATTGGCCAGAAAAGCACGCCGGACGCATCCGAGAATTTTTTCAATCTGCTGTTCTGATTCTTGTGAAAAAATCAATCGCAATGATGCCGGATGCAGTTTGTGAATCATGTCTGAATATTTCAGTAAAGATAGCGGATGACAATTTAACATCAAATTATAACAGTACTCACATACGCATTGTACTGAAAATAAATTATTTTTTTGATCTTTAAGCGCAATCATCCGATTATCGTGATCGCATCTGCCAAAAGTATTCTTCACGCAATTTGCAGAAACCATCACCGGAATATATCCATAAATGATCAATTCCATATCAGAAACGCCCAATTCTTTCAATTCATGATGATTGAGTTCCAACGGCGCGGTCGTGTCTGCCTTCATGTCTTGCAGAAATTGCTTTGCATACTGATTCATTGTATAGACATTATAATCAAAAATACAGTGAAATGCCACCTGATTTTTCTTGAAGTAATAATATTGTTCGATATTACGAATCAGGGCTCCGTCGATTTGAGAAAGAACCGCCGCGGATTTCTCAGAAAATCTTTTTGCGTCATCCTTTCGAAATACGTATGGCATCGCCAGATAAATTTCTTTCCTTTTTTTGTGTGCCAGAGTAATACACTGCTTTAGTTCCTGACTTGAAAATTGCACAGTTTCTAAATAAACTCTTTGGATATCGGGCTGTTTTATGATGATGGAAAACTGTTGCATATTCCACACAAGACAATGGATTCGGAGTTTCTTTTGATTGTCATGGGCCGCTGTTTTCATCTGATTGACAAATGCCTTATCATCACGAACCATGTCTGTTCTCCTGAATTTTGACAGCATTTCCGTCTCAACCTGTTGAATCAGCGCTCTTCGTAAATCTTTAATGGCACTTACCGGCAAAAATAAACCTTCTTCAAAATCGCAAGTCATTTTACAAATACTGAAAAATGTATTTCCAAGCTTTCCGATATGTCTGCGCAGCGTTTCCTCACTTAAAGGCGTATTCTTTGCCGGACTTGGATTCTGTCCGGTAACGCAAATTGTTTTTCCGGCAATCTCTGTTTCTATTTGAAAAGGCTTGCCGGCAACGCATGTAACAGAAATATTCAGGGGAACTTTGCGTTTGATTCCGATATACTCTCTTCTTAAAAATTCGTTCAGTTCTTTATTTTCAATTCGAAATTGCGGTTTGTATAGAGAAATCATATTTTTTCCATGATGCTGATTATAATAACTTTCATGAAATCCGTTTCTCTGAAATAAATCAGCGAGATTTTGCAGGTCACGTTCACAAACATGATATTCCTTTGGATGATTTTGATATAAGTCCAGATATTTTCGATAGATGTGTACAACCCCCGCTACATACTCCGTTTTTTTCATTCTTCCCTCGATTTTTAATGAGTTTACTCCAGCTGCAAGAATCTGCGGAAGAATTTTGATTGCGCAGATATCTTTAGGACTCAGAAGATAAGTTTGATTGGTGTCATTGACTTTTGTTTTCTTTTCAAAATAATCATATTCCATGCGGCATGGCTGCGCGCATCGTCCGCGGTTTCCGCTTCTTCCTCCAATAAAACTGCTCATAAGACATTGTCCGGAATAACAATAACACAGCGCGCCATGGACAAAAGTTTCAATTTCTAACGTCGAATTTTTTCGTATATCGCTGATTTCATCTAAGGAAAATTCTCTTGGAAGAACAACTCTTGAAACTCCAAATTCCTCTAAAGCTTTGACCGTCTCTTTGCCAAACACTGTCATTTGCGTGCTGACATGAATATGCAGATTTGGAAAATGTTCTTTTACAAACTGCATCACTCCAAAATCTTGTACAATCACAGCATCCAAACCGGCGCAATAGAGCGGTTCCAGAAAAGAGAATAATTCATGTTGAATTTCATTGTCTTTCAAGAGCGTGTTGATCGTTAAATAAATCTTTTTCTCATGCAGATGTGCATAATCCATCACCTCTATCAATTGATCCTGTGTAAAATTTTCGGCATTTGCCCTTGCGCTAAATAATTTACCTCCTACATAGAGTGCGTCTGCACCGGCATTTAATGCGGCAAAAGCGCTCTCATAGGAACCTGCAGGGGCCAGAAGTTCAACTTGACTCATGACAATTCCTATTACAAAAAAGCGACTAGGCAAAACGCCTAGCCGCCCATTTCAATTATTTTTTTAATTTTGTTTGAAGCGCTACCACTTCTTTTTCTAATGATTTAATTTTTTCTAAAGCTTCCTCCAGTTCTTTTTTTGTCGTATCCGCTTTGGCGTCAGACATAATCAGTTCATGCTTTAAATCATAAACTTCTTTTTCTTTCACCTCTAAATCGCTTTCCAACAAATCCGCCTGTTTTTTTGCTTTAAAGTAATCATTCGCAATATTAATCTCAAGGAGAATTCTTTGAACGTCTAATTTCTGCATCCGGTAGCCTTCGTTTTGTTTAAATTCAAGAATCATATTATTGATGTAGGAAGCAACCTTTTGTAAATATGCTTCGCTTTCAAAACCGCCTATATTGTAAATCTTTCCATCAATAATAACATCTGTGTAATTTTTTGATGACATTTTATTCTCCTTGTAATTGATCCGTTTCGGATTTTATCTTCGTTTATTTTTTCGTCTTGAAACTTACTTTCTTAGACCATGGGCTGGTATAAGTCTTACCGCTCTTCATCGTTCCGCGAACACGTACAAAATATTTTGTCTTAGCTTTCAGTTTTGTTAATTTGACTGTCGTCTTCTTTGAAACTTTTTTCTTAACACCCTTTTTAAAGTTTTTCTTTGTTGCATACTGTACTTCGTATTTTTTAGAACCTAAAGATTTGCCGAATTTTACAGTAGCAGATTTCTTTGTGATTTTTTTCACCTTAACTTTTTCAGGCTGTACCGGTGTCTGAAGGTCTGCAGTCACTTTGAAATCTTTTACTTCAATCGTACCGGACATATCGTTTTCGTCTTTGTATTCATGTAAAAATGCACCAAATGCAAATTTAATTCCCATTGTTGCCTGCTTTTTGTTTGCCTGATAATTTGCCTTTGAAGCTGTAACAAAAGTCTTGCAGGATACGGTTACCCAGCCGTCATCTGCGGTATTCTGGCTATCAAGTTTTACAAAAGAAGAAAAATCCTTGAGCAGTGCGCTATTGGTTTCCAGCATACTCTGTCCACCCTGTGTTGCTTTTAAAGCGGTCAGTTTTAATGCGGCACCATCTTCATCCTTATCATCATAAGCCTTGAAATGGATATGTTTGATATAGTTATACTTTCCGGTTCCAACATTATAATAGGTACCGTCTTCACGTTCCTTTTCTTCCTTGATTTCATTCTTTAAGGTACTCTTAATCTTGAAAGAAATGTTATAGTAGCGTCCACGTTCTACATTGACAACCTTTGTTGCGGTAACACCCCATGGGTTAGACTGTTTTGCTTCATAGATATCATTTCCCTTGCTGTCTTTTTGACCGGAAGGACCCCAGTTTGCACTCCATCCGGTACTGATGACATTTAAGTTAAAAGCAGAATCTGATGCAGAAGTAAATGAAGCGTTTTCTCCGAAACACTTGTGGGAATCCTGCTCATTCCAAGTAGTCCCGTGTAAAGAAACTGTTGGATTATTCGTCTTTTTCTGCGCATTTTGTTCCTGAATTGCTTTGTTTAATGTATCCAGCTGGCTTTGTGATACCGGATCGGTTACATAATGCTGGTCATCCAAAACTTTACCGGTATTAATTAAACTATGATACCAGCAGACATTTTTCTTGGCTTCAGATTCCCCATTGACATGATCCTCATGGGTGTAGATAGAATAAGAAGTCCATTTCTTACCCGCAGATACATCTGTACCTTTTTTTACTGCGGCAGAAGTGGAAAACGCTGAACCCAAAATCAAGGTAGCAGACAATGCCACAGCAATCATTTTTTTTGAAAATTTTCTCATGATTTTTTCTCCTTCTTTCTTTTTTTTAACTGTCATTACAGTTAGTAATTTGATATTATCAATATATCATTTTTATTCTGTTTTTTCAACACCAAGATGTTGAAAAGCAAGACTTGTCGCAACCCTTCCTTTCGGGGTTCTCTGAATCAGTCCATTTTGCAAAAGATACGGCTCATAGACATCTTCAATTGTCCCGGAATCTTCCCCCAGCGCAGCTGCAAGGGTGTCCACGCCGACCGGTCCGCCGGAAAATTTATAGATGATTGTTTCGAGAATGCTTCTGTCTCCTTTATCCAGACCAATTTTATCTACTTCAAGAAGATCAAGCGCTGTTTTTGCCACCTGCTCTGTGATAACGCCATCATATCGAACCTGCGCAAAATCGCGCACCCTCTTTAACAGTCTGTTTGCCAGTCTCGGGGTACCTCTCGAACGTCTCGCCAACTCATCAGCGCCCCGGTCATCAATCTGAACATCCAGAACCTGGGCCGAACGTAAGATAATCTGTTTTAATTCCGGAATGGTATAAAATTCCAATTTATTGATTACCCCGAACCGGTCCCTTAACGGTGCAGTCAGCAATCCGGCTCTGGTCGTCGCGCCAACCAGCGTGAATTTAGGAATTTCAAGACGGATAGCGTGTGCGCTCTGTCCTTTTCCAATCATAATATCAATCGAGTAATCTTCCATCGCCGGATAGAGCACCTCTTCGACCTGACGATTCAATCGATGAATTTCATCAATGAAAAGCACATCCCCCGGTGACAGATTATTTAAGATTGCCGCCATTTCGCCCGGTTTTTCAATTGCCGGCCCGGATGTCGTCTTAATATTGACGCCCATTTCTGAGGCAATAATTGTGGCGAGCGTCGTTTTTCCAAGACCCGGAGGCCCATAAAGCAACACATGGTCTAACGGTTCCATTCTGGACTTTGCCGCTTCAATAAATATTTTTAGATTGTTTTTTACTTTTTCCTGTCCCACATATTGGTTTAGAAAAGCCGGTCGGAGACTGCTTTCTATCAACTGGTCTTCCGCAGTCACTTCCGTCTGAATCATTCTCTTTTCCATTGGCAAAACCCTTTCTTATCGCTAAAAGATGTGTTTTAGCACTTCTTTTAATAAATCTTCCGTTTCCATTTCCTGTGAATTTTCAACTGACTTCAATGCATCTCTGGCAGAACTTTGGGAATATCCCAGAGAGACTAGCGCCTCGAGAACGTCACTCTGCGCCTGCGTCATTGATAAGGAAACAGCCTGCGGCTGTATCGTGTCAATCATTTCGTCAAAATCCACTTTGTCTTTCAATTCCAAAATAATCTTCTGCGCTGTTTTGTTTCCAATTCCCGGCGCTTTCGAAATCGCCTTTGAGTCGCCGGATAGAATCGCTATCTGCAGCGCTTCACCCGGACATGCTGAAATAATAGAGAGGCCTCCCTTCGGTCCCACTCCGCTGACACCCAGCAGAAGCCTGTACATCTGGAGCGATTCCGGTGAAAGAAATCCAAACAGCTGCATGGCATCTTCGCGAACATTCAGATAAGTGTAAATTTTCACTTCATCTTTAATGCTTAATACTTCCAGATCACTCTGTGGCATATAAATCTGAAAGCCGATTCCATTCTGCTCTACAACAATATTGTCTGTATCTATAAAATCAATCCTCCCTTTTATGTACGCAATCATTTTTTGACTCCCAATTCATTATTGATAACGAAAATATTTTAACATAACTAAAGCATAATTAGCAAGAACAGAAAAAAGAGGAGATGCCATCTATCCTGATTTGGATATAATGCTGCACTCCTCTTGAAAATTCATTATCGCTTTGTTTTAATCGACACTCTGAAAAAACGTTCCAAAAACTCTTTTCCATGAAATGGAAATAACGGTGCAATATAACTGGTCTGCGCAATTGTTTTGTTGCACACAATGGCCAGCACCGCCACGATACACCCGGCTATAAATCCCCATAACCCAAATAATTGTGTCAAAATCAGGGCTATCACGCGCAGAAATTTAATGGAATAGGCAAGTTCATAGTTTTCATGTGTGAAATTTGCAATCGCCACAACTGCCATATACAGCATGGTATGCGCATTGAACCATCCGGTCTGTACAGCATAATCTCCAATCACGATTGCTGCAATTAAACTTAAGGGTGTATTTAATGTGCTCGGCGTATTGATCGCCGCCAGCTTCAGACCGTCTATTGCGAGTTCCAGAAGCATAAGCTGCCAGAAAATCGGAACATAATCAATCTGATTCACCCGTGTGAAAGCAAGCCAGTCCGGAACAAAATCCGGATGATTCACAAATAATAAAAACAACGGCGTAAGCACAAACGATACCAATGCCATAAACGTCCTGGCAAGCCTTAGATAAGTCCCGGTAACCGGCGGGAAATAATAATCGTCCGCTTCTTCTATGACGTCAAATATCGTTGTTGGAAGAAGCATTGCCGATGGAGAATTATCCACTAAAATAGCAATCTGTCCTTCCAAAATTTCCGCCGCCGCCGTATCCGGACGCTCTGTATACCGGAATTTTGGAAATGGGTTAAACCAGTGGCCTTTATGCAGGCACTCGGAAAGACTTTCCTGATTCATCGGAAGTGCATCAATCTTTATTTCTGAAAGATTCTTTTTAATGCGCGCAAGGAGCGCCTGGTCTACCCGGTCAGCCATATAGCAGATTGCAATGTCTGTGCGGGAACTTTCTCCAACCCGGACAATTTCACACATATAGTCTGTACTTCGGATTCTCCGGCGGATCAACGCCGTATTAAAAACAATTGTTTCAACAAAGCCGTCTCTGGAGCCGCGCAGAACTTTATATTTTTCCGGCTCTGCAACTGTTCGCGCCGGATATTCTCTTGTATCAATCAGAATTGCCTGCTGATAACCATCTACTAAAAGGCAGGTGACGCCGGATAAAATGGACGTGATCACCTGATATTCATCTCCATATAAATCTACTTCGATATATGGGATATGATCATCTGCAAACTGTTGGGGAGTCTTATCCATATCTTCCGGTTTGACCTGATACAGACTATCCTCAATCCGCTGCATAATTCCTTCTTCGCAGAAACCGTTGATGAAATAAAATACAGCCGCTCTTCCGCCAATCGTCGTCTGCTTTTTTAATAAATCAAAACTGTCCTGTACCCGCAGCATCCGGTCAATTTTTTCCACATCCTGGACGAAATTGCCGGTTATAAATTTTTGAACTTCCATATAACATACCTCACACAATTAGTGTGAACAGATATAGGAAATTTATGAGAAATCTGTAATGATTTTATAATTGTTCAATCACTTTTTTCGGACATTTTTCTGCACAGATACCACATTTTTGACATTTTTCCTGATGGATCCATGCAAGATTATATTCAAATTCTACCGCATCATGCGGACAGTTTTTCGCACAAATACCACAGCCGATACACCCGGCGCTGCATGCAGACATCACATCTCTTCCTTTATCCTTCGAAGAACATTTCACCATATACTTTGTGTCTGATGGAATAATGGAAATCAGTCCTTTCGGACAGGCGCTGACACATTTCCCACATGCCTTACACCTGATTGGATCGACAACTGCCTTTCCATTTTCGATATGGATTGCGTCAAATTCGCATACCTGAACGCAGGAGCCCAGCCCAAGACATCCGTACCCACATGCTTTCGCTCCGCCTCCGGGAATGTTCACCGCGTCCTGGCAGGATAAATTGCCGTAATAATTGTATTTTTCTTTTGCCTTGTCGCAGTCGCCGTTACAGGATACATAGGCAGTTTTTGGAACAATTTCCGCTTCTACTCCCATAATCTCAGAGATTATTTTTGCTGTCTCTGCACCTCCGACCGGACACGCGG
Organism: uncultured Lachnospiraceae bacterium; assembly: GCA_947624875.1. Classification (GTDB taxonomy): domain Bacteria; phylum Bacillota; class Clostridia; order Lachnospirales; family Lachnospiraceae; genus Eubacterium_G. Next base: position 12,074 of record CANQMA010000011.1, read on the forward strand.
CCGGATCGCTTTTTCCACTTGCGATTGCAGCCGCAAGACCATCACAGCCGGGATATCCGCATCCGCCACAGTTATTTCCGGGAAGTGCTTCCCGGATTGCAACTTCCTTTTCATTTGTCTCCACCGCAAAAACTCTGCCGGCAATACTTAATGCGATTCCTATCAGCAATCCCACGCCTCCGACAACGATTACCGCATATAAAATCTCCATCCGCTTCCTCCTTATATCAACCCGGTAAATCCGGTAAATGCGATTGCCATCAGTCCCGATGCGACCAGTACCATTGGCGTTCCCCGAAACGCTTTCGGAATCTGATTATGCTCTGATTTTTCCCGGATACCTGCCAAAATCACAATGGCAATCAAAAATCCAACAGAAGTGCCAAGAGAACATGCCATACTCTCCCAAAAACCGTATCCGTCGTCAATATTGGAAATTGCCACGCCCAAAACCGCACAATTTGTTGTAATTAACGGTAAATAAACGCCAAGTGCTTCATAAAGCGGCTTGATGAATTTTTTTAAAATCATTTCCACCAGCTGCACCAGCGCCGCGATTACCAGAATAAAGACAATCGTTTGAAGGTACTCTAAGTGAAAAGCAGCTAAGACGCCATAATAAATGCCGTAAGTAACCGCTGAAGCAATCATAATGACAAAGATTACAGCCGCTCCCATTCCGGCAGCCGTATCTGTCTTTTTTGATACACCTAAAAATGGACAAAGCCCTAAAAACTGGCTTAAGACAACATTATTGATTAAAGCTGCAGCAACAGCAATTAATAACAACTGTACCATTTATGCCACCTCCTTATCATCGGGGCTGTCAGCGCCATCCGCTCCGCATCCCGTACATCCTTCACAGCCCTGTTCACAATGAAGTCTGCGCGGATTCTTTCCGTGTTTCATACGGATATAATTTTGTATGGCAATCAGTGCCGCAAGAACAAAAAATGCTCCCGGCGCCATTACAAAAATGCCAATACCGTCCCATCCCGGAATCGAAACTCCTAAAATTGTGCCTGCACCGATGATTTCACGAAAGGCTCCCAACAGGGAAAGAGCAATCGTAAATCCGAGTCCCATTCCGATACCATCGAATACGGAAAGGAGTACCGGATTTTTGGAAGCATAACTTTCCGCTCTTCCTAAAATAATACAGTTTACAACAATCAATGGAATGTAAATACCGAGAGATTTGTTTAACGACGGAAGGTAAGCCTCCAGTAAAAACTGTAAAATCGTCACAAAACTGGCAACAATCACAATGAAAGCCGGCACACGTACCCCGTTTGGAATCATCTTTCTAAGAAGGGAAATCACAAAGTTGGACATCACAAGTACTGCCATCGTGCTGAGTCCCATCCCCGCGCCGTTAATCATTGAAGAGGTGACTGCAAGCGTCGGACACATTCCAAGAATTAATACAAAGGTAGGGTTTTCTTTGACAATCCCATTCCATAACCGTTCAAGATATTTATTCATTGAGATCACCTCCCTGACAGTAATCTGCGCAAAGCAACGCAGCGTTGACACCATGCGTTACCGCATTGGTCGTTATTGTCGCTGAACTGATTGCATCAATTTCGTTTTCAGCGGCCGCCCCATTTTTTGTATATACAAAATAATCGGCTTTTTTGTCCTGGAACTGATTTCTAAAAGACTCCTCATCTGCCTTCATGCCCAGTCCCGGCGTTTCACTCAGAGACAAAAATGAAATTCCTTTTACCGTTTTGTCCTTTAAAATCCCCACAGTCATTTGCAGGCTTCCGTCATAGGCTTCATAATCTGTTACGGTCACAATGATTCCAATCTCATCTCCGTTTTTATCTGTGGCGGAGACAACCTCATTGATTTCCCCTTTATAAGAATTCATGACAGAAATCTGATTTTCACTTTCATTTTTCTTGATCTGCTCTGCAATTTTCTGATTTAATTTTTCATAGTTCAGATGATCGACTTTTTGGTACCCGTCCATTTGCGGCATGACAGCCTGGTACGCGTCCATCTGAATCTTTTCTTCCTGCATTTTTCTGGGTTCCTTCGTCACCTCATAGACAAATCCGAGTCCAAGCCCTGCGATCAGTGTGATGGCAAATAATATCAGGGTATCTTTCAACATTTTATTCATATTATTTCCCTCCTCTTGCAACACCAAACGCTCTTGGTATGGTATATTTTTCGATTAATGGGACAAGCAGATTACAAAAGATAATCGCAAACGAAACGCCTTCTGCATTTGCACCAAACGTTCTGAAAAGCGCTGTCAGCAGTCCCAGACAGATTCCAAATAAATAACGTCCCCTTTTCGTAATAGGCGATGTCGCATAATCCGTAGCCATAAAAAATGCGCCAAAAATCAATCCGCCGCCGAAAAGGTGCGCTGCCAGAAATGATACGTCCGTACTTCCATTGAACAGCAAAATGCAGATACAAAATACAAGAAGATATGTAAGTGGAATTCTCAGATCAATAACTTTTCGGACAACGAGATAAATGGCGCCGATTAGTAATGCAATCACGCTGGTCTCACCGATTGTTCCCGCATAATTTCCAAGGAGCAGATTCGAAACCGGCGTAATCATTTCCCCGGAATTTTTCAACGCAGTCAGCGGCGTTGCGCTGGATACTGCATCCGTCAGATTTCTTGGAAAAAAGGCAGTCATATCTGCCGCAAAGGACAGAGACAGAAAACATCTCGCTCCAAGCGCCGGATTCATAAAATTCTGACCAAGTCCGCCAAACAGCTGCTTTACAATAACAATCGCAAAGGCTCCGCCGAGAACCGCTTTCCAAAAAGGAAAGGTACACGGAAGATTCAGCGCTAAAATCATTCCGGTAACAACTGCGCTCAGATCCGAGAGCGTCGTCTCGCGTTTTGTAATTTTTTCAAAAACATATTCTGAAAGCATACAGGAAGCAATCGTTAAAACAAGCAGCATTGCTGCTCTGATACCATATTTGACCCCGAACAGATCGGCAGCATTATAAATCCCATAAGCCGCTGCAGGAACCATGGCGATGATGACGTCCCGCATAATGGTCTGCGTCGTTGTTTTCGTTTTCACATGGGGGCTTGAAGATACATTATACATTTTCATCACCTTACCCTTTCTTTCGCATTGCTTGTACTTTTCGCTTCATGGTTCTCACGGACTGGGTAATATTCCGATTTGCAGGACAATTAAAATTACAGGTTCCGCATTCAATACATTCCATTCCATAGAGTTTTACAAACAGTTCCATGTCATCTGCGTCCGCGGCCTGCGCAAGTTTTGCACAAATGAGCCCTTCCGGACAGACCTGTGCGCATTTTCCACAATTCATACAGTTTGTCTGCTTTGCATGAGCGACGTCGTCTTTTTTAAACGCCAGCAATGCAGAGGATCCTTTCATCACCGGAACGTCTAAAGAAAACAGCGCCTGCCCCATCATTGGCCCGCCGGACAGTAATTTTTCCACTGTTTCGTCCATTTCGCCCGCTTCCCTGACAATTTGCTCATGGCTCGTTCCAAATGGAACAATGAAATTTCCGGGATTTTTGATGCCGTCGCCGGAAACCGTAACAATCCGTTCCGTTAACGGCTTATGATATTTTACAGCCTGAAAGATATTGTAGACCGTATCTACATTATCGACGATGCACCCTGCGTCTGCCGGAAGCATTTTAGAATTGATCTTTCGTTTTGTTACCGCATAAATAATATGTCTTTCTGAACCCTGCGGATATTTTGTCTTTAATTCAGCAACCGTAATATCCGGTTCGTTGGCAGTCATTTTTTTGAGTGTCTCCACAACATCCGGTTTATTATTTTCCACAGCGATTACGCCTTTCGCATTTTCAAACAGCTGAAGAATAATTTTTAAGCCATCGATTACCTCTTGCGGCTGTTCGACCAATCTTCTGTAATCCGCCGTAATATACGGTTCACATTCGGCTGCGTTGACAATGACATAATCAATCGCCTTTTCGTCTTTTGGTGTAAGCTTTACATGGGTTGGAAAACAGGCTCCGCCAAGTCCAACAACGCCGCAGTCCTTCACTGCTTCACGGATATATTCTTTGCTCCATGGTTCCGGAGACGGGTCATACTTCATCTCTTCATACTGTTTGTCATTTTCAATCACGATTGACAACACTTTTGTTCCGCCCGGAACCAGACGCGGTTCAATCTTTTTGACATTGCCGGAAACGGAAGCATGAATGTTTGCGGAAACAAATCCCTGTGCCTGCGCAATCAACTGTCCTTTCAACACATGTTCTCCAATTTCGACAATTGGTTTTGCCGGCGCGCCGATATGCTGCGCAACCGGAATTACAACTTCATCCTCGGGGAAAACCCGCCGTGTGGGACAATCCTTTGCAAGTTCCTTTCCCTCATAAGGATGGACTCCTCCTTTAAAGGTTAAAATAGCCATATTGTTTCGCCTTTCTTTTTATAAATACTGAGTTACGTCTATTCATTATCATAATACTTTTGTCCATTTTCTTCAATGTCAGCGCCTTGCATTTATGTAAAATTATGTATCTTTATTTATAATTTCGTCGAATACCCCTGTTTTATGTTATAATAAACATATGTTAGTGATAAAAAATAAAGTTGAAATGAAAATTACATATCCATTAGAACTATTTGCAGAAAGAGAAAAAATACTCTTTTTTGATATTGAAACAACCGGATTTTCCAGAACGCACTGCTTCATTTACCTGATTGGCTGTATGTATTATGAAGACGGACAATATATGTATACCCAATGGTTTGCTGAAAATAAACGCGATGAAGCTGATGTTTTGACGGCTTTTTATCAGTTTATTAAAAACTTTACCACCATAATACATTTTAACGGCAATTCATTCGATATGCCATTTATCAAGGCAAGAGGAGAAAATTATCGCCTGAATTTCAACTTTACGGACTTTCAGGGGATTGATATTTACAAATCCATTTCCGGATTTGCCCATATCTTCAAACTGGAAAATCAAAAGCAGAAAACTTATGAAAAACTATTAAATATTCAGAGAACCGACCCGTTTTCCGGTGGAGAACTTGTCAAAGTCTATCAGGAATATCTCCATTCAAAAGAGGAAAAACTGCTTGGACCGCTTTTGCTTCACAACAAAGAAGATGTATGGAATATGGGAAAACTTCTTTCTCTATATGCTGTTTCTGATTTGTTTCAGGGAGACTTTACCGTTTTGTCTTTTCAAATTCATTCCTATGAAGGACTTTCAAAAGAACCCAAGAAAGAACTGCGGATTACGCTGGAATTGAATCACCCGGTTCCGGTAAAAATTTCATATGGCGCAGAAGATTGTTATCTGACCGCAGATAAGGAACACGCGGTTCTCACTGTTCAGGTAATTTCAGACACCCTGAAACTGTTTTATAAAAATTATAAGGAATATTACTATCTTCCGCTGGAAGACGAAGCCATTCATAAAAGCCTTTCCATGTTTGTGGATGCAAAATACCGCAAAACGGCAACCAAAGAGAATTGTTATAAAAAAATTCAAGGAGAATTTCTTCCAATTTATGACAAAAGCGGACTTTTTCCAAATACATTTCAATATTCCCATTCTGATAAGATTTCTTATATTTTATTAAGAGATGTAAACCAAAAAAATGTGCGCTGCTATGCCCAGAATATCCTGTCATTTTTACGCATGCACAAAAAATAAAACCGCATGAACCACAAAAGAAAAGGATTCACCACAAGTGTGAATCCTTTTGGTGAGCAGGAAATGCTGCTCGAACATTTTATGATGGTACCTATCTACCACTCATCTGTCTTTCCTGAGCTTCGATCATCTTTTTAACCATCTGTCCACCAACAGAACCTGCTTCAGCAGATGTTAACTGACCATTGTAACCATCTTTCAGTTGTACACCAACTTCAGAAGCGCATTCCATTTTAAAACGGTTCATAGCGCTCTTTGCTTCAGGAACATTAATTCTTGAATTATCCATGACAAAAATCCTCCATGTTTTTTCATACTAATTTTTGCAACTTTTTCAATTGAACCTGTTACACTAGTATTATGTGAAAATAAATTTTTATTACACTGGTAACATCTTGATTTGTTGTCATTTTCTGTTATGTAAATTTTAAGTTTTTCAATAAAAATATATTGAATGGATTTTACTGTTTCAGAAGATCAACCAGCGACTGAAATTTCATTCCATGCGATGCTTTAATCAAAACCGTGTCACCGCTTTTCAGAAAATCCTTCATTTGCGGTTCAAACGAGTCTTTATCAGGGAAATAAAGAACCTTACCGCTCCCTTTTTTTGCGCCGTCTGCAATGTTTTTTGCCAAAGTACCAACGCAGATTACAACATCAATTTGCTCTTTTGCAGCCGCTTCTCCCACTTCCCGGTGCAGTTCTGCTTCATCTTTGCCCAATTCAAACATATCGCCCAAAATAGCGACTGTTCTGCCTTCCGCCTGGGAGAGAACCTGTAAGGAAGCTTTCATAGACATGGGATTTGCATTGTAACAATCGTCAATCACGGTCATTTTGTTCCACTGAAAAATATTATTTCTTCCGCGAATTGTTTTCATTTTTTGGATTCCGCAGTCTATTTCATTCAGCGTCATTCCACAATGCATACCAATAATGACGGCTGCCATTGCGTTGTAAAGCATGTGCAGTCCCGGAATCGGAATCACGGTTTCAAACTCCTGATCAAAATAACAAATTTTTGCATTGGTTCCCAAAATCCCATTCGTCTGATAGTTCAACACGCGAACCGGCTGCTTTGTGTCAATGCCAAAGAAAACAGGTTTCTTTCCATGCACTTCTTGAATCTGATTTAATTTATCATCGTCTCCGTTGAGTACAACCAGACAATCGTCTTTTGCATAATCAAATATTTCTGTTTTTGCTTGAAAGACCCCATCACGGTTTCCTAATTTTTCCAAATGACAGGTGCCTATATTGGTAATCACACAAATGTCTGGCCGCGCGACTTTTGCAAGACGGTGCATTTCCTCAAAATCACTGATTCCCATTTCAATCACAGCAATCTCATGTTCTTCACGGATTTTCAAAATTGTCAGGGGCATTCCGATTTCATTATTATAATTCCCCTCGGTTTTTAAAACATGAAATTTTTCTTCTAAGACAGAGGCAATCATTTCCTTTGTGCTGGTCTTTCCGACACTTCCTGTGATTCCAATAACTTTACAGGAAAGGGTGCTGCGGTAATATTCGGCCATATCTTTCAGCGCCTGTGCAACAGAAGAAACGAGAATATATGGTCCTGTGGGATGTTCTAATTCCTTTTCCGATAAAACGGCCAGCGCCCCCTTTTCAAACGCCTGGGGAATAAAATCATGTCCATCTGCTCTGACGCCGACAAACGGCAGATATAAATAATCCTTTTCAATCAGTCTGCTGTCCTTTTCGACCCCTTGTATTTCTTTCGTTTTAAACGATTGATCACCGATGTATTTTCCTTTCGTACATGCAGCAATCTGTTCCAATGTCATATTTTTCATCAAAGACACCTATCCTTTTATAAAAGTTGAATTCTCTTTTGTGTAAAGAAATTCCCATTTTTGAATTTTTAATTCTAAGAAATTACAATCATGTATCTAATATATATTCATTGATACTTTTCCATCTATTTATTTTTATATTTATCGAACGATAACTGTACTAACCGGTCGCACAACGCAGGAAAATCCATCCCGACCACCGCCGCTTCCTGTGGAATCAGACTGGTCGGCGTCATGCCTGGCAGCGTATTGATCTCCAGACAATACATTGCTTCTGTTTCATCCATCATAATATCGACTCTGGCATAGGCTTCGCATCCCGCGCAATGGTAGGCGTCCTCGGCAATCTTCTGCATTTTTTTGGTCAATAATTCTGAGAGTTCAGCAGGACAGACATCCAAAGTCGCTCCCGGCTGATATTTATTTTGATAATCATACCAGCCTTCTTTTGGAATAATCTCAATAATTGGCAGCGCTTCTCCTGCCAGAACGCCTACTGAAAATTCTCTTCCATGAATGAATTGTTCGACAATGATTTTATCATCTAAAGAAAAACAGGTTTCAAGCGCATCCTCATACTCCGCTTGATTTTTCGCTATGACAACCCCAACGCTGGAACCACTGTTGCATGCCTTCACAACAACCGGAAATTGCATTCCGCATTCGGAATGATTTTTATAATCCCCCTTTTGAAGGTATACACTTTTTGGTGTCGGGACCCCGCATCCTATAAATAACTTTTTGGTAATTTCTTTGTCCATACAGATTCCACTGGATAAATATCCGGAACCGGTATAACGGATTCCTGCAAGGTCAAATGCCGCCTGACACAGCCCGTCCTCTCCATACTTTCCATGCAGTGCCATAAAGACCATATCGGCGCTCTGACATACTTGAAGGACATTTTGACCAAAAAAGTCTTTTCGTTCTGCCTGAATCTGTTTTATTTTCTCAGTATTGGACTGAATTTTTTCAATTTCTGCGTCAATATCATATGTTTCTTTCGTATCTGAAAAAATATCCGTTTTTTCCGTTCCAAAATAAACATCCAATAAGACGGCCTGATGTCCTGCCTGCCGGAGCCCTTTACAAATCATCATTCCTGACTTGATAGAGATTTCCCGCTCCGTACTGATTCCACCGCAAAGTACAATAATCTTCATTTCTTTATCCTGTATCCTCTGATACTTATCCTTTCCTATCATTATATTCCTTAAAGCGTTTTATCCATTCCATCAATCTTTATTATTTTTGTACCGGATACCCTTAAAGACTCATGAAACCATGCTCTTCAGCATTCAGTATATTCCGCTCCTCATTAGAAATTTCCAATTTTCCATCTTCCATCATTGAGACCGCGTCTGCAGCCATCTTTAAGAGCTCTGCGTCAGCCATAATATCTCCCAGCCGAAACTCAAAATCACCGCTCTGCCTGACCCCAAAAAAATCACCGGGACCGCGCAGTCTTAAATCTTCACTGGCAATGAAGAAACCGTCATTGGACTTACACAAAATATCTAACCGTTTTTTCGAATCTTTTGTTCCGGAACCATCTACAAAAATACAATAAGACTGATTTTTTCCTCTTCCGACACGCCCCCGAAGCTGATGAAGCTGCGCCAGACCGAAGCGCTCTGCATTTTCTACCATCATCACCGTGGCGTTTGGAACATTGACGCCAACCTCAACGACCGTTGTGGATACTAAAACCTGAACTTCATTGTTGGCAAAACGTTCCATAATCAGATTTTTTTCCGACGGCTTCATGCGTCCATGCAGATATTCCACTTGAATGGATGATGGAAAAATTTTCTTTAATTTATCCGCATACTCCACAACGTTTTCCCCTTCAACCGCTTCGCTATACTCAACGGTAGGACATATGACATAAACTTGTCTTCCTTCTTTGACCTGCTCCTCTATAAAACGGTACGCATTCGGACGATATTCCGTCCCGACAACACAATTCGCAATCGGTTTTCTACCGGTAGGAAGTTCATCGATCACAGAGATATCTAAATCGCCATATAAAATCATCGCCAATGTTCTGGGAATCGGCGTTGCGCTCATTACAATCGTATGCGGATTCATTCCTTTCATGAAAATGGATTCTCTCTGCCTGACCCCAAATCGATGCTGTTCGTCCGTCACAACCATCATCAGTTTTTTGTAATTCACTTTTTCCTGAATTAATGCATGGGTTCCAACAATAATGTCTGCCGCTCCAGTCTCAATCTGCATATATGCTTCCCGTTTTTCCTTTAGAGTCATGGACCCAACCAGCAATACCGGTTTTAAATCAATCTGAAATTGAGTTAATAGTTCGTTCAGATTTTCAAAATGCTGTCTTGCCAGGACTTCCGTGGGCGCCATAAATGCTCCCTGTCCGCCGTTCAGTGCCGCCGTTAATAATGCCAGAATTGCAATAATCGTTTTTCCGGACCCGACATCTCCCTGAATCAGACGATTCATGACTTTTTCTGAAGCGATATCCTGTTTAATTTCTTCCCAGGTACGAAGCTGCGCTTTCGTCAATTGATAGGGAAGATTTTCAATCAATTGCTTTACTTCCTTTGGTTCTTTTAAAATATGTCCATTTTGATTGATTTTATTTTTTTCTTTTAATTGCTTTAGATAGTAAATAAAATAGAAAAATTCATCAAAAATTAACCGCTTTCTCGCTGCCATCATTTCCATAGTGTTTTGCGGATAATGGATATCATGGATAGCTTTTTCCAAAGGTTCCAAGGCGTAATGTCCTCTGACAGATTCCGGCAGTCGTTCTCCTAAGGCAATTACATCCAATGCCTGACTGACCGCTTTTTTCACCATATTATTAGTAAGTCCTGATACCAGGGGATATACCGGCTGCATTTTTCCCATTTCCTGACGATATTGACCAATCTCAAAAACCTTCGGCTGGTCTATCACAAAACTGCCGTTTTTTTCTTTGACATATCCTCGAAAAATAAAAGTACTTCCAAGAGATAATTTCCCTTTTAAAAATGGCGCATTAAACCATGTTGCACAAATGCCGTTTCCCTCTTGATCGCGTAAAAACCCTTGAACAATCGTCAGTTTCTTTACTCGACGGATCACCAAATCCCGCACCAGTGTAGCGCAGACTGCCTGGGTTTTGTCGCACTCCAAATTGCGAATCAAAACAGGCGGCTCATAGGTATCATAATAGCGTGGATAGTATTCGAGCAAATCCTCTACGCATGTGACACCTGCGCGGTATAAGATTTTTTCTGTTTTTTCTCCGATTCCTTTCAGACGACTTAACTGCATAAAATTCTCCCGCATCATATTTTACCATCTATGGAAGAGGATTTCAATCTGCCAACAGACAAAGCCGGCCACTCAATTGAGAAGCCGGCCATCCGTATTATTTTTTCACTTTTACTACTTTACTGTACTTTCCGTATACTTTTTTCTTTCCAACTTTTTTGTAAGCTCTTATTTTTACATAATAAGCAGTTTTCTTCTTCTTTCTTTTAATCGTTATCTTATTTTTCTTAACGATTTTTGTAACAGTAGCCTTCTTTTTAAAGTTTTTCTTTGTGGAATATTTAACCTGATACTTTTTAATTCCCTTTACTTTTTTCCACTGAATCGTAATCTTCTTCTTGCTGATTTTTTTCTTTGATATTTTTACTTTCGCTGGAACAATTTTAAATTTATAAGTTACAGAATCCTTAAAATATCCCTGTCCACTCACTTTAATTTTTGCAGTAGCGCCAATTTTTTTATTATTTGTATAGGTTACAGAATAATCTGTTCCGTTTCTAAGCGTAATTCCTCCATATGCCACAGAGACTGAAGGTTTAATCCGTTTTCCGGTATAGACTCTCTTAAATGTTTCAGAGTACAGTGTCTTTCCACCAATTTTAATTACAGTTGACCATATATTTTTTCTTGCTTTATCCAACGTCTTATCTAAAGTAACTTGCCCATTGGAATAAGAAAGTACTTTACACATCTCAGAACTTTTCATTACTGCATATCCTGCCTGATTAATTGGATAATCAATACTTCCATTTCCGGACAGGGAATAAGTGCAGACATTTGTAAACTTAACATTTGGCGTGTCTGGACAGGTAATTGCTGATTTTAAGAAGCATTGTGCTTTCTGATAGCAGGAATAAATTCCAATACCATATCCTTCATGGGATTTTACGTCAGATGCCACTTTATAATCCGTATATCCATAGGAACCGGCTTCATTCCATGCAGCCTGGCTCGGTATGTCGTAAGGCAGTTCACTCTGATACATATAACATCTTCCGCCATCAGCATTCCACTGTGTCTGGACTTTCTGGAAGTGCTCTACCATGAGTCCATAAGCCGTGACATTCTTTCCATTGAAGATTACTCCGTTATCTGCAGTATTTTTATCCCATGCAACGCCAGAACCGTGATCTGCTCTCCATACCCAGAAGTTATCACAAATCACATTATTGCTGTTAATCACAACACAGCACTTTGTTTTTACTGCTTCTGTATCGGCGCCTCCCACTCTAAAGAAACAGTCGGATAAAACAATTGGATTTGTTGAATTGTCATTATTATTTTTAGAAGCGCCGACAGTTAACAATGTCTGCGATTCTACCCTGCCTGCGTCAAACAGCACTCCGGCAATTCGAACTCCCTGCACATCTGCAACACTGATACACTGATTTCCTGCAATCGGTTTGATTGTCGCAAGTCCCATACCCAGAACAACCATGTTATCTTTTGTAATATTGATTGCTTTGTCCAATTGATATATACCCGGAGTAAGAATCAATGCTTCTTTGTTTTGAATTCTTGCATTGATTTCGTCCGCCGTGTCGGTCGGTTTTGCCACATAACAATCCTTGATATCGATGTATCTGTAATCCTGTTCAGACATATTTTCCCATGAAACACCGGAGGTGTCTTTCTTTACATTTGGAACAACGATACCATATTCATCCTGAGATTCATCATAGGTCAGGAATGGTTTCTCAGCGATGACCGGCGTTTTGGAAACAACCGTACTTGTTCCGGCAGGCCAATTAGATTCCTGAATAGAAGTCTTACTGCCGACTAATACATTGTTCCAAACAGCAGCATCATAATTCGATGCATTTTCCCGATATGCCTTGACACCGGATTCAATATTTCTGCTCAACCATTGCTGCTGGGAACCACTGGAAACATTTGTCGCAATTTTCGTATCTGCCAAAAATCCACCGCTGGCATATCCACCTTGGTCGTGAAGATATAACACTCCATAATTTGGGTCTGTATAACTATCTATCTTTTGATTGTTTCTCCAAATCTCAACATATTTTTGAGAACCGGTAAAATTCATTCTTCGCATGGCAGTTGCCTGTGACACTGCCCACACGGTATCGTTCGCTGGAGAAGACATGTTTTCTACCGTACGCCAGAAATTACATAAAGCGCTGTAGTTAATGGAACCGTCGTATTTTCTGCCAACCATCCATCTTGCTTTTGACTGTATCTGCTTAATGGATACATCTTCCGGTGATATGCCCAATCCGGCTGCCTGTGTGTAAAATCCGATATCCACCGTAACGTCATATGTACTCTGGCTCGGTTTAAACAAAAATGCATAACGGTCGGAACAAAATTGTCCCTGGCCCGTTCCGGTTACTTTATAGGCATTATCAATGACTGTCTGAATGTCCTTACTTGTATCGGTTCCTTCAAATACATACGTATTCGGTCCAAAAGTCTGAATCTCATAAGAAATTGCATCTGATTTTTCAGTTTCCTGTCCATTTACATTCGCTGTGACCTTGTAGTATCCGCCTTCGACATCATTATCGTCCTGATAGGATGTCGTGGAAACTGTCGCCACTTTTTGATATGCGGCGTAGCGGCTTGCAGCCTCATAAACGTTGTAAGACTCTGCGCCGTTCACCCCGCTCCATGAAATTACGGCACCCTGTTCATTTTCAGCATATGACAGGTTTGATGGAACTGTTGCTGCGTTTGTCAGAACAGTATTCACCGGGAACAAAGAAACCAGCAAAACAACCGTAAGAACAAACGAACAAATTTTTTTCTCTGCGAAATTAATTTTCTTCATGTTTTTTCTTTCCTTTCCAAATTCACGACTCGCTCACAAAGATTGACACAAACTCCGCGTCTGTCCTCATAGAAATATTTCTTTTAGGAATCTCTGTACATCTTTGCACAGCGTATTTAAGATGGAGAAAAATCCCGTCGCGGATATCAGTGTTCTGTACGTCACTGACAAGGACAAGGATATCTCACACCATACATATTATTAGTGTATCATAAATACTTTTTAAATGATAGAAAAAAATGTACAAATATTATTGAAAAAAATGTGCACTGTTCTATCTTTCTATCTTCCCAGAGTGTTATTCCATTTGAATTCTAAGAAATATGTGTTATACTATCTTCTGAATTATCGATTTATTATATAAAAACCGGAACAAACAGGGATTCGTTCCGGAGTTCATCAGGAGGAATTATGGGAAGTACTTTTTACAGAAAGCTGCCAACTCCTTTGGAAATCAAGACGATGTATCCGGTTCCAGAGGCAGTTGAATTAAAGAAAAAAGAAAATGATGAAAAATTAAAAAATATTTTTACCGAAAAAAGCGACAAGTTTGCCGTGATTATCGGGCCATGTTCTGCGGACAACCAGGAAGCTGTGGAAGATTATGTTGACAGGCTTGCTAAAGTTCAGGAGAAAGTGCAGGATAAACTGTTTATCATTCCAAGGGTCTATACCAATAAACCAAGAACGACTGGAAAAGGCTATAAAGGAATGCTTCACCAGCCGGACCCGGAGAAAAAACCTGATTTACTTCAGGGATTGATTACGATTCGTCAAATGTTTTTGAAAATTATGGGAGATACCGGTTTCCCGATTGCAGATGAAATGCTTTATCCGGAAAATGCCAGATATTTTTCAGACTGTCTGTCTTATGTTGCTGTCGGCGCGCGTTCAGTAGAAAATCAACAGCACCGGCTCACTGCCAGCGGACTTGACATCCCGGTTGGAATGAAAAATCCTACGAGCGGCGATTTGTCTATTATGATGAATTCTATCGAGGCGGCGCAGTCCAGCCACTCCTTTCTTTACCGCGGCTGGGAAATACAGACAGATGGTAATGATCTGACTCATGCAATTCTGCGTGGAGCAGTCAATCAATATGGTCAATGTATTCCAAACTATCATTATGAAGATATGTTGAATCTGTATCACCTTTACGAGGAAAAGGAATTTGCAAATCCTGCTGTAATCATTGACTGTAATCATTCTAATTCGAACAAACAGTATCTGGAACAGATTCGAATTGCAAAAGAAATCATGCACAACAGAAAACATTCCAAAGAATTAAAAACTTTAGTCAAAGGTTTGATGATTGAAAGTTATATTGAGGGTGGATGCCAAAAAATTGATGAACACATCTACGGCAAATCAATTACAGACCCTTGTCTTGGCTGGGAAGATACAGAAAACTTATTGTACGCAATTGCGGATCAGGTATAAGTTTGATTTTATGGAACGCACTTTACGTAAATAGAGATGCCGAAAACAGCAATAAAAAAAGAATGGTTCAAAAATCATTCTTTTTTTATGCTTTCGGGTGTGCTTTTGCATAAACTTCCCGAACTCTCTTATTTCCTGCCGTCATATAGATTTGTGTTGTTGAGATATCAGAATGTCCCAACATCTCCTGCACCGCTCTGATATCTGCACCGTTTTCAACCAAATGCGCTGCAAAAGAATGTCTCAATGTATGTGGTGTGATCTCAGAAGTGATTCCGGCCTTTTTCCCATAAAACTTAATCAGTTTCCAGAACCCCTGCCGGCTCATTTCTCCGCCAGAGCAGTTTGGATATAAAACATCCGAATCTGTGTGATCTTTTAATAAGTGCGCACGTCCGTTTTGAAGGTATTCTACCAGCGCTTTTTTTGCATCTGTTCCAAAAGGAATCAGCCGTTCTTTTTTCCGGTCCCGACAGACGATGTACTCCAACTTTATGTTAACATCATCCAGACGCAGGGAAATTAATTCCGTCACACGCATCCCCGTAGCATATAACAGTTCAAACATTGACTTGTCCCGCAGTTCCTTTGGACTCTTTTTTGACGGTTGCCTCAGCAATGCGTCAATTTCTTTTAAAGATAATATTTCAGGAATTTTTTTCTCAATTTTTGGTGCTTTTAATCCTGTTGCAGGATTCTCATTCGCATATCCGTTTTGGCACAAAAAATTGAAATAGGCTTTCAGAGAAGCAATATTTCTGGACACCGTCGAAGGCGCCCTGCCCTTTTTTTTCAGCACATCCACATACTGTACCAAATCTTCATGTGTAACCTTTGAGACATCTGTGATAGATTGACTTTGAATGTAATCTACAAACTTTTTTAAATCTCTCTTATATGAAATTTCCGTATTGCTTGAAGTATTCTTTTCATTATGAATTTGTAAAATGAATTCTTCAATTTTATCTTGCATTTTTTCCTCGCTTATACCCCATGAGAGGAGTACTGTTCTCTATTATATAAGCCTTTTGAAGGAAAATCAAATGAATTTTTCGCATAAAATCCACCGCAAAATCCCGGTTACATAACAATCACACAACATCTATTTTTAATTATACTTTTTCATACTATATCTTGTTAATTTTTTCAAAAAATAATTTTTAAAATCACCTGCAGAAAAACATTTATTATGAAAAGAAATAGATACAACAGTCCATGAGATCTGCTCCACTCTCTTTCATATAAGTGATTGATATAGAAAAAGGTGACAATACAAAATGCAATCTTTGGAATCATGATGGTAGTTTGGTACATCAATGAGATTACGATTGCAGCTCCAAAAAGATAACCCAGGCAGAATAAGAGCAATAATTGAAAAAACAAACGATACTTTAATTTTCGTAATAAAAAAACAGCTGTCCACAATTTGATGTCATTGACTGCAAAGATGAGACAGAGATCAAGGAAAGCATCCATGCCATAATCTACGGAATAAAAAGAAAAATCTATGTTCATCTTAAAATAAATCATCGCTGCGGCAAGCATTCCGATGAAAGACACATAGACTTTCCTATTCTTGTAGAACTGTATTCTATTCATACATTGTCCCATTAAATTCTTTATTTAATTGTACGGTAAAACATTTTATTTATGACAATATTTACTGTAATAGGTTAAAATTGCCGATATGGTTTTCGAATCATTGATTTCATTCTCAATGATTTTTTGTATCAGTTCTTCAACCGTATATGTTTCCAATTCAATGTCTTCATCAGGATCAAGACACTGTTTTGTTTGAACTAAATCTGTAGCGACATACACGTCAATCAATTCACCGGAATATGCGATTGCAGGAACAATCGTCTGGAGAAATTCTATATGATTTGCCCGATAACCGGTCTCTTCCTCAAGTTCTCTTGCAGCACATTCCATGGTCGGTTCCCCTGCACCGTTTTTTCCGCCTGCGGGGATTTCTAACGCAAAGCGGTCAATTGCATTTCTCCATTGCCGAACCATCAGAATCCGTCCATCTTCCATGACCGGAACAGTCGCAGCTGCACCCTTATGCTCCAAATAGTCCCAATGCACTGTTTTCCCTTCAGGAGTAATGACTTCATCTTCACAAAAATCTAAAATCGCACCCTGATAAACAA
Organism: uncultured Lachnospiraceae bacterium; assembly: GCA_947624875.1. Lineage (GTDB taxonomy): Bacteria > Bacillota > Clostridia > Lachnospirales > Lachnospiraceae > Eubacterium_G. Next base: position 29,252 of record CANQMA010000011.1, read on the forward strand.
CTTTTCTTCCAACACGATTAAATCTTTTCATCTTTCTTCTCCGTTTCGTCCATTTCATTTTTTATGTCTATCTGTTGATTTCATTGCACCTTCATTATTTCGACAATTCATATCTTTGATACACTAAATATTTTTACATTTTTTATTACATGCGTCTGTGGCGCAAAAAATAGACTTCCGGAATCCATTTTGCTCCAACGCTTCGACTCCTGCAATCGTAGTGCCGCCCGGAGAACAGACCATATCTTTCAATTCACCCGGATGCATTCCGGTTTCCTGCATTAACTTTGCTGATCCCAACACCGCCTGTGCGACAAACTCATAGGCGTCTGCTCTTTTTAATCCACATTGGACTGCGCTATCTGCCAAAGCTTCCATAAACATAAATACATATGCCGGTGAACTTCCACTTGCACAGACAACCGCATCCATATTTTTTTCATCGACTACTTTTACTTTCCCAATTGAGGAAAAAATACGCAGCAGCATCTCTTCTTCTTCGAAAGAAAATTCTTCTTTATGATAGGTGATTCCTGTCATCCCTTCTCCAACCAAAGCCGGAGTGTTCGGCATTGTTCTTACAATTTTTGCATTTGGCAGAATATCGTTCAGCTGTTTAATCGTAAATCCCGGTGCAAGAGAAATGATTACATGCTCCTTTCGAATAGAATCAGAAATTTCAGCAAAAATCTCGTCAAAAACCTGCGGTTTTACAGCCAAAATAATATATTTTGCTTCTTTTACCACGGTACGATTATCCTCTACGGAACGAATGTCCAGCTCCTCTGAGATTTTCTGCATTTTTTCTGCAGTATTGCTATGAAATACAATCTTCAGATCCGGGTTCGTTGATTTCAGCCCTTTTGCAATGGCGTATCCCATATTTCCCATTCCAATAAATCCAACCTGTTTCATCAAACCTCTCCTTTTCGTTGTTGCACCTTATCGATAACATCATGTAACTGCCTTATTATAACATAAGAAAAGGGAAATACAAATGTATTTCCCTAAAATTATAGATATTATTTAGCGTAATCTATTGCTCTTGATTCTCTAACAACGTTTACTTTAATTTGTCCCGGATACTCAAGTTCAGCCTCAATTTGTTTAGAAATATCTCTCGCCATGAGTACCATATCAGCATCACTGACTTTTTCTGGAACAACCATTACACGAATCTCTCTACCTGCCTGAATAGCAAAAGATTTATCTACTCCCTCAAATGAATTTGTGATATCTTCTAACTGTTTTAATCTGTTTGTATATGTTTCCAGTGTTTCTCTTCTTGCACCCGGTCTTGCAGCAGAAATCGCATCTGCAGCTTGAACAATGCATGCAATCAAAGAGGTCGGCTCCACATCGCCATGATGCGCTTCCACAGCATTAATCACAACGGCAGACTCTTTATATTTTCTACAAAGATCAACGCCTAACTGGATATGCGTGCCTTCCATTTCACGGTCAACTGCTTTTCCAATATCATGTAATAATCCTGCGCGTTTTGCAATCCGCACATCAAGACCTAATTCTGAAGCCATAATTCCGGACAAATGTGCTACTTCAATGGAATGCTTTAATGCATTCTGTCCATAACTTGTCCTAAATTTCATTCTTCCTAAAAGACGTACAAGTTCAGGATGAATTCCATGTACACCAACTTCTAAGATTGCGGCTTCGCCTTCTTCGCGAATGGTCTGCTCCACTTCTTTTTTCGCTTTGTTGACCATTTCTTCAATACGAGTAGGCTGGATTCTTCCATCCACAATCAATTTTTCCAGTGCAATTCTTGCAACTTCTCTTCGGATTGGATCAAAACCTGATAAAACTACTGCTTCAGGGGTATCGTCAATAATCAAATCAACACCAGTCAAAGATTCCAATGTTCGAATATTTCTACCCTCTCTACCAATAATTCTACCTTTCATTTCTTCATTTGGGAGTGAAACTACAGAAATTGTCGACTCGGCAACATGGTCAGTCGCGCATTTTTGAATTGCATTTACAATGACTTCTTTTGCCTTTTTATCAGCATCTTCTTTTGCTCTGGCTTCCAGTTCCTTGATTAATTTTGCAGTTTCAATTTTGACTTCATCTTCAACAATTTGTAATAAATATTCTTTTGCCTGTTCGGAGGTTAGTCCAGAGATTCTTTCAAGTTCATGTAAACGTTGTTCGCTTAACTTATCTACTTTTGCCTGTGCTTCATTTAAAGCTTCTTCCTTGGCTTTGATACTGTTCTCTTTTTTGTCTAAAGCGTCCGCTTTTTTGTCAACCGCTTCTTCTTTATTGAGAACTCTCTTTTCATAGCGCTGTACTTCACTTCTTCGTTCCTTGATTTCCTTGTCCAGCTCATTCTTAGTTTTAAGGTTTTCTTCCTTAGCTTCTAAGAGGGCTTCTTTTTTCTTTGCTTCAGCAGTTTTGATTGCTTCGTCAATGATGTCGCGTGATCTGCTTTCTGCTGAACCAATTTTTTTCTCATCTGCACTTTTACTTGCTTTGACAGCTGCAAAAGATGCTATGAGGGCAATCAGGACGGCTTCCACAGCACATATGATAATCACATAAGCTATTTCCACAGGAGCACCTCCTTATTCAATTTTCATTGTACAATACAACATTTATATTCTACTTGAAGAACTATATTATGTCAAGTAATCGACTGGATATTTCTTCCTTATCTTGTGCCGCCTTTGCTGTGCCCCATATATCTTGTATATCGGCTAAAAAAATTTTTAAACATCAAAATCCGTCATTGCTTTCACAGCCTCTCTGACTTCATCATAATGATATCCTTTACTGAAAAGGTATCGCATAAACTTTTGAAATTCCTTTTGATCAGATAATTGATACCGCTGTTTTCCTTTTTGTACAAAGTAGGATAGCGAATCTCTGTTTGTAAAGCCCACATCCTCGAGAACCTGCTCTATCAATCCTCTCGAAATCCCTTTCGTTAACAAATCCCGGACAATCTGCTGTCTGCTTTTTTTGCATTTTCTGTAATCAATATACAATTGCGCATATTGATAGTCATCCACCAGATGATATTCTTTTAAATAACTGATAACCTGGTCAATAATCTGTGAAGGATACAAACCCGCTTTTAACTTTTCGCGAATCTGCCATTCTGTCCATAAGGATCTGTCTAACAGATAAAGCGCTCTTTCTTTTGCACGCCGATATAACAGCTGCATGATTTCAGTTAAAGTATTTTCATCAACATTCTCTGCATCTGACAAATGATACTTTTTAACTTCAGAAGAATACAGCAGAAATTGTGTCCCATCGTCCAATGTAATTTTAAACCGCTTTTGATAAGGAGAAATGGATATCTTCTGACTCATCTTATTCTACCGGAGCAATGATATCGTCTGCCGGAGTTTCTGCCTCGTCGAAATCAGCCCTGCCTTCCAAATGATAAAAATCACGGACTTTATTTTCAATTTCGCACATAATCTTCGGATTTTCACATAGATATTTTTTTGCGTTTTCTCTTCCCTGTCCGATTTTTTCGTTATTATAAGCGTACCATGATCCACTTTTTACAACGACATTACAATTAGCCGCCAAATCTAAGATGTCGCCTTCCCTTGAAATTCCTTTTCCAAATGTAATGTCAAACTCTGCTTCCTTAAATGGAGGAGCTATCTTATTTTTTACAACTTTCACGCGCGCCCTGTTTCCAACCATCTCACCGGCAACTTTTAATGTCTCAATCCGTCTGACATCCAATCGCACAGAAGCGTAGAATTTTAACGCACGACCTCCCGTCGTCGTCTCCGGATTTCCAAACATCACTCCGATTTTTTCGCGTAACTGGTTAATGAAAATCACGGTACAACCTGTTTTATTCATAATGCCTGTCAGTTTCCGAAGTGCCTGCGACATTAACCGGGCATGCTGTCCCATGTGCGAATCCCCCATATCGCCGTCAATTTCCGCTTTCGGCACCAAAGCAGCGACGGAATCCACAACGATAATATCAACTGCTCCGGAACGAACCATAGTCTCTGCAATCTCCAATGCCTGCTCTCCATAATCCGGCTGGGAAATATATAAATTATCAATGTCAACACCTATTGCCTTGGCATAAACCGGATCAAGGGCATGCTCGGCATCAATAAATCCCGCGACGCCGCCTCTTTTCTGCACTTCTGCAATCATATGTAATGCAACTGTGGTTTTTCCGCTGGACTCAGGTCCATAAATTTCTATGACGCGTCCCTTTGGAATTCCGCCCAGTCCCAGAGCTAAATCCAAACTTAGCGAGCCTGTCGGAATGGTTTCTACGTTCATCCGGCTGCCGGAATCTCCAAGTTTCATCACAGAACCTTTTCCGTGCTGTCTTTCAATCTGTGCAATTGCTGCATCTAATGCTTTTAATTTTTCCTGCTTATTCATAATAAAATCCTTTCTCATGTATCGAACTGGTGTTCGTATACGTTTATCTTAATATATTTTTTTCATGCTGTCAACAGAATATATCAATGCAATTAAATCACATATAATATGTTACTATATTCATGACAGCCATGCAACCGTTTTCCTGAAATCCAGATTTGGTTGTCCTGCCTTAAGTCTGCTCTTATTATAAAAAAAGAAGTGTCCAAAAACATGGACACTTCTTGAAAATTATGATCGGTTTTATTCATTTAACATTTTTTCAATCGTGACAATTTTCACGCAAATGACTAATATCCGGCTTGCCATCAGCAATTCTTCCGGAGTTGCATAAGACGGTGCGATACGGATATTGCTGTCTGTCGGATCATTGCCATACGGATATGTTGCTCCTGCTCCGGTCAAAACCATTCCTGCATTTTTGCACATCTGTACAATTTTCTTTGCACATCCGTCCATAACATCTAAGGATATAAAATAACCGCCTAACGGATTTGTCCACTTTGCGATATCTGCATCTTTTAATTCTGCATCAAATTCATTCAAAACTGCTTGAAACTTCGGGCGCATCAGTTTTGCATGTTTCATCATATGCGCTTTAATTCCATCGAAATCTTTGAAGTAACGAACATGTCTTAACTGATTAATTTTATCATGGCCAATCGTTTGAACTGACATCTGCTTTTTAATTGGCTTTAAGTTTTCTTTTGATGCGGCAAGCGCTGCAATTCCGGAGCCCGGAAACGTCACTTTGGAGGTTGAGGCAAACTCAAACACCATGTCGGGATTTCCTGCCTTCCTACATTCTTCTAAAATGTCCAGGATTTTAACCTGTTCCTCTTCATATAAATGATGGACTGCATAGGCATTATCCCAGTAAATTCTAAAATCTTCTGCGGCAGGCTTTAAGGCTGCCATCCGTTTTACGACCTCATCGGAATAACAGATGCCGGTTGGATTGGAATACTTTGGAACACACCAGATTCCCTTAATCGCATCATCTTCTGACACCAGTTTTTCTACGATATCCATATCGGGTCCGTCCTCTAACAGCGGAACCGTAATCATTTCAATCCCAAAATGTTCTGTAACCGCAAAATGTCTGTCATACCCCGGAACCGGGCAAAGCCACTTTACTTTTTCTAACTGACACCACGGCGTAGAACCCATAACGCCTTCCGCATAAGATCTTGCGACGGTGTCGTACATAATATTCAAACTGGAATTTCCATATACAATGACGTTTTTCGGGCTGACGTCCATAATCTCAGCCATAAGCCTCTTCGCCTCGGAAATTCCATCCATCACGCCATAATTTCTGACATCAAATCCGGATTCATCTTTGAAATCATAGGAACTGTGGAATACATCAAACATTCCCATGGATATATCCAGCTGATCTGTCCCCGGCTTTCCTCTGGACATATCAAGAGAAACCTCTTCTGCACAGATTTCTTCATACTGCTCTCTCAAATATTCCAGTCTCTTTCGTAGTTCCCTCTCACTTAAATCTCTGTAAGCCATTCTCTTTTCCTCCTATACCAACTAATTTTTCAGTACCTTACTATTTTTTATAACATAATCAGCCATTGAAATAATGGTCAACGCCAATGAAATATAAATGCAAATCCATCCTAAGGTTTCAAAAAACGGATGAGGAATATCCAAAATCAATACAATAATCATAATCATTTGAAAAACAGTTTTAAACTTTCCCCACCAGCCCGCAGCTAAAACAATATTTTGAGCCGCTGCAAGCGTACGGAATCCACTGACAAAAAGTTCCCTGCTGATAATCACAATGACAATCCACTCAGGAATTTTACTTCCACAAAGACAAATTAACGCTGAACACACTAAAAGTTTATCTGCCAGCGGATCCATAAATTTCCCAAAATTTGTGATTAATCCTTTTTTTCTGGCAATCATACCGTCAAAAAAATCGGTAATGCTGGCAGCGATAAATAAAGCGACAGCAAAATAATTATGCGCCTGTATTTTGTCTGACAACATAAAAAACACAAAAAAAGGAATCAATATAATTCTTATAATGGTTAATTTATTTGGCAAGTTCATCTATTTTCCTCCTGACACAATTCTCCAATCAAGTCATAATCGTTTGTTCCGGTTACCGTCACCCTGACAAAATCTCCCGTCATCAATTCCTCATTCGTCATGACAAAGATGTTGCTGTCAACGCCCGGAGTGTCTCTATAAGTTCTGCCGATGTATGCGTTCTCCCCACTGATTTTTCCTTCAATCATAGTAAGAAACGTTTTCCCAAGCAGTTGACCGGCTTTGTGAAAGACAATGTTCTGCTGTAATTCCATGATTTCATTTCTTCGGGCAGTCTTGATATCCTCGGGAATCTGATGATCCATTTCTGCCGCCGGTGTGTTTTCCTCCGGAGAATAAGTAAAGACCCCTAGGCGTTCAAATTTCATTTCCTCGACAAATTGCAGGATTTCCTCATGGTCTTTCTGTGTTTCGCCCGGGAAACCGGTAATCAATGTCGTCCGAAGAACGATATCCGGAATTCTTCTGCGAAGTGCTGCTATCTGCTTTCGAATTTCAGCATTCGTCGTTTTCCGCCCCATTCGTTTCAAAATAAGATCAGAAGCGTGCTGTATCGGAATATCCAGATAATGGCAGATTTTCTGTTCCTCTGCCATAACATCAATCAGTTCGCCGTAAATTTCTTCCGGATAACAATATAAAATCCGAATCCATCGGATATCCGGTATTGCCGCCAGTTTTTTCAACAGGATATGCAGTGTTTTCTCACCATATAAATCTTTCCCATAAACTGTCGTTTCCTGCGCCACTAAAACAAGTTCCCGGATACCTTTCCGGGCGAGTTCTTCCGCTTCCTTCAGCAGTTTTTCCATCGGAACGCTGCGGTAATTTCCACGAATCTTTGGAATAATACAGTATGTACAGTGCTTATCACAGCCTTCTGCAATTTTCAAGTAGGCGTAACTGCTGATGGAAGATAAATTTCTCGGCGCATCAGCGCCTGCAAGATAATCAATCTGTTTCAGTTTTTTAATTTTTTCCTTTTTTTCGAAAAACGAATCCAGCGCTTCCACGATACTGTCAATTGCCGTTGTTCCAATACAGATATCGATTTCAGGAATTTCTTCCTCTATTTCATCAATATAGCGCTGTGCCAGACATCCTGCCAGAACCAACGCCTGACAGTGTCCGTCCTCTTTATAGCGCGCCATATCAAAAATAGTTTCAATACTCTCTTCCTTTGCGTCGTTGATAAAACAACAGCTGTTGATAATAATGATATCTGCTTCTTCCTCATCGTCAGTAAACTGATATCCCGCTTTTGAAAGCAGTCCCGACATATGTTCAGAATCAACCAGATTTTTATCGCAGCCCAGTGAAATAAATAATACTTTCAACAATATCTCCTCTAAAGGAATAAAATTTTATCTCCCGCCATAAAACAGAAGTGTGAAAACCACCGTTTATTCCTCGTCGTCACCTACAATGGTGATTTTAGATTGGTAAAGTTCATCGATTGCAACAGATAACGGTTTCTTCCCCTCCGGTGCATCTACCAGCGGTTCATCCCCTGAAATTAACTGTCTTGCCCTCTTTGAGGTTGCCATAACAATAGAGTAACGGCTCTGAACTACCGGCTGTTCTCCATCTTCCACCTCGCTGTTTACTACTTTCATTAAATCTGAATAGGACGGATGTAACATCATGAATCTCCTTTCGAAAAATTTATAATTTGATTTTTTATAGTTTCTACCTGCTCTTTATTTGCTAAAACAGGATGATTGTCTGTAACAATCCGATTGATATTAACGGCGCAGTCGTCAACCTGGTCATTTACAACAAAATAATCATAATTGTTGAGCGCCTTGGTTTCTTCAGCAGCTTTTTCCAACCGTTTCAGAATTACTTCGCCGCTTTCCGTATTTCTTCCAATCAGACGCCGCTTTAATTCCTCGGCAGATGGCGGCAGAAGAAAAATCAAAATTGTTTCCGGCATTTTCTGTTTAATCTGCAAAGCGCCCTGCGCCTCAATTTCCAAAATCACATGATTCCCGGCGTCAAGATTTTCTTCAACATATTTTTTGGGCGTGCCATAATAATGGTCCACATATTCTGCATATTCCAGCAGTTCCTGCTGTTCTATCATCTTTTCAAAAGATTCCCTGGTGAGGAAGAAATAATGAACTCCTTCCGTCTCCCCATTTCTCGGCTGTCTTGTCGTTGCAGAAATAGAGATTTTGTAATTCGGATACCGCTCCAATAATCTATGGACAACAGTTCCTTTTCCAACACCGGAAAATCCGGATATTACCAACAATTTTCCTCGTTTCATGCCTGCTCCTGTTATTCAATATTCTGAATCTGCTCTCGAATTTTTTCAATTTCTGTTTTTAACTCAATGGCAACATCCGCTATTTCGGCGTCTGTTGTTTTCGACAGCGTTGTATTGGCTTCCCGATTCAGTTCCTGTGCAATAAAATCCAGTCTTCTGCCAATCGCATTTCCTTTCGTCAGGGCATCTTTCATGCCGGCGATATGACTATATAAACGGACAATTTCCTCATCAATGCAGACCTTATCTGAAAACATCACGACTTCCTGTGCAATCCGGCTCTCGTCAATCTGGTGATCATCCAAAAGTTCATGTACCTTTTCTGTAATTTTTTCACGGTATTCTGCATCAATGAGAGGAGATCTTTCTTCTATAAACTGGACATTTCCCTTCAGATGTTCCAGTTTATCAATCAAATCCGCATAAAGCCTTTGTCCTTCCTCACTGCGCGCATCGACCAGTTTTTTGGCCGCCTCATCCACTGTCCGGATGACAAGCTGCTCCATCAGTTCTTCGTCATCCTCACCGGATTCAATTGTAATAACATCCGGACTTCTCATAATATGACTGGCTTTGATATCATTTTCAACGTCCAGCTCCGCACTGATTTTTTGATATGTATCGTAATATTCCCGCGCCAGAACGCTGTTATATCGAATACATTCATTGTTCTCCCCATCATTTTCATAAGTAATAAATAAATCGACCTTCCCGCGCTCGACATACTTTTTTACTTCATTTCGGATTTTATTTTCTAAAAAGTTTAATTTCTTTGGAAGTTTGATCCCAAGTTCCAAATATCTGTGATTTACGGATTTGATTTCGACAGACACTTTTCTCTCCTCTGAGGACAGTTCTGCCCTGCCGAATCCGGTCATGCTTTTTATCATAAAGTTCCCTTTCTATATAGCATTCTGAATGTTTTTCATAATCTTATTTATTTTATACTATTGCTTTCCTGTCGTCAAGGCAAATCCCCTGTAAAGAAAGCGCAGAATCAATCACATGTTTTCTACAATCTTCTCTGACGGACAATTTCATATGCCAGGACTCCCGCGGCAACAGATGCGTTGAGCGAATCAATATCTCCTGCCATTGGAATGGACGCCGTAAAATCACATTTTTCCTTCACCAGACGGCTGACTCCTTTCCCTTCATTTCCAATCACCAATCCAATACTACCGGTAAGGTTTAAGTCATACATTGCCGTTCCATTCATATCCGCGCATACAAACCAGAGTCCCTTCTTTTTCAAGTCTTCAATTGTTTTAGAGAGATTGGTCACCTTCGCCACAGGCGTATAATGGATTGCGCCTGCAGAAGCCTTGATGGCCGTAGCAGTGAGTCCCGCCGCCCTGTGTTTTGGTATAATCACTCCGTGGGCGCCCGCAAGATTCGCAGTACGGATGATTGCTCCAAGATTATGCGGATCTTCGATTTCATCTAACAAAAAGACAAACGGCGCTTCCCCTTTTTCTTCGGCTTTTTTAATAATCTCATCCACTGTCGCATACGCATACGCTGCAATGTAGGCAATCACTCCCTGATGATGTCCGGTTTCTGACATCTGATCAAGCCGCTCCTTTTTCACATACTGAATCAGCGTATCCTGCTTTTTTGCCTCGCGGACAATGGTGTTCATAAAACTCTCGGTACAATGTTCCAAAAGAAACAGTTTGTCCACCGTTTTTCCGGCTCGAAAAGCCTCGATTACTGAATTTCTTCCCTCTATTGTAAATTCTTCGTATCTCATAATCACTCCATTTTTTACTATATCAAATGCTGTTCTCTTAGTTTTTCCAGACCTTTCTGAATCAGTTCCATCATTCTCACAGAAGATCCGGATAAATATAACCAGCCCATCAGCGCTTCAAATCCTGTTGCCATGCGGTAATCATGAAAGGTTGCATTTTTGGCCTTGGTGACAGTTTTGGCGTTTCTTCCCCGCTTAAAAACCGCCTGTTCTTCATCAGTCAGTTCATCCATAACCGCCAGAATCATATTTTTTTGTGTCTCGGCTTTTACCAGCGAAGACGCCTCTTTATGAATTTTTTGAACTTGCCTGTTTGCCTCGTCTACAATCAGGGTTCGAATGACAATTTCATAAATTCCATCTCCAATATAAGCCAGGGTCAAAGGCGAATAATCTGTCGCGTTGATGTCTTTTAAATTCATATTCTCTTTTATAATCTGAAATATATCCTGCATTACCTTGTCCTGAAAAAGCGCATAGAAATTTTTCCTCTATGCGCCCTCAAATTTTTAATCCTGATTTTTGTCAAGTGCCTAACTTCTGGTCCACTTTGTTCCTTCCCGCGTATCCTTTAAAAGAATTCCTTTTTCTGCCAATTCATCACGGATACTGTCTGCCAGTGCAAAGTTTTTCTCCTTCTTTGCATTCGCTCGTTTTTGAATCATTTCCTCAATATAATCCTCATCGCCGACCGCCTGCATCTTTCGTTCTAAGAGGATTCCTAACACGTCGCATAACCGGAATAACATCTCATAGAGCTGTTTTGCAAATTGTTTTGTGTTGGAAGCGGCAAGATGGCTGTTTGTAAACTTGACCAGTTCAAAGACTGCTGAAATGGCATTTGCGGTATTGCAGTCATCCTCCATTGCGCATTCAAACTTTTGTACATACTGCTTCGCGCCTGCCAAAGTATCTTGTTCTTCCGCGGTCATTTTCCCATCCGCACCGGATTGTATGATTTCCCGAATTTTTTCTGCTGCGGTTAAAATTCTCTCCAATCCGTTTTTTGCTGCCTCCATCAATTCCGCATTAAAGTTTAACGGACTTCTGTAATGGGCGCTCAGCATAAAAAACCGCAGGACCTGAAGGTCATATTTTTGGGAAATATCGCGAACCGTAAAAAAGTTTCCAAGCGATTTCGACATCTTTGTTCCATCAATATTTAAGAATGCATTGTGCATCCAGTATTTGGAAAACGGGCATCCGTTTGCAGCCTCACTCTGTGCAATCTCATTTTCATGATGTGGAAAAATCAAATCTTCTCCTCCGGCGTGAATATCGATTTCATCACCAAGATATTTTTTGGACATCACGGAACATTCAATATGCCATCCCGGTCTGCCATCACTCCAAGGAGATGCCCAGGAAGGTTCCCCTTCTTTTTTAGGCTTCCATAAAACAAAATCCAGAGGATCTTCTTTCGATTCTTCCCCCGCAACCCGGATATCACGGTGTCCGGACTCTAAATCGTCAATATTTTTCTTAGAAAGTTTTCCATAATCTTGAAACTTTCTTGTCCTAAAATAAACGGTTCCGTCAGAATCATACGCATATCCTTTGTCAATCAAGGTCTGAATCATATCAATCATACCATCGATTTCCTGCGTCGCCATTGGATGCGTGGTTGCCGGTTTCACATTCATGCCTTCCATATCTTTTTTGCATTCTCTTATGTAAAATTCGGAAATTTCCTGCGCAGTCGTTCCTTCTTCAATGGCGCGCTGAATGATTTTGTCGTCGACATCCGTAAAATTGGAAACATAGTTGACATCATATCCTTTATATTCTAAATATCTGCGAAAGGTATCAAACACAATCATCGGCCTGGCATTTCCAATATGAATATAGTCATATACCGTAGGTCCGCAGACATACATGCTGACTTTCCCTTCCTGCAAAGGGACGAATTCTTCTTTACTCTTTGTTAATGTATTGTATATTTTCATATGCCCTCCTGTATCACACATAATCGTTAATGAAAAATCCATTTTTGGAACAAATTTTTGGGAGCCCCTCCACCATCTTATATCCAAAGATATGTGCCGTCAACTCTCCAATAGTCAATTCCAATTCCGGTTTATTTTTGAGTTCTTTTTCCTTCTTTTTTTCTACACGAATCCTTCCCTCTCCATAAGAAAAACGGAAACATCCGTTATTTTCTTCAATGACAGGGTCAGAAAGGCGAATGAGTACGGAACCTTCTTCTAACACACTGAAGTGTTTCAAAATGTTTTTCAGATTGACAATGCGCGCCATTACATAAGGCTTTTTTTCTGCGCTCAGCCAGCTCATGGTTCCCTTAATGGAATCGTCGAGCACTTCTTCCAGGATTTCATCATCAATCTGAATCCGATATCCTACAATGACCTTTCCTTCCACATAAATATCAATCTGTCCTTCTTCAACGTCAACCAATTGTTTCATTTTTTTAAAGTATTCCAAATCACGGCAAATCGTGATATCATACATTTTTTCGGTGTAGGCCTGTGCAAAAATAGCAAGGCGCACCAGATCAGCATTTTCAGCCTTCCGCGAAATCAGGGAGTGCGTCGGCTTTCTGCAAAGTTCCCGGGCTTTCGTACCCGGATGGTCTGAAACATATGAAAATCCATATTTTTGATATCGCTCTGCATTTTGCTCATTCGATGGAATTAAATAGGTAAACGGCTGTTTTATGCTATACATTTCGCGAAGAATCTGAAAGAACAATTTTTTCATAAAGCCCTGATTACGATATAAAACATTGGTACAGACACCGTAAATATATAAAACACTGCTTTTGAATTCTCCTATAATGACCGGCTGTGAAATTAATTGCAGTGAACTGACAAAATCACCATTTTCTTCACACACAACAACCTCTGCGTCAGAAATTCTCTGTTCAAAATAGTAATCCGTATATGCCCTTGTTTCCTCAAAACACTGTTCGTATAGAGGCCGGATATTCTGTTTTTCCGCATGTTCAAGATATCTTATCATAATCTACTCCATTACCCTGACAGGTCGCTTTTAATCGAACTGTTTTCATCTATTTTTCTCTTTTCTTTTGAATCACCGTGTATTTTTCAACAAGATATATCGGATGATACGAAAGTTTGGATTGACGCAGTCCTTCCAGACCCATATCATCCTCCCGATTGACTTTCGCGGCATTCGGAAACGCCTGCTTTAAAAACTCGCTGCAGATATACTGATACAGCCCGCGTATATTCGGATTTGCCTTTTCTACCGGAATGAATACCATGTCTTCTAACGGGCTGTAATTTCCTATCGTAAATGCTTCCAACCGGTCGTCAATATAAACTGCGCCGATTTTATAGTCAAAAACCTGTTCATGTTCCAAAATATATTGAATTCCCACAGCTTCGCTGTCAATAAATTCATGCTCCTGCGTATGGGCTTTTCCCTGTTTCCACCATTCCAGAAACTTTAAAATTTCATTTTCGTTTTCCTGAGACAAGAATGTAAACCGGTATCTCCCCTCATATTCACGTTTAAAAGCGTTCAAGTGGTTTTTTTTACCGTGATATTTTTTCCCGGAAAACGTCCGCATTTTTTCTGCATCATAAATGTAATCCGCATAAGTTCTGTCAGGAATGACCACATACTCATCTTCCGGCAGATTCAACTGTTCTAAGGCGTTTTTATCTACCAGATACATGACCAGATTTTTCCCCAGCACATTATTAAAATATGTCTGCGCCGTGTAAAAACATTCCTGTAAGTCCTCAGTTCTGCAATTTGGTACCGATGTATAGTATTGCCCGTTTTGGCTCTTTGCAACCCAAATCAGGCCCTTATCTGTCAAAAAATATTTTGTCGGAAAGCTGTTCAGCCATATATAGATATTTAACAGATTGCTGTCTGCGCTCTCCGGCCGGCGTAAAGAAAAATATTTTTTTAAAATTTCATAGTCTTCTATTCCAACGTTTTTTAGCTGGTATTCTTCTTCTGACATTTTTATCTCCCAAATCAAATTAGTCAATCAGTGCAATTGCCTGTGCGGATATTCCAAGCCCGTCTCCTGTAAACCCTAATCCTTCCTCCGTCGTCGCCTTTACATTGACCTGCGAAAGATTTATCTGCAATGCGTCTGCAATGTTTTTTACCATTTGCTCACGGTACGGTGCAATCTTTGGTTCCTGACAAATCAGAACAACGTCAATGTTTCCGATTTGGACTCCTTTTGTTTTCAGAAGTTTTCCGACATTCTTTAGTAACTCCATACTGGAAATTCCTTTATATTTCGGATCTGTGTCCGGAAAATGCCTTCCGATGTCACCGAGCGCCGCCGCACCGAGCAGCGCATCCATCACTGCATGAAGCAGAACATCTGCATCGGAATGTCCGAGCAGTCCTTTTTCAAAAGGAATGTCCACGCCTCCTAGAATCAATTTTCTTCCCTCAACCAGCCTATGGACATCATATCCCATTCCAACTCTCATTCGAACTCCCATCCATGTATCTTCTACATAGCAACACTGTTTTTAACTTTTTCTTATACGGATATTTCAAAATCACATTATGATATGCGTATCCCTGCTGTTTCCAGTCCAATGCTGTTTTTGTACAGGCATAATCGCATTATCCCCGTTATTATATCATAGATTTCTATAAATTGACAAAAATATTGTTTTCCTTCTATGGAACGGCTGTATTGATATGATTTTGCTGTATTTTCAAATAAAAAAAAGGGGTTGACAAGAAGAAAAGAAAATTATATATTATTAAAGCAGTTCAAAACTGTATGGGATCTTAGCTCAGCTGGGAGAGCATCTGCCTTACAAGCAGAGGGTCACAGGTTCGAGCCCTGTAGGTCCCATT
>CANQMA010000012.1 GCA_947624875.1 uncultured Lachnospiraceae bacterium
AAAACTGCCCGGAAAGGCAGTTAAACACAAGATTTTTTATGTGATAGGAATCGTGCCAACGATTACTTGACAGAAACTGAAATGAGTTCCTATTTGAGATTTACTTCAGATTATGGTAGAATATAAAAAATTATAAAGGGAGGAACTTTCATGGCAGTTAGCGTAGTGACTATTTTAGGTTTTATTGTAGCTTTAGTTTGTACGGTGCTTTCATTGATTTTTATTACACCGGAAAACAAGAGGGCTTCTCTGAATAAATTCTTTCAATTTATTCATGATTTATTCAATTTCAAGTTTTTAATTCTTGAGATGATATTAAAGGTGCTCTATATCTTTTCGACATTGTATTGTATCATATTAGGATTTTTCCTTTTATTCTCAGGTTATAATATAGGATATTTTGGATATGGTTCCTTCCATAGTACGGCGTTAGAGGGATTGGCAACCATGGTTTTGGGCCCGATTCTCGTGCGGATTGTTTATGAAGCCATGATGTTATTTATTTTACTGGTAAATAATACGATTTCCATTAACAAAAAAATCAAGGGCGATAATCAGACCGATATGAAAGTAGATGCGCCGACAATGTATTCTTTTGAAAACATAAAACCGGAGCCACAACAGGATACGCCGCAGCCGCAAAAAAATGTTTGTCCGAATTGCGGCAGCGAAATTGTGGAAGGCTCCGTATTTTGTGCAAAATGCGGAACAAAATTATAAAATAGTATTAAGAAAAAATGGTTTCTGCGGAAGCCATTTTTTCTTGACTCTTTCATATTCTGATATTTGATGAGGAGTATCATTATGAAATCAGTTTTAGAGATTTATGATATCCATAAAAAGGAACGGAAAACACTGGCTGTGTTTGATGAATTGATTGAAGCGCCCAACTGGTCGCATGACGGAAAATTTCTGACATATAACAGTCGGGGAAAAATTTACCGTTTTGATTTGGAGCATTATAAAAGTACAGAGATTTATACGGATTATGTCAATCAGTGCAATAATGACCATGTATTATCGCCGGACGGAACGCGGATTGCGGTAAGCCATAATGTCAAAGAGGACGGATTGTCGAGAATTTTCATTGTTCCCCTGCAGGGAGGAATTCCTCAGTTGATTACTCCGTTAGGGCCGAGTTATCTGCATGGCTGGTCGCCTGACGGAAAGACGCTTGCATACTGCGCACAGCGGCAGGACAGTTATGATATTTATACGATTCCGGCAGAAGGTGGGAATGAAACCCGTCTTACTGCCGCAGGAGGATTGAACGACGGGCCTGAATATGACAGCAGAGGAGAATATATCTGGTTTAATTCGGTTCGCACAGGTATGATGCAGGCGTGGCGCATGAAGTCTGATGGAACGAAGCAGGTTCAGATGACATTTGAAAAGGACTGGAATATCTGGTTTCCGCATATTTCGCCGGACGGAAAAAAGGTTGTGATGCTGGCGTATCATAAAAATGATGTAAAACCTTATGAACATGTGCCGGACAAAAATGTGGAACTTCGTTTAATGAATTCTGACGGAAGCGATATGCAGACAATAGTCAGGCTGTTTGGCGGACAGGGAACAATCAATGTCAATTCATGGTCGCCGGACAGCTGCAGGTTTGCATTTGTCAGTTATAAATAAAATGGTTTCATTGATATACAAAAGGGGTATCCGTATGGCTGAAATTTCCCAGAACAACACAAAAAAACATTTATGTATCGGGATTCTTGCCCATGTAGACGGCGGCAAGACCACGCTTTCAGAGGCGATTTTATATCTGACAGGGAAAATAAATAAATTAGGGCGCGTGGATCATAAAGACGCTTTTTTAGACAACAATGCAATGGAGCGGGAGCGCGGCATTACTATTTTTTCCAAGCAGGCAGTCGTTGAATATGAAGATATGCAGATTACCCTGCTGGATACGCCGGGACACGTGGATTTTTCCGCAGAAATGGAACGGACGCTTCAGGTGCTTGATTACGCGGTTCTGATTGTCAGCGGAAGCGAGGGCGTACAGGGACATACGGAAACGCTCTGGAAATTGTTAAAACGGTATTCGATACCGGTATTTATTTTTGTAAACAAAATGGATATGCCCGGAACAAATAAAGAGTTCAGTGCCGAAAATATGCGTCAGAGGCTTGGGGATAATATCGTTGATTTTTCAGCGCAGGCGATTGACTATGAAGCCGTTGCCATGTGTGACGAAGCTGTTTTGGAGCATTACATGGAGACTGGCGTTATTCCGGATTATATGATTTCGGGATTGATTCATGAGCGCAGGCTGTTCCCATGTTTTTACGGTTCTGCGTTGAAAAACAAAGGCGTCGATACGCTGCTCCAAGGGATTAGAAGATATGCCTGCGAGCCGGTTTACTCTGACGAATTTGGCGCAAAGGTCTACAAAATCAGCAAAGATAAAGAAGGCGCGCGGCTGACGCACATGAAAATCACCGGAGGAATCTTAAAAGTCCGGGACG
Organism: uncultured Lachnospiraceae bacterium; assembly: GCA_947624875.1. Classification (GTDB taxonomy): domain Bacteria; phylum Bacillota; class Clostridia; order Lachnospirales; family Lachnospiraceae; genus Eubacterium_G. The sequence goes on from CANQMA010000012.1 coordinate 2,481, forward strand.
AAGTCTGCGGCATTACTGACGGGGAAGAATGGAGCGCTAAAGTAAATGATATCCGGATTTATTCGGGTGAAAAATACAGCGCGGTTCAGGCTGCCTTGGCAGGGTGCGTCTGCGCTGTCGCAGGTTTGGAGAAAACTTATGCAGGTCAGGGGCTTGGAATCGAAGCAGAGTCTGAAAAGCCGGATTTACAGCCGGTATTATCATACAGTATTCAGTTTCCGCCGCATTGTAATGCAAATCAGGTCTATGCATGGTTGAAAGAACTCGAAGAAGAAGATCCGACTTTAAAAGTACAGTGGAATGAGGAAACAAAAGAGATCAATGTGTGCGTCATGGGGCCGGTGCAAATTCAGGTTTTGAAAGCAATGATTTCAGAACGCTATGGACTTCAGGTCGAATTTGGCGCAGGAAAAATTCTTTATAAAGAAACCATCTTGGATTCCGTAGAGGGTGTCGGGCATTTTGAACCGCTTCGCCATTATGCGGAGGTTCACCTGCTGCTCGAGCCCGGAGAGCCGGGCAGCGGGATTACTTTTGAAAGCGCAGTCAATGAAAGTTTTCTAAGCCGGAACTGGCAGCGGCTGATTATGACACATCTTGCGGAAAAAACGCATCGGGGCGTTTTGTGCGGAGCGCCGGTGACAGATATTCATTTTACGTTAATCGCAGGGAAAGCGCATTTAAAACATACGGAAGGCGGAGATTTCCGTCAGGCGACATACCGCGCGGTAAGACAGGGGTTGAAAAAGGCAAAAAGCATTTTGCTTGAGCCGTATTATGATTTTGTACTTCAAATCCCGTCAGAAAGCGTCGGCCGTGCGATGACGGATATCAGCCGTATGGAAGGGTATGTGGGCGCACCAAAGGTTCAGGGAGAATACAGTATTCTCAACGGATATGCGCCAGTTGCCACCATGAGGGATTATCTCAATGAGGTCAATGAATATACGCATGGCAAAGGGATGCTGACTTTAAAATATAAAGGGTATGCGCCATGTCATAATGCTGACGAGGTGATTGCGGCTGTTGGATATGACAGTGAAGCGGACTTGAAAAATCCGACCGGTTCGGTTTTCTGTGAGCATGGTTCCGGAATTTATGTGCCATGGAATGAAGTGGAAAATTATATGCATGTAAAAACCGATACCAATTATAATCAGGCGTATGACGTCACTTGGGAAATGCCGAAAAAAGCAACGAAAAAAGAGCATCAGGACAGCTATGCCGCAGACAAAGAACTGATGGCAATTTTTGAACAGACTTACGGGCCGGTGAATCGACGGAATACTTCGCAAAAGAAAACAAAATCTTATGAGCCAGAGAAAAAGACAACGCAGGCAGGAAAGAAAAAACAAAATCTTCCGGAATGTATTTTGATAGACGGATATAACATCATTTTTGCCTGGGAAGATTTAAAACATCTGGCGGCTGAAAATATCGATGCCGCAAGAGACCGGCTGCTGGACAGGCTTTCCAATTATCAGGGATATACCGGCAGAACAGTGATTGTAGTTTTTGACGCCTATAATGTGAAACGGCACAGGGAAACTGTTTACCGGCACCAGAATGTCTATGTAGTTTTTACGAAAGAGGCAGAAACTGCCGATATGTATATTGCAAAAACAACGCATCAGATGGCAAACCGGTACAAGGTGATAGTTGCCACCTCCGACGCGCTGGAACAGCTCATTATTATGGGACATGGAGCCCTGCGCATGTCAGCGATGAATCTTTACGAGGAGATGAGAGCAGTGGAAACTGCAATTTCTGAAAAAATCAACACAGACAGCAGATTGGAAAATTATGTGATTAAAAATTAATTGATCATTCTGTATTTTATCAATTCAAGCGACTTTTTGCAGGGAAATACGACATTTTAACGTTGCCCGTAAAAAGGTTTAATGGTAAAATACTATCGATTAAATATGTAAAAGGACAATGAACAGGATATCTTTGCTTGAAAAGAGTTTTCATGGTGATGGAAGTGAGAAGTTTTTAAGCCGGAAGGAGAGAAATCAATGACAAATCGTAAAAAAATCAACAGTGGTTCGCTTGGGCTTGTCTTCATTTTCTTTGTAATTTCTACAATTTTTTTATTGCTGTTTTCATGGGCTACATCACCTATGTATGATTATTGGAAAGACGATCCGGCTGTTTTTTTATTAACAGGTTATCTGACAAATCACCAAATGATTCCGTATCAAGATTTTTTTGACCATAAAGGTCCTGTAATGGTATTGGTACAGTTTTTGGGTTATTATTTTGGAAATGGGAAAGCAGGAGTGTTTGTTATTCAAATAATATCCCTTACAGCAACCTTATGTGGGATTTATAAGATTTTGAGGTTGTTTTATAAAAAAACATATGGAATACTGTTGACAATCATATCTTTATTTATTTTAAATATCTTTTTTCAGGGAGGAAACTTTACAGAGGAATATTGTTTACCGTTTCTTACATGGAGTGTTTATTTTGCGGCAAAATATTTTTTGCGGAGTGAGACAGGCGCAGAGCACAATCCCCTCTATACGTTTTTTTATGGAATAACATTTATGGTATGTGTGTTTACACGAATTACAAACGCAATTCCCATTTGCGGGATTATTTTTGTGGGATTTATTGTATTACTTAAAAACAAAACCTACGTCAATGTTTTAAAAAACGTGGGCGCATTTATTTTGGGAGCGGGAGTTGTGCTGCTTCCGATTATGATTTATTTTATCAGAAACGGCGCGCTGTATGACATGATATATGCCACCTTTCTGTATAATTTTCATTATACTGCAAACAACGGAGCGGGCGGGGCAGGCCTTTCGCTGATTGAAAATATTAAAAAATTCATATATGTATTTCCTGTTTTTACTTTATTGGTCATCGCTCTTTATGATTTTAAATCCAATGCAAAAGAGGTTTCCCTCAGGCTGGGTATTATTCTCTCAAGCATCGTGGGAATCATCTTTTTTCTGAATGGTATGCCATACCGCCATTATCTGATGGTCTGGGTTCCGGTGACGGCGCTTACACTCGGATTACTCAAAACAAGAGGAGTACGAAAGAGCGTCTTCACATATGTGGTTCTGGGTGCTGTAATCATTTCAGCAGGAATTGTTCTCGTCAAAAATGTGTGGATTTTATATGATTCCTATGGCATATATCAGGATAGTTCAGACAGCGTTTATGCAAGGGAATCCCGCGATATTTTAAAATCGGTTTCAGTTGAGGACAGAAATGACATTATAGGATATAATGTCAGGCCATACTTTTATCTGGCTGCAGATATACAACCATGTTATAAATATTGTATTTTACAGGATTTTCAGTCAGGTAAGGACAAACAGATGGAAGACGAGCAGAAAAAAGATTTTGCATCAGGTAAAGCAAAATATATTGTGATTCATAAAAACGTAAAAAATAAATATGATGATATTATTTTTGAACGTTATCATGAAGCAGACAGAACACAGATGTTTATTTTATTAGAAAGAAATTAGCATGACTTTTTTGTTTTTCATGTAAATTGACATTAAGTAAAAGAGGGTTTCAAAAAAATTTAACGACTTTTGTGGATACCCTCTTTGATATAGAAAAATAAACTTTTTTACAACTGATATTTTCGAATCCAGTACCCAATCTGCAGCAGATAAGCGAGCATTTGAGGCCCTGCCATCAACTGACCGTACCATGGACGCCCGTAGTCCTTTGTGGAACTGATAAATTTTTCCAAGCGGTTCTTGTCGACAATTTCAGCAAGACGCGGGTTCCTTTCCATTTCATTTTGAACCATTTCCCCTAATAACTGTTCATATTTCGGATCATAAGTTTTCGGATACGGACTTTTTTTGCGGTACAAAACCTCCGGTGGAAGATAGTTCTTTGCACATTCCACAATCAGACTTTTTGTCTGTCCCTGATAGCATTTATATTTCCAAGGGATATTAAACACATACTCCAGAATCCGATAGTCTGCATAAGGCACCCTCGCCTCAAGACCGGAGTACATACTGCACCGGTCCATACGGTTTAAAAGCGTCATCATAAACCATCGGATATTCAGCCATGAAATTCGGCGGCGCTTTTTCTCGATATCGCTTTCTGATTCTAAAACCGGACACTCCGCTACGGAATTCTGATACTGCCGCGCGGCGTATTCCTCCGGCTTTAGGGCTTCAATAAAGTCTTTCTGAAACAAATAAGTGCGCGCCGGCATATCGTAAGACCATGGAAAAGTATTTCGGTTTAACAGATTCTCCCGATGAAACCAAGGATAACCTCCGAAAATCTCGTCAGCGCATTCTCCGGTCAGCGTTACTTTACATTCTTTTGCGACAAGACTGCAGAAATAAAGCATTGAGGATTCCACATCAGCCATGCAGGGCATGTCTCTGGCGTCCGTCGCCTTTAACAGGCATGTAATCTGATTTTCATTGTTACATTCCAGATAGGTATGCCTGCTTTTGATATGCTCTACCATGATATCGACAAAAGGACGATCTTCTGAAGACTGAAAACTGTTTGCTTTAAAATTTTTGTGATTATCGACAAAGTCAAACGAATAAGTACGCAGGTTTCCCGCGCCGAGTTCTTTTGCCACAACGGCGCTTACAAGGCTCGAATCCAATCCGCCGGACAGAAAAGTACAGATGGGAATGTCTGAGACCATCTGCCGTTTGATACTGTCAGTAATCAGTTCGCTGCAATGCGCGACAGTCTGCGGATAGGTTTCTGTGTGCTCGCAGCTTTCGAGTTTCCAATAAGTACAGTCTTTGATTCCATCGCGGTTAATCACAAGATAATGCGCCGGCAGGACTTCAAAAATATTTTGAAAGACGCCGCATCCCAAAGTGTGCGCAGGCCCCAGAGCGATAATCTCGCGCCACGAGTCTTCATTGACCGCCGGTTTCACGCCGCCGGCAAAAATTCCTTTGATTTCTGAGGCAAAGAGGAACGAAACGCTGTCGTGATAATAAAACAACGGTTTCACCCCGATATGATCCCTCACTAATATCAGGGTTTTGTTTTCATAAATGGCAAAAGCAAAAATACCGTTTAAATCCTTGAAAATCTGCGTTCCGAAAACAAGATAGCAGTACAGAATCACTTCGGTATCGCTGGTTGTCTCAAAATGAATTGGAAATGAGGAAAGGCGGTGCTTTAATTCGGGAATATTGTAGATTTCCCCATTGTATACAATCGTTGCGCTTCTGCCGCGATAAGTCCGCGTCATTGGCTGGATTCCACCTGCCACGTCGCGGATGGACAGACGGGTATGAACCAGACCGCAGCAGCGCTCCAAAATAATCCCCTCGTCGTCAGGCCCGCGATGCCTGAGCGCCTTCATCATTGCCTCAAGACGTTCCATCTTAATGTCTTCCCTGCTAAAATAACCAGCGATACCACACATAAAAATCTCCAATCAAAACTTTTTTATTTCTTTTACATTCTTACAATGCATGAGGGCTCTTAATGACAGGCTGAATCTGTTTTCCCAAAAGAGCATATTCAATTGTATCTTCAATCAATTCTAAATGAGCAATCATAGAATTTGGCTTTGTCAAATAATTGTCCTGTCCGAATGGAACAAAATAAATATTTTTGGTGTTTAATAAGATTCCGATATTTTTCAGGTTCATTCCCAGCGCATCATTGGTGCTCAGAAAAATTACCAACGGACGGTTGTTGCGAAGATGTGCCTTTGCAGCCATTAAAACCGGAGTGTCAGAGATTCCATTTGCCAGTTTGGATAATGTATTTCCGGTACATGGGGCAATGATTAAGAGGTCCAGAAGTCCTTTTGGTCCAATTGGTTCTGCGCCGGGAATGGTTGTAATAGGCGGCTTTCCACTAATTTTTTCAGCCATTTTTAGAAACTCCTCCGACCTGCCGAATCGACTGTCTGTGGAAGAAGCATGATCAGAAAAAATCATGGTAAGATTGGCATTTGTTTCAGATAAATCTTTCATTTTACGAAACATGTCCTTGTAGGTACAATAGGAACCGGTAATTCCAATCCCAATGTTTTTATCAGTAAAGTCATGTGCCATTTATCTCATCCTTTCTATATATGATATTATTGTTCCGGCAATAAATTCCCCGGCAGCCTGCGGCGTATATTTTCCGGGCAGGCCGGGGCATGTATGGAGAGATAAATCATTTCGATATGCATTTTCTTTTTCGAGCCCATAAGGAGCAGAAGAAACATCATATAAAACGCAGTTACGGTTGATTTTTTCATAATGATTCAAATTAAGTATCTTTTGTGGAACCGTGTTAATGAGAAGCTGACAGTCCGGTAATAGAAGATGGAGTTTCCCATATTCTGCAATCCGATAGCCAAAAGAAGCGGCGCGTGCAAGATTTTTTGCAGTATGATCATAAATAGAAATTTCTGCATCAAATCCCTTCAGCAAAGAGGCAATGTTCATACCACATCTTCCAAAACCAAGAATTAAAACCTTACTATTTCGCAGAGAAAAATCTGTTTCGGTTATAATTTTTCCTAATAATGCCTCTGCAGTCAGGTAGGCGTTTTTCCATACAAGAATCGGATCGTCTAATAGGTCATAAAGCTGCAGTCTCATTTTATCTGCCAGAGAACGCATTTTTTCAGAAACAGAACCTGCAAAAACCACCTGATTTTTTTGCAAAAGTCCTAAAAATGTCTCGGCAGGAAACGCAGAATGATAATCACAATTGATATACGCGCCATTTTTCAAAAATGGAGTACCGCATAAAATGAAATCGTCATCGTGAAAATCCATGTTGTTTTTGATATATGCATCAAACCCCCGCTCTTTTAGAACATCACAGGCGAAGGTCTGTCTCTTGTCGCCGGATAAAATTGCTATTTTTTTCATTGCTGCCTCCATACTGTAAGATATTCCCAAACTTTTTTTTCGTGCAATATTTTGCTGTTTTTTTCCGTATGAAATGATATAATAAAAAACAATGAAGTATGCACGGAAAATTTCATTATGGGAACGGAGGAAACAATGAAAAAAATTTTTGGAAGTCTTGTAATTGTCTTTTTGATGATGATGCTTGGACATGTCAGTGTCAATGCAGAAGCAGTTTATGATGCATCTGATATTGAACGGATTTATATTACTTCAGAAACTGCACTGTCAAGCCTTCAGAAAGAATATGCAGATGCGCGGGTAGAAGTTGTTTTGAAAGACGGTACGGTAGAGATTTCCGATTTTCAGGCAAGTGTGAAACTGCGGGGAAATTCTACCTCAAAAGCCGAAAAAAAACCATTCAAAGTCAAATTCAGCACAAAACAAAGCGTATTGGGAATGGATCCAGGGAAAAAATGGAATTTACTGGCAAATGCCTTTGACAAAACGCTGATACGAAACAAACTGGCATTTGAACTGGCAGACCAGATTGGTTTAAAATATATCAGCCAGAGCAGATTCGTCGATGTTTATTATAATGGAATATTACAGGGAAATTATCTGATTACGGAACCTGTGGAGTCCGGCAAAAACCAGGTGGATATTGAGGAGACGGAAACGTCTGCTGATTTTATGATTGAACTGGAAAGAGAACGGTATGAGTCTGATGTTACCTATGTAAACAGTAAAAGCGGAGTCCGATTTGCCATCAATGTTCCGGAAACGCCGACGGCAACGCAGACAACGGGCATTAAAAGTTATGTTGACAAAACAGAAACGGCCTTGAAAACTTATAAACTGTCTGAGTATGAAAAATATATCGATGTTGACTCTTTTGTCAATTATTATATTGTATGTGAGATTTTTAAGGCAGTGGATTTTAATTACAGTTCCACACGGTTTTATGTAAAAGATGGAAAAATGTATGCCGGACCGATATGGGATGTTGATTTATCATCCGGAAATGCTTCGTCGAAATTTTATAAAGATTATTATAAAGACGGCGTAAGCTATAAGGATTTGTATTGTACAGAAATGAAATGGTATCATTATCTGATTCAAAGTGATGAGTTTGTACAGAAAGTGAATGCAAGGCTTCATGAAATATATCCAATTGTGGAAAATATGTATCAGACGAACGCGCGGGGAGTAAACAGAATTGATTTTCTGACAGAAACCTATCAAAAATCATTTGCGCGAAATTATGCAGACATAAAAGACGGCGGTGCAGGATGGAGTCTGACAAAAAGATATTCTGTGTGTGATAATCCACAGGGACTGGAACTTGACCCGCAGCCGGCGGCTTATGAAGAAAATGTATCTCTGTTGAAATCGTGGCTCTCAAATCGTGTTTCTTATTTAGAGAAAGAATGGGCGGGCATCAAAAACAATTATGTTGACAGCCTTGTAATTGAGAAGAAATCTTCAGTAAAGGTTCATCTGTCATGGTTTAACCATGGAGTTGCAGATGGAAACGAAATTTATCTGAAGATTGCAAAAGGAAAATATAAACTGGTAAAGACGATTAAAAACGGTCTGACTCAGGAATGTACAATTAAAAATATAAAACCGGGTGTGAAATACTCATTCCGGGTACGTTCTTATATATTGTCCGCATCTGGAAAGGTTTATAGTGACTATGTTTCTAAGAGCAAAAAACTGAAGTTGAAATCACCGAAATTAAAAATAAAAAAAATATCAAACAATCGAAGAAAATTGACTTGGAAAAAGACAGCCGGAGCAGATGGTTACGTCATCTATGGAGGCAGTCGGAAAAAGAATTTAAAGAAACTAAAAACCATCAAAGGGGTTCAAAAAACAAGTTATCTTAAGAAAAATATCAAATCAGGGAAAAAATATTATTTTAAAGTAAAGGCTTATGTGAAAGTTCAGGGAAAGAAGTATTACAGTAAATAAAAGAGAATGAATATTCTACGGAGGTACCCATGGCAAAAGATAAAAATATTCAGAATTTAGAACAGGACAATACGGAAAAAATACTGGAAAATGTGAAACTTAGAAAAGTGACAATTCTTTTAAATGTCCTATTTTTTCTTTCATTTCTCGGATTTAACTTTTTTATGTACCGATGGATTTCAGCCAATGACTTTCTTGCGGTACGATTTGTAGGCAGAAAAGTACTGTTTTTTGCTGAGTTTCTATTGCTGTTAATATTAATTTGTGCAGTCGCATTGAAGAAAGGGAAAAAAAGATATATTGCTTCCTGCGTTATTTCCGCTGTTATGATTGTCGTGATGGCAGCAGGCAGTGTCATTGAGGTGGTTTATCATAATCAAATCATAAACGTTTTTGAGAAGGCAGATGCCACGTTAGACCGGATTATCGACAATTCAAAACTCAGTAAGACGGAATATGGCATTTATGTCTTAAAAAACAGTTCAGCGAAAAAGATTGAAGATTTAAAAGATTATGTCTTTGGATATAGTGATTCCTATGCTGTTGAAGATGTGCGGACAATAAAAAATAATGTAGAGGAAATATATCAGAAAAGTATTCAGGCGGTTCAATATAAAGATCCGGTGACTATGATTGATAAAGCGTATGCAAAACCAGATCATCAGGCAGTGATTTTAAATCAAAGTATGATTACCCTGATTGAAGAAGCGGGAGATGATGATAATAACGATCAAAAAAATGGAAAATACGCTTCCTTTTTGGATGATTTCCGCTGTGTTTATACGCTCTCTGTGGAAAATTCCATTCAGACGCGCTCCACACAGAAAGATGTCACCTCTGAAAATTTTACAGTTTATATCAGTGGAATTGACGTCGAGGGGGATGTAAATACAAAAAGCAGAAGTGATGTAAATATTATTATGAGTGTCAATCCGGTCACGCATCAGATTTTATTAATTTCCACACCAAGAGACTATTATGTGCCGCTTTCTATTTCCAATGGTATTCCTGACAAACTGACGCATGCAGGAAATTACGGTGTGGAAGTATCCATGAAAACTTTAGAACAACTGTATGATATCAAACTGGACTATTTTGTCCGCATGAACTTTACCGGATTTGTCGATATTATTGACGCTTTGGGCGGTATTGACATTGAGTCTGATTACACATTTTACACCCACGGATGCCAATTCTATGAGGGCTTAAATGAGAATGTATCAGGCAACAGGGCCATCTGGTTTGCCAGAGAACGCCATTCTTTTGCCGAAGGTGACAGACAGCGTGGAAAAAATCAGATGAAAGTAATTGAAGCAGTGATTCATAAATGCATGTCCAAAACGCTTCTAAAAAAATATGATGATATTATGGATTCTGTTGCGGAAAGTTTTCAGACCAATATTGCAAAGCAGGATATCCAGGCGCTGGTTCAGTATCAGATTGACCGGTCGCCAAAATGGAAAATTCAGACATATAGTGTATCAGGAACAGGGACATCGCGAACTACCTACTCGACACCGAATGCGTCTGCTTACGTGATGATACCGGACGAAACTACCGTAGCAGCGGCAAAGAAATATATGAAAAATCTTGCAGAAAATCAGGTCGTTAAGGTGGCGGAAGAATAGTGTAATAATTGTAAACATTCGAATTTCTCTTACGAAAAGGAAAGGGTATAATTGAGGCGTCATTCGACGAAATATTACAAAATAATCATAAAACTTAATAAAAAAACGATTAAATATTACAAAATCGTAATATTTTGTTGACAAATTGTAATTGTTCATATATAGTATCTCCTGAAGGAAACAATTTTTGTTTTGAAGGAGTATTATTATGAAGAAATCAGTTCTATTAATTGGAGCAGAATTTATAATCGTATGTCTCGTGACAGTGATTTCCTTATACACCTCAAAAGTAAACGAGGTTCAGATGAGTACGATGGAAACGCAGGATTCTAAAGTTGTAAAAACAGCACATCAGGTAGAACAGGTACAATTAGCAAATACTGCAAAAGATAAAAAAGTGGACAAAAACAAAAAAAATGGAAAACTTGATAAGAAAAAGACAAAAAAAGAAAAAAATTCCTTAAAGAAAACTTCAAAGTACAAATTAGCAGGAACATTTAAAGTTACGGCATATTGTAACTGCTCCGCATGTTGTGGAAAAAGTACTGGAATCACCGCATCCGGAACTCATGCAACAGCAGGGAGAACCATTGCTGCAGACACCTCTAAATTTTCCTTTGGTACAAAGCTAAAAATTGGGGATCATGTTTATACAGTTGAAGACAGAGGAAGCGCAATCAATGGAAATAAGATTGATGTATATTTTGATTCACACTCTGCCGCATTGCAATGGGGAGTAAAATATTGTGAGGTATACGTACAAAGATAATAAAAAAACATGACTATGGATGCGCATGGTCATGTTTTTTTTATTTTAAAAAAGTCTTTTATTGAAAAGAGTTCATATTTATTGTATAATTTTTGAATCATTGGATGAATACTGTACTATAACGGAGAAAAATATGGAAGCAGAAACAAACATTACAGAATCAAAAAATTTTATTGAGCAAATAATTGATAAGGATTTGGAAGAAGGACGGTTTGACCATGTTCAGACTCGATTTCCACCGGAGCCAAACGGGTATCTCCATATTGGCCATGCAAAATCCATTCTATTAAACTATGGATTGGCACAGGAATATCACGGAAAGTTTAATATGCGCTTTGATGATACCAATCCAACCAAGGAAAAGGAAGAATTTGTCAATTCCATTTTGGATGATATTCGGTGGCTTGGCGCTGACTGGGAAGATCGTTTATTTTTTGCATCAGATTATTTTGAACAGATGTATGAGGCTGCTGTAAAGTTGATAAAAAAAGGAAAAGCCTACGTCTGCGACCTTTCAGCAGAAGAAATCCGCAAATACCGCGGTACCTTGACAGAACCCGGCAAAAACAGTCCCTATCGTGACAGAAGTATTGAAGAAAACCTCGAATTGTTCGAAAATATGAAAAACGGGATGTATCAGGATGGTGAAAAAGTCCTTCGGGCAAAAATTGATATGTCCTCGTCCAATATCAATATGCGTGACCCGGTAATTTACAGGGTGGCCCATATGGAACATCATAATACCGGAAACAAATGGTGTATCTATCCAATGTATGATTTTGCCCATCCGATTGAAGATGCGATTGAAAAAGTGACGCATTCCATCTGTACTTTGGAATTTGAGGATCACAGACCGCTTTATGACTGGGTGGTCCGTGAACTGGAGTATCCAAACCCTCCGAGACAGATAGAGTTTGCCAAATTGTATCTGACGAATGTTGTCACCGGTAAACGTTATATTAAGAAGCTTGTTGAAGACGGGATTGTAGACGGCTGGGACGATCCGAGACTTGTTTCAATTGCGGCGCTTCGGAGAAGAGGATTTACACCGGAGTCCATTAAAATGTTTGTTGAACTGTGTGGAATATCCAAGAGCCAGAGTTCCGTAGATTACGCCATGCTGGAATATTGTATCCGCGAGGATTTGAATTTAAAGAAACCCCGCATTATGGCTGTGCTTGATCCGATTAAGCTGATAATCGACAATTATCCGGAAGATCAGGTAGAATGGTTTGATGTGGATAACAATGTAAAAAATCCGGAGCTGGGTAAGAGAAAAGTTCCATTTTGCAGAGAACTCTATATAGACCGGGAAGATTTCATGGAAGAACCGCCAAAAAAATATTTTCGGTTGTATCCGGGCAATGAAGTTCGTTTAATGAATGCATATTTTGTTACCTGTGTGGATTATATCAAAGACGAAACGGGAAAGGTCGTGGAAATCCATTGTACTTATGATCCTGAAACACGCAGTGGAAGCGGTTTTACCGGACGCAAGGTCAAAGGAACCATTCACTGGGTTTCTGCAAAACATGCGGTACAGGCAGAAGTCCGGCTTTATGAAAATATCGTTGATGAAGAGAAAGGTAAATTAAATGAAGATGGAAGCTTAAATCTGAATCCAAATTCATTGACTGTTTTAAAAGACTGTTACATTGAGCCGAGTATTGAAAATGTAAAACCGGAAGATAAATTTCAGTTTGTGAGAACCGGCTATTTCTGTGCGGATATGCACGATTATACACCGGAGCATCCGGTATTTAATAGAATTGTATCTCTAAAAAGTTCCTTCAGATTATCCAAGTAACTGGTTTCGGTATCAATGGATAATCATAAAGCACTGCAGATAAAATGATATATACCCTCTCCACCGGATGTCCGGTAGAGAGGGTATATATCAAAATCCCAGCGCTTTTTTTATTTTATAAATCTTCCACTTCATCAGCCAGTTCATCATCAAAGACGACATCATCCTGAGTTGCATTCGTATCAGCCGGTTCGTCCGGTGCAGAAGATTCATCTACAAAGTCATTTTCCGTAACATCTTCACCGTATTTCATTTTATCCATTGCGTCAGAAACCTTTTCTTTCGCCGTAGAAGCAGCGTCTGCAACTTTTTCTTTCGCCGTGGAAGCAGCGTCTGCAACCTTTTCTTTTGCCGTAGAAGCGGCGTCGGCAGCTTTATCTTTGGCGTTTTCTGCAGCGTTTACAATTTTATCTTTCGCGGAAGAGGTTAATTCTGAAACTTTTTCTTTGATAGTATTGATATTTTCTTCCCCAATTTTGTCAACGGCAAAATCCTTTGCAGTAGCAGTCACTTCCTTTGCCTTCTCTGTAAAATCATTGATTTTTTCTTTTGCCTGTTCCATATGTTCTTCGCCGATTTTTTCTGATACGGTATCCATTGCTTTATCCTTTGTATCCAATATCTTATCGGCAACTTTATCTGCAGAATCTTTAATTTTACGCGTATTAATCGTAATATTTACTTTTTGCGAGTCATCGGCATCTTTATTGATATTGAAAATCTTTTCATCATCAAAATCATCAAATTCAGCAAAAGCATTCTCTGAGGAACGTTCTTCCTGTCTTTTTTTCAAATATTTTGCTCCGCCCACAGCAGCTCCGGCCACGGCGGCAACTTTAAACAAATTCTTAATTAAACCCATATCAAAGCCCTCCATTTGGATAAATTTTCTTGGTAATAATTATAATACTATTTTAGCCGAAAATAAAGCGGTAATACATAAAAAACTGAATTAGAGTGTGAACGAATTGTAAAAAATTGTTAAAAATGAATTTTAAGTATTGATTTAATCTGAAAAAGTGTTAGTATATGTATTAGCGTTTGGCACTCAATAATAGAGAGTGCTAACAAGTCAAAGAATAAATGGAGGTAAAAAAATGAAATTAGTACCATTAGCAGACAGAGTTGTATTAAAACAGGTCTCAGCAGAAGAAAAAACAAAATCCGGCATCATTCTGACAAGCCAGTCCCAGGAAAAGCCGCAGCAGGCAGAGGTTGTTGCTGTCGGTCCGGGCACAGATGAAGTAAAGATGACGGTTCAGATTGGAGACAAGGTCGTTTATTCAAAATACGCAGGCAGTGAAGTAAAACTGGACGATGAGGAATATATCATTGTAAAACAGAGTGATATTCTTGCAATTGTACAGGATTAATTTGGAATCAAGACATTAAAAATAGTTGATTGTTACGAATCAGAATTTCAGGAGGTATTAAGATGGCAAAGGAAATTAAATATGGAGCAGAGGCCAGAAAGGCATTAGAGGCTGGCGTAAACCAGCTGGCAGATACCGTAAAGGTAACTTTGGGACCAAAAGGCAGAAATGTAGTCTTGGATAAAAGTTTTGGAGCGCCGCTGATTACCAATGACGGCGTGACGATTGCAAAAGAAATTGAATTGGAAGATTCTTTTGAAAACATGGGCGCACAGCTGGTCAAAGAGGTTGCCACAAAAACAAATGATGTTGCAGGTGACGGAACAACGACTGCCACAGTTTTAGCACAGGCAATGATTAACGAAGGAATGAAAAACCTTGCTGCAGGAGCAAACCCGATTATTCTCAGAAAGGGAATGAAGAAAGCAACCGATTTGGCTGTGGAATCCATTGCCGATATGAGCAGCGTTGTTACCGGAAAAGAGCAGATCGCAAAGGTTGCCGCAATTTCTGCTGGGGATGAAGAAGTCGGAAACATGGTGGCAGATGCAATGGAAAAAGTTTCCAATGACGGTGTGATTACAATTGAAGAATCCAAAACCATGAAAACAGAACTGGATCTTGTAGAAGGAATGCAGTTTGACCGTGGATATATTTCAGCTTACATGGCGACAGACATGGAAAAGATGGAAGCAAATCTGGATAATCCATATATTTTAATTACGGACAAAAAAATCAGCAATATTCAGGAAATTCTTCCACTTCTGGAACAGATTGTCCAGTCCGGTTCGAAATTACTGATTATCGCTGAAGACATCGAAGGGGAAGCCCTGACTACACTGATTGTCAACAAACTGCGTGGAACCTTTAATGTTGTTGCAGTGAAAGCACCGGGATATGGCGACAGAAGAAAAGAGATGTTGAAGGACATTGCAATTCTTACCGGAGGACAGGTGATTTCCGAAGAACTGGGATTGTCTTTGGCAGAAACCACAATCGAAGATCTGGGTAGAGCAAAATCTGTTAAAGTTGCAAAAGAAAATACCATTATTGTTGACGGTGAGGGCGACAGCAGCGAGATCGAGGCGCGTGTTGCGCAGATTAAAGCGCAAATTGAAGAAACTACTTCTGATTTTGACCGGGAAAAACTTCAGGAAAGACTCGCCAAACTTTCAGGAGGTGTCGCAGTTATCCGCGTAGGCGCCGCAACAGAACCGGAGATGCAGGAAAAGAAACTTCGCATGGAGGATGCTTTAAATGCTACCAGAGCTGCGGTTGAAGAAGGAATTGTAGCCGGAGGCGGATCTTCCTATATTCATGCAGCAAAAAAAGTTGCGGAACTGGTATCCGGATTGGAAGGAGATGAAAAGACCGGCGCTGCAATTATCTTAAAGGCGTTGGAAGCTCCATTATTTATTATCGCTGAAAATGCAGGATTAGAAGGTTCTGTCATTGTAAATAAAGTGAGAGAATCCGAAGCTGGAAGCGGATTTGATGCATTAAAGGGTGATTATGTACAGATGGTAGAAGCTGGAATCCTGGATCCTGCAAAGGTTACAAGAAGCGCACTGCAGAACGCAACCAGCGTGGCAAGCACATTACTCACAACAGAGTCCGTTGTGGCAAACATCAAAGAAGATGTTCCGCAAATGCCGGCAGGAAACCCGGGTATGGGAATGATGTAATGGATAAACTGTAAAAGGAAAATCTGCGGGAACTGTTAAAAAAGACAGTTCCTGCTTTTTTTATATTCAAAAGTATATTTTTTTCGGGCCCGCATATATTGTAACAATGATATTTCTGGGATGAATCAATGATTATTAGGACGCAGGAAGAATCAACAGACAGGGGAGAATTGCAGGTCAACGTAGTTGATGATGAAAATATACCGATTCAGGACGCGAAGGTCATTATCCGGGACACAGATAATCAGGTGGTGGAGGAAATTCAAACAGACCGTTCGGGACAGACCGAAAATATCACTTTATCCACGCCGCCTTTAGCATATAGTCTGGACGAAAATAATGAGCAGAGACCTTATGCAAATTATAATGTGGAGATTGAGGCTGAAGGATTCCAACTGGAAAATATAATAAACGTTGAGGTTCTGCCTGACGAACTGGCAATTCAAAATATCCGCATCTCAAGACAAGTTTCCGGAACTATTACGATTGAACCGCATACCCTTTACAAAGAGTATCCGGAAAAGATACCGGAGGCAGAAATTAAAGATGTCAACGAGCCGGGAGAAATTGTTTTAAGCAGAGTTGTAGTACCGGAATATATTGTCGTACATGACGGTACACCGGAGAGCAGTGCGGAAGACTATTATGTATTATACAGAGATTATATTAAAAATGTGGCTTCCTCAGAAATCTATGCGACATGGCCGGAGGAAACGCTGCGGGCAAATATTTTGGCAATCATGTCGTTTACGATGAACCGGGTTTATACGGAATGGTATCGGAACAAAGGATACGATTTTACGATTACGTCATCTACTGCTTATGACCAGAAATGGATTTATGGAAGAAATGTTTATGAATCCATCAGCAGGATTGTTGATAATATCTTTAATCTGTACTTATCCAGACCGGATGTCCGTCAGCCGATTCTGACGCAATACTGCGATGGAAAACAGGTCACCTGCCCGAACTGGCTCAGCCAGTGGGGTTCCTGTAATTTGGGGGAACAGGGGCGCACGGCAATTGAAATTTTGCGGTATTATTATGGAAATGATATCTACATTAATTCTGCAGAGCAGATTTCCGGTGTTCCGGCTTCATGGCCGGGTTACAATCTTTCCGTTGGAAGCAGAGGCGAAAAAGTGATGCAGCTGCAGGAACAACTGGACACAATCGCACAAGCTTATCCGGCAATTCCAAGGATTGCGGCAGATGGTATTTATGGCGAAAAGACAAAGGCGGCTGTGGCGGAGTTTCAGCATATATTTAATATGCCGATAAGCGGTGTCGTCGACTTTGCTACATGGTATAAGATTTCAGCTATTTATGTCGGGGTAACAAGAATTGGGGAAGGCGTAGACCGGAGATAAAATGACATCGGATCTGATGTAAAATATTCATAGGGACAAAGGAAAAAAATCAAGTTTCTATTGGAATGTAAATAGAAAGGGGCGGCAGAATGAAACTGTCGTTCCTTTTTTATGAAAAAATCCAAATCGATATTGAATTAGATGCGCTTTTTTGATATAATTCTGTAAGTTTAATATTGTGGTGAAAGTGCGCCTTTTTGCCACTTTCTTCTTACAACAAAAGAAAGGAAAAGATTTATGAACGCATATCTCATACTGGAAGATGGGACTGTTTTTCAGGGGACGTCTATTGGATCAACAAAAGAAATCATTAGTGAGATTGTTTTCAACACTTCCATGTGGGGCTATCTGGAAGTGCTGACAGATCCGTCTTATGCGGGACAGGCTGTCTGCATGACATATCCTCTGATTGGGAACTATGGCATCTGTAGAGAGGACATGGAGTCTCTCAGACCTTGGCCGGATGGATATATTGTAAATGAGTTAAGCAGGATGCCGAGTAATTTCCGGTGTGATGATACAATTCAAAATTTCTTGGAAGCACATGACATTCCGGGTGTTGCGGGGATTGACACCAGAGCCCTGACGAAAATCCTTCGGGAAAAGGGAACCATGAACGGAATGATTACAACGAATTCATATGATGATCTGACGGAGGTTCTTGAAAAAATCAGAACCTATACTGTCAGCGGCGTCGTGAAGAGAGTTTCCTGCAAACAGAAAAAGAGACTGAAAGCAGACGGCCCGCGAGTGGCATTGCTGGATATTGGAGCGAAAAATAATATTGGGGAATCACTAAACAAAAGAGGTTGTGATGTGACCATTTATCCGTGTGATACTTCCGCAGAAGAGATTATTGAATCAAATCCTGACGGAATCATGCTTTCCAATGGACCGGGCGATCCAAAGGAATGTGTTTATCAGATTGAACAGATTAAAAAATTTTATGAGACAGACATCCCGATTTTTGCAATCTGTCTGGGACATCAGCTTGTGGCGCTTGCCACCGGCGCAGATACCAAAAAAATGAAGTATGGACATCGTGGGGGAAATCATCCGGTAAAGGATTTGAAAAGCGGACGGGTTTATATTTCCTCACAGAATCATGGATATATGGTTGATGGAGACACCATTGACCCAACGATTGCTGAGATTGCGTTTATCAATGTAAATGACCAGACCGTAGAGGGACTGCGGTACAAAGAGAAAAATATATTTACCGTTCAATTCCATCCGGAGGCATGTCCGGGTCCACAGGATTCCGACTTGTTGTTTGACGAATTTATGCAGATGATGGAGGTACGGAAGAATGGCTAGAGATTTAAGCATTAAAAAAGTACTGGTAATTGGTTCCGGCCCGATTGTTATTGGTCAGGCTGCGGAGTTTGACTATGCCGGAACGCAGGCATGCCGCTCATTAAAAGAAGAGGGCATTGAGGTTGTTCTCTTAAATTCTAATCCGGCTACGATTATGACAGATAAGGACATTGCGGACGAGGTTTATATTGAACCATTAACCGTTCCGGTGTTAAAAAAGATTATTGAAATAGAAAAACCGGACAGTATTCTGCCAACCCTTGGAGGACAGGCGGGACTAAACCTCGCCATGGAAATTGCCGAGACCGGCTTTTTGGAGGAACACCATTGTCGATTGATCGGTACGACCGCTGCAACGATTAAGAAAGCGGAAGACCGTTTGGAATTTAAAGAGACCATGGAAAAAATCGGGGAACCATGCGCCCCGTCGCTCGTAGTAGAAAATATTGAGGATGGGATTGCGTTCTCAAATCAAATCGGCTATCCGGTTGTGTTGAGACCTGCTTATACGCTTGGTGGAAGCGGTGGAGGAATTGCACATAACCAGACAGAATTGGTTGAAATTCTTGAAAACGGACTGCGTCTTTCCCGTGTTGGACAGGTTCTTGTAGAGCGCTGTATTGCCGGCTGGAAAGAAATCGAATATGAAGTGATGCGGGATTCCGCCGGAAACTGTATCACGGTTTGTAACATGGAAAATATTGACCCGGTTGGTGTGCATACCGGAGACAGCATTGTTGTCGCACCGTCACAGACGATTGGCGACAAAGAACACCAGATGCTTCGGACCTCAGCGTTGAATATTATCAATGAATTGCAGATTACCGGTGGATGTAACGTACAGTACGCGCTTCATCCGGAAAGTTTTGAATATTGTGTGATTGAAGTCAATCCGCGTGTGAGCCGTTCTTCAGCGTTGGCTTCAAAAGCAACCGGATATCCGATTGCGAAAGTTGCAGCTAAAATTGCGCTGGGATATACACTGGATGAAATAAAAAATGCGATTACACAAAAAACCTACGCATCGTTTGAGCCAACACTGGACTACTGTGTGGTCAAAATTCCAAGACTTCCGTTTGATAAGTTTATTACTGCCAGCAGAAAACTGACAACACAGATGAAAGCCACCGGAGAGGTGATGAGTATCTGTAATAATTTCGAGGGGGCGCTGATGAAAGCCATCCGTTCTCTGGAGCAGCATGTCGAATGTCTGCTGGACTATGATTTTTCCGGATTGGATGATGATGAGCTTGAAGAGATGCTTGACAAAGTCGACGACAGACGGATCTGGGTAATCGCGGAAGCGCTCAGACGGGGTGTCAGCTATGACCATATCCATGAAGTTACAATGATTGACAAGTGGTTTATCGACAAACTTGCTGTCATTGTTGAAATGGAACAGTCCCTGCAAAAGGAACCATTGACACCGGAATTATTGAGAAGAGCAAAACGGATTGAATTTCCGGACAGTGCCATAGAGAGACTGACAAATATCCCACAGGAAAAAATCAAAGAGATGCGGTATGAAAACAATATTACTGCATCATACAAAATGGTAGATACCTGCGCAGCAGAATTTGAGGCCGCAACGCCATATTATTATTCGGTTTATGGAGGAGAAAATGAGGCGGCGAAGACCAATCCGCCAAAGAAAGTCCTTGTCTTGGGTTCCGGTCCAATCCGGATTGGACAGGGAATTGAATTTGATTTCTGTTCCGTTCATTGTACATGGGCATTTAAAGAGAAAGGATATGAGACAATTATTGTCAACAATAATCCGGAAACGGTATCTACGGACTTTGATATTGCGGACAAACTGTATTTTGAGCCGCTGACACCGGAGGACGTGGAAAATATTGTCAATATTGAAAAGCCGGACGGCGCGGTTGTTCAGTTTGGCGGACAGACTGCAATCAAATTGACGGAAGCGCTGATGAAAATGGGCGTTCCGATTCTTGGAACGAAAGCAGAAGATGTCGATGCTGCCGAAGATCGGGAATTATTTGATCAAATCTTAGAGCAGTGTGGAATTCCAAGACCTTCGGGCGGTACAGTATATACTGCTGATGAAGCAAAACGTGTGGCAAATGAATTGGGTTATCCGGTACTGGTCAGACCATCTTATGTCTTAGGCGGCCAGGGAATGCAGATTGCCACAAATGACCAGGAAATCGAAGAGTTTATGGGAATTATCAATCGAATTGCCCAAGACCATCCGATTTTGGTAGATAAATATTTACAGGGAACAGAAGTCGAAGTCGATGCAATCTGTGACGGTACCGATATTCTGATTCCGGGCGTCATGGAACATATTGAGCGTGCCGGCGTTCATTCCGGAGACAGTATTTCCGTATATCCTGCATATTCGCTCCCACAGAATATCGTGGATACGATTGAAGATTATACGAAAAAGCTTGCGATGTCACTGCATGTCAAGGGAATGATCAACATTCAGTTTATTGTGTGTGACGGAAAGGTTTATGTCATCGAGGTCAATCCGCGTTCTTCCCGTACGGTTCCATATATCAGCAAGGTTACCGGCATTCCAATTGTAAAACTGGCGGCAAAATGTATTATTGGAAAGACCATCCGGGAATTGGGATATACGCCGGGATTGCAGCCAAATGCAGATTATTATGCAATTAAGATGCCTGTGTTCTCGTTTGAAAAAATCCGGGGCGCTGAGACGAGCCTTGGACCGGAAATGAAATCTACCGGAGAATGTTTGGGAATCGCAAAAGAATTTAATGAGGCGCTTTACAAAGCATTTCTTGGTTCCGGCGTTGTTCTTCCGAAGCACAAGAAAATGATTATCTCTGTAAAAG
Source organism: uncultured Lachnospiraceae bacterium (assembly GCA_947624875.1). GTDB lineage: Bacteria > Bacillota > Clostridia > Lachnospirales > Lachnospiraceae > Eubacterium_G. The sequence goes on from CANQMA010000012.1 coordinate 24,065, forward strand.
ACGCAGATAAGCAGGAAGTGATTCCTCTAGCGCAGCGGTTTGAAAAATTAGGTTATGAAATTTATGCAACAAGAAGTACAGCAGAAATTCTCCGCGAACATGGTGTTGATGCAATCAAGGTAAATAAAATTCAGCAGGAAGCGCCGACCGTAATGGATTTGCTTCTGGAGCATAAAATTGATATTGTCATTGACACGCCGACGCAGGGAAGAGATAAAAACCGTGATGGATTTATAATCCGACGTGTCTCTATCGAAACCGGTGTCAACTGTTTTACCAGTCTGGATACCGTTGATGCATTACTCACCAGTTTGGAAAGTGAAGCAAAAGATAATTTAACATTGGTCGATATTGCAAAAATATAAGATTCATTTCGGAGGACTTTTATGGGATATAAGGAAATATATGATTTATTAGAGCAAAAGGATCAGACGCATCTGCTAAAATATTATGGACTGCTGGATGAAAATCAGAGAGAGGCACTGCTGGAACAGATTTCTAATATTGATTTTGATTTACTGAACCTGCTTAAGCAGGATGTGGGCAAAATGAAAAAAGGCGTTATTACTCCGCTTACAGACGCGGTTTCCGTCAAGGAAATTGAAAAGAAACGAGAGCATTTTCAAGAGATTGGAGTGCAGGCAATCCGTGACGGAAAAATCGGCGCATTGCTTTTAGCCGGCGGTATGGGAACCCGACTTGGTTCCGATAAACCAAAAGGGATGTATAATATCGGACTTACCAAAGAAGTCTATATTTTTGAAATGCTGATTAGAAATCTCATGCAGGTGGTTGAAGAAACCGGAGCGTGGATTCCTCTTTATATCATGACGAGTGAAAAAAACGATATTGACACCAGACAGTTTTTCAAGGATATGAACTATTTTGGCTATAATCCGGATTTTGTAGACTTTTTTGTACAGAAAATGGCTCCGGCTGCGAACTATGATGGAAAAATCTATCTTGAAGAAAAAGACCGTGTTGCCACATCGCCAAATGGAAATGGAGGTTGGTTTATTTCCTTTGTAGAATCCGGTCTCGAAGAAAAAGCCAAAAAGGCGGGGGTTTCCCATTTAAATGTTTTCGCAGTGGACAATGTCTGCCAGAGAATTGCAGACCCTTGTTTTGTCGGTGCGGCGATAGAAGGAAATTACAGCTGCGCCGCCAAAGTTGTTGCAAAACAAAGACCGGAAGAAAAGGTTGGTGTGCTTTGCTTAGAAGACGGAAAGCCATCGATTGTAGAATATTATGAACTCTCCGAAGATATGGCAAGAGAACGCGATGAAAACGGAGAATTGGTATACAAGTATGGTGTAATCTTAAATTATCTGTTTCGCATTGAAGATTTGGAAAAAAATCTGTCTGAAAATCTTGCAGTTCATGTGGTGGAAAAGAAAATCGAACATCTGGATGAACAGGGGAAAAAAGTAAAGCCGGAAGTGGAGAACGGGTTCAAATTTGAAACCCTGGTGCTCGATATGATTCATATGATGGATAATTGTCTGGCATACGAGGTAGTTCGTGAAAAAGAATTTGCTCCAATAAAAAATAAGGAGGGGGTTGATTCCGTGGAAACAGCCCGGGAATTATTGAAGCAAAATGGTGTAGAATTGTAATATTTTGTGTTTGGAACATGATAAATTTGAATAGGTTTTTATTGGGGTTGCTGAAAAGTAACCCCAAAAACATATCAGGAGGATTTGATGAAATCGTTATTACAGATTATTACAGAAAAGTTTGAAAATGCTTTTGAAGAGAAAGGGTATGAAAAAAAATTGGGCAGGGTTGTTGTATCAAACAGACCGGACTTGTGTCAGTACCAGTGTAATGGAGCGATGGCAGGAGCAAAGCAGTATCACAAGGCGCCAATCATGATTGCAAACGAAATCGTTGAAAGACTGCAGGATGATACAGCCTTTGCGCGTGTGGAAGCTGTCATGCCCGGATTTATCAATATTGATTTAAGCAGTCAGTTTGTTGCAGATTACCTAAATGAAATGGCAAATACAGAAAAATTTGGCGTTGAAGAGCAAAAAGGAACCGTCGTTGTCGATTACGGCGGAGCCAATGTCGCAAAGCCGCTTCATGTCGGACATCTTCGCCCGGCGGTCATCGGAGAGAGTATCAGGCGCATTAAAAAATATATGGGTAATCGTACGATAGGCGATGTCCATTTGGGAGACTGGGGTCTGCAGATTGGTCTGATTATTATGGAATTAAAATTAAGGGAACCGGATTTGGTTTACTTTGATGAAAATTATACCGGCGAATATCCGTCAGAACCGCCGTTTACCATTAAAGATTTAGCAGAAATCTATCCTGCAGCGAGTGCGAGGGCAAAGGAAGATGAAACCTTCAAGGAGGCAGCAAGAAATGCAACGGTAAAAGTACAGCAGGAATATCCGCCATATCAGGCCCTTTGGCGCCATATTATGAATGTTTCTATTCCGGATTTGAAGAAAAACTATGATGATCTGGATGTCCACTTTGACCTTTGGAAAGGGGAGAGCGATGCAAAGCCATATTTTCCGAAACTCTTTCAGATTTTAGAGGAGAAGGGGATCTCTTATGAAAGTCAGGGAGCTCTGGTCGTCGATGTATCAGAGGATGGAGATAAAAAGGAACTGCCGCCATGTATTGTAAGAAAGACTGATGGAGCCGCTCTTTATGCCACCTCGGATTTAGGAACGATTATTCAGCGGCAGACAGATTTTGATCCGGATGAAATCATTTATCTTGCGGACAAGCGGCAGGAACTGCATTTTACACAGGTATTTCGTGTCGCAAAAAAAGCAGGTCTTGTAAATCCGGAAACAAAACTGACTCATATCGGATTTGGCACGGTAAATGGTACCGACGGAAAACCGTATAAGACAAGAGACGGCGGCGTCATGCAATTAGATATGCTTGTTTCCCAGATTTATGATGCTGTCTACCAAAAGATGATGGAAAATAGGACAATGGAACCAGAAGAGGCAAAAAAAGTTTCCGAGATTGTAGGTCTGGCAGCTCTGAAGTACGGAGATCTTTCCAATCAGGCAGGAAAAGATTATATTTTTGATGTTGACAAATTTGCTTCTTTTGAGGGAAATACCGGACCGTATATTCTTTATACGATTGTACGGATTAAATCCATTATGGACAAATATAAAGCCGGGGGAAAGCAGACGGAAGAGACAGAAATCACCGCCACGGAAAATAAGACGCAGCAGGCGTTGATGCTTGAATTGACCAAATTGAAAGAGGCGGTGGAAAGTGCTTCGGTTGAACTGGCGCCACATAAAATTTGTGCATACATTTATGATTTGTCGAACAGTTTTAACAGTTTTTATCACGATACCAAAATTCTTGCTGAGGAAGACGTTAAGAAACAGAAGGGCTACATTGCATTGCTGTCCCTGACAAAATCAGTTTTGGAAACCTGTATTGATCTGCTTGGATTCCAGGCTCCGGAGAGAATGTAATGAGACGTTGTGTTATTGTCGGTGGTGCAGAGATTGCAGATTACAATCGGATCCGGGAATATTTATCCGAAAAAGATTATTACATCTATTGTGACAGTGGATTGAAACATCAAAACCAGCTGGGCATGAAAGCAGATTTGATTGTTGGAGATTTCGATTCTTTTGAACAGCCGAAAACAGATATTGAGATCATTGTCCTGCCAAAGGAAAAAGACGATACGGATACGGTCTTTGCGGCAAAAGAGGCAATCAGGCGTGGATTTCGGGAGTTTTTGCTGATTGGCGTGACGGGCGGACGGTTTGACCACACCTTTGGAAATATTTGCCTGCTTTTATATCTTTATAATTTGGGAAAAGATGCGAAAATTGTCGATGATTATTCCGAGATGGAAATTGTATCTGAAAAACCGATGGAAATTACAGATGTGTACTCATATTTTTCATTATTGAATATTGATGGAACTGCAAGGGGAATTGATGAGGAAAATGTGAAGTTTCCACTGCATAATGCGGTTATTTCTTCGGAGTATCAGTATGGCATCAGCAATGAAGTATTAAAGGGAAAGACTGCAAAAGTCTGTGTGAAAGAAGGAAGGGCGTTACTCGTCAAAATCCGATAAAGATGGAAATGAAAAAAACAGGGATAACCGGTGAACTTTATTCAGTTCCCGAAATCCCTGTTTTTTTGCGTTATCATTTTTGCAAAAAGATGATATTATTTTGCAGCTGTTGTATTTTCATCTGCAGAAACAGTAGTTTCTTCAGAATTTGGAACGGTAGTCATCTCAGCAGCAGCCGTCGTTTCAACTCCTTTGACATTTGGATCGTTTTGATTAATTAAATTCTGACGAAGGCTTTCCAACTCTGTTTGTGACAATGTAACCGGACTGGTAGGCGGTGTATAAAGCCCTGTCGAAACTGCTACGGAATAACCTAAATAAATAACAAAAGCCACAACAGCCAAAGCAACAGCAATCCGAATAAGAACCTTTCTTATTGTTCTATTTTTTTTGTTGTGCTTACGGTTATATTTCTCCTTCTTATATTGATCAACTTTAGCCTGACTCATTTTCATGTACCTCACAAGATTTTTATTTAATGTAGTATTCAGAATTTCGTACAAATTGTATATAATAAAACCCCGAACAAATTACATTATAAAACAAAAGTGACTGTAAAACAAGTGGCATTTGTGTTATACTAATTGAGTATGAAAAAAGTTTAAACGGGATGTTCCTTATTTATTTGAATATCGGTGTTTACTGTAAAAATGAGAGGGTCTTATGAAAGAAAAAATCACTTTTAGAAGTATCTGGGGTATTATCAGTCCGATATTGGTATACTATCTAATACAAGTAGCTCTTGTAAATTTAGGATATTTGCTGATTCATTTTTTGTGTAATATCAGGATGCAGGGAAGCGATTTGCAGACAATAGAGAGAGCGGCGTACGATCTTTATAGGCATTATGTACTGCATTTGAATTTGCTTGCCGGCATGATAGCTATTCCTATTTTTCTTTTCTGGTATTCCAGAGATGATGCAAAAAGTCTTTTTAAGGGGTATATAAAAAAATATGAAATGGTGAATCCGCTAAAGTACAGTTTTGTTGCTTTTCTGGGACTCAGTACCATGATGGCGGCAAATTACTTTGTTTCACTTTTAATGCAATTTATGCCGGACTTTATGATTCAATCTTACGAAGACACCGGCGAGATTCTCAACAATGCATCCATAGGGATTCAAGTGCTTTCGACGGTTGTGATAGCCCCAATTGTGGAAGAATTAATCTTTCGTGGACTGGTGTTCAGTAAGATCAGGCGAATTTCCAATGTGAAAATTGCTGCCGTTTTGTCGGCGCTCTTGTTTGGCATTTATCATGGGAACTGGATTCAAGCGCCTTACGCATTTTTAATGGGTCTCGCTGCAGCGTATGTATACGAGAAATATAAAAATATTCTTGCGCCAATCCTCTTACACGCATCAGCAAATCTGTTTTCTGCACTGATTTTATATTATGCCGTAGGGGCAAATACAGAATCCGCACCGGACTTATCAAATGGCGTTACAGCTGCGCTGCTTTTGATGCTCACAGTCTTTATGACCGGATTTGTCATTTTGTTTGGTGTTATTATTCACTGGACTGTAAAACCAAAGGAGGTTTCCGATGAAATTGTTGACCATTACAATTCCATGTTATAATTCTGAAAAATATATGGAAAAAAGTATTCGCAGCGCACTGACAGGAAAAGAACGGGTGGAAATCATTATTGTAGATGATGGCTCGACAGATCGCACATTAAAAATAGCGAAAAAATATGAGAATCAATTCCCAAATATTATTAAAGTGATTCATCAGGAAAACGGCGGGCATGGAGAAGCCGTCAATACTGGAATCAAAAACGCCACAGGGCTTTATTTTAAAGTGTTAGACAGTGACGACCGCCTTGGACCAAAAGCGCTGCAAAAAGTTTTAGACACATTGGAACATATGGTGGCATCCGACGCAGGTCTGGACCTGCTCATTTCTGATTTTGTGTATGATAAACAGGGAGCCCGGCATAAAGCAGTGATGCATTATAGACACTGTATGCCGCAGAATAAAATCATCACATGGGAACAGGTGAATTTTGGGCTGACAAAATATTTGTTGATGCATTCTGTGATTTATCGTACAAAAGTTTTGCGTGAGAGTGGAATGGTTCTGCCAAAGCATACTTTTTATGTGGATAACATTTATGTTTTTCAGCCATTGCCTTATGTAAAAAATATTTATTATTTAGATGTTTGTCTGTATCAATATTTTATTGGAAGAAACGATCAATCGGTCAATGAAAAAGTGATGATCAAAAGACTTGACCAGCAATATCGCGTGACAAAACTGATGATGGATATCTACACGGACGCAGATATTCAAAGTGAGAAACTGCGAAAAGTCATGGTGCATTATTTTGATATGATGATGTGTATTAGTTCAATTCTCTCTATCCGTGAGGGCTCCAAAGAGCGTTTGCAGGATAAGGAGGATTTATGGAACTATTTGCAGAATAAAAACCCTGACTTGTATCGGAGAGTGCGAAAGTCTTTTCTTGGAATCGGAATGAATCTTCCGGGAAGCGTCGGACGAAATATTTCGGTACTCGGTTATATGATTTCACAAAAATTATTTGGATTTAACTAATTTTAAATCTGTTCTATTCAGGCCGCATAATGTGTGACAAAAGATTTACTTTTGTTTGCGATTGAGAAAAAACAGCACCTGGTGTTTTTTTGGATCTCTGTCGTTTGGCGCAGGAAAATCCACATTTTGAAACCACAGGTAAAATACCACAAAATATAAAATGATGGCTAAAAGGATTCCGCCTATCAGGTCGATAATAGAATGCTGTTTTAGAAAAACGGTGGACATACAGATGAGCACTGCAAGACACCCGGAAATAAATTTCAGATATTTTCGGGTGTTTGAATTTTTCATATGGGGACTTTTTATCAGGCATAGATGTGCTGCCAGTGTCGCAAATACATGAATACTTGGAAACACGTTGGTCGGGGTGTCGTTGGTATATATAAATTGCGTCATATGGACAAAGATATTCTGTCGGTGAATTTCTTCCATACGCAGATGCAGACCATTTGGATAAATGGTACAAATGAAAAGAGCAATTGTCATCCCGGAAAATTCAAAAGCGCAAAGTCTGTAGAATTCGTTTTTGGAATGATAAAACAGGAAAACGAAAACGGCAGGAATATAAAAAAACCACAGAAGATATGGAATAATAAACAATTCATTAAATGGAATCATATCGTCAAGGACGCAATGAATAATGTGAAGTCCCGCATAATCTGCGGTATAGTATTTCTCTAATAAAACAAACCATGGCATATAAATAAAGACATAAAGAAGCGGCCATGCATACCGGTATTGTTTGAATTCTTTTTTCAAATGTTTTTGAATTTGTGTCTTTTGAAACTTCATAAAAACCCCACAATTATTTTAAAAATCTACAATTTATTTCGGTATGAAAAATCTATCTTAATCGAAATGATTACCGCATATGTTGTCAGAATTTGTCAGAAAGCTACCCAAAAAGTATACCATTGTCGCCTTTAAAAATAAAGCGTCAAATGGAAAAAGAATTGGTCTCATAAATTTTATGGGACAGTCTGTTTGTCTATGCAAAAAAGGAGAAGAACAATGAATATTTCAAAGATAATCGCACAAGAACTGAATGTTAGAGAATGGCAGACCAAAGCTGCAATTGATTTAATTGATGCGGGAAATACAATTCCATTTATTGCGCGTTACCGCAAACCGGTTACCGGAGAACTTGATGACGGACAGTTAAGAATTCTGGATGAGCGGCTGAAGTATTTAAGGAATCTGGAAGAAAAGAAAAAAACAGTGATTGCATCCATTGAGGCGCAGGGGAAAATGACTCCTGATTTACAAAAAAAGATAGAGGATGCGGCGACCATTGTAGCAGTTGACGATCTTTACAGACCGTATCGGCCAAAAAGAAAGACAAGAGCCACTGAAGCCAAGGCAAAAGGGCTGGAACCGCTCGCAATGATTTTCTTGCAGCAAAAGAGTGATAAAACGCCGGAAAAAGAGGCAGAGAATTTTGTATGTATTGAAAAAGGCGTTGCCGATATTTGCGAGGCAGTGCAGGGAGCAAAGGATATTATCGCGGAGATGATTTCTGATAATGCAGAGTATCGGGCGGCAATTAGAAATACTGTCATGAAACATGGGATTCTTCATTCTGTGGCAAAGGGTGAAGAGACAGAAAGTTTATATGAAAATTATTATGACTATCAGGAATCCGTGTGTAAAATTCCGGGTCACAGGATCTTGGCAGTCAATCGTGGAGAAAAAGAGAAAATATTAAAGATTACTGTGGAAATGCCGGATGAAAAAATCATAAAAGTATTGGAGAGGGCAACGATTTTAGGAGATTCATTGTTTCGACAGTTCCTTTGCGAGGCAATTGAAGACGGATATTTTCGATTGATAAAACCGGCAATTGAACGGGAAATCAGAAGCTGGCTTACAGAGCGTGCAGAAGAAGGAGCCATTCGTGTGTTTGGACAGAATTTAAAACAGCTTCTCATGCAGCCGCCAATTTCCGGCAAGGTCGTGCTTGGCTGGGACCCGGCGTTCCGCACCGGTTGTAAACTTGCGGTTGTTGATGAAACAGGAAAAGTTCTTTTTACAAAAGTGATTTATCCGACAGCGCCTCAGAACAAAGTGGAGGAATCCAAAAAAATTGTACTTGATCTGGTAAAAAAATATGGCATCACGTTAATTTCTCTTGGAAACGGGACCGCTTCAAGGGAATCTGAAGCAGTTATTGCCGAAATCATTCGGGAATGCCCTGCAAAACTCGAATATGTCATTGTAAACGAGGCCGGTGCGTCTGTTTATTCGGCGAGTAAACTGGCAGCGGAGGAATTCCCAAATTTTGATGTCGGACAGCGGAGCGCCGCATCCATGGCACGAAGACTGCAGGATCCGTTGGCAGAATTGGTAAAAATTGAGCCAAAGGCTTTGGGAGTAGGTCAATATCAGCACGATATGAATCAGAAAAAACTCGAAGAAACACTATTTCATGTAGTGGAAGACTGTGTAAATCGTGTCGGGGTGGATTTGAATACCGCATCCGCGGCGCTGCTTGAGTATGTTTCAGGAATCAATAAGACAACAGCGAAAAACATTGTTTCTTACCGGGAAAAGAACGGAATGTTTACCTCGAGGAAAGAATTAAAGAATGTGGAAAAACTTGGACCGAAAGCATATGAACAATGTGCGGGATTTTTACGGATCCGCAATGGAAAAGAACCGCTTGATTCCACAGGCATTCATCCGGAAAGTTATACTTATGCAAATAATCTTTTGGAGAAATTTGGGTTTACAAAAACAGATATTCTGAAAAAGAACATCCATTTTTCAGAGAATATGAAACAGCAGTCAAAGATTGCTGATGAGATTGGCACAGATCCGGTCACATTAAGAGACCTTATGAAAGAACTGGAAAAACCATCCAGGGACCCGAGAGATGAAATGCCGAAGCCGGTGTTCAAAAGTGATGTCCTTGATTTCGACGATCTGAAAGAAGGGATGGTTCTGAAAGGGACGGTGCGCAATGTGATTGATTTCGGCGCATTTGTCGATATTGGAGTCCATCAGGACGGACTGGTACATATTTCCGAAATGAGCGAACGGTTTATCCGCCATCCGGCAGAAGTCGTTTCCGTTGGGGATGTCATTACTGTTACGATTTTGAGTGTTGATAAAGCAAAAAAACGAATTCAGCTTACCATGAAAGGTTAGAAAGTCTGAAACCACTTTTTGGTATATAAAATAAATTCTTTTTCATATTCATTTAATATTTTTGTCTTATTCCATGCAAGAGCCAGGGAGCGGTATGTTTTTTCCTTTAATGGGATTGCTTTCAGTCTGTGTGACGGCTGCAATTCAAAAAATGCTTTTGGAAGCAGGGCAATCCCACGATTTTTTTCAACTAAATAGCGCAAAGCCGCTTCATCATGGGTCTCAAAAATAACAGCCGGACGAAATCCTCCCTGTTCCATGCAGTATTGGTCTGTAAAAGCGCGTAGGTTCATGGAGGAATAATATCCGACAAACCTGGTCATTTTCAGCTCACGGATGCTGATTTCTTCGCGTTTGCTTAATGGATTATCCATCGAAGCGACCACGACAATTTCATCCCGCATTAGTTCTTCGTAATGATAATCGGACATATCTTCCTGAATCTGCATAAAAGTAAAATCATATTTATTTTTTAAATCCAATGAATAGTTGACGGTTGATAAAAATACTTTTTCGTGGGTAGTCATATAATCGGCGGAGAGCAGGGAAACAAATCGCCCGCCGGCCTGAATATATAGTACAATCGTAGATTTTGCCGTAGAAAACAGATGAATCCCGTCATCAATCTGAGTTAAGGCAGTATTAATCTTGTCATAAAAATATTTCCCATTTCCATTTAAGGAAATCTTTTTTCCATTTCGATCAAACAATTTGACGCCGAGTTCTGTTTCCAGTTTTTTGATTGTCTTACTGATAGATGGCTGAGGAACCATATATTTTTGCGCCACGGCTGAAAAATTTTCGGTTTCTGCAGCTTCTTTAAAATATCTTAACTGTAATAATTCCATACAATACTCCTATAAAAATCTCATCAGGATACCTTGTTTTTGCAATAAAACATTCTAACAATGATATTGATTGTTATTTTATAATAAAACATGGATAAAGGCAATTAAAAAAACACTGTTTTTATAACTTACAGGGTATATGATTATATCTTAATTTGTATTTCTATTTCAAAGGAAAAAAAGTTATATTTAAAATAGAAAAAATTTAGGAGGGTCATATGAATCGGACAATGAAACGGATTTTATCCATGGTACTTTCAATTAGTATGGTGGTTTCAGCGATTACTGTAACGAAGAAAAGTACAAATGCAGCGGAACTGGTCAATGTCGTTTATGGAAAGGAAAATTATACCTTTTTAAGTTCTAATGCAAATAATGGAAGTGAAGGGTTTGTATATATCGGAAACGGACTGACGTCTGTGCAGATATGCAATGAAAATTATGGAAATGCAAATAATCTGCTTGGCAGGAGCGCTGCAACCGAAGAAGTCGCGGCGTATGTTGATTTGAGAGCTGATTATGATATTCGTTATGCAAAAGTTTATCAGGGATCTGGAAATGCAGCTTATCCGGATTCTTATTGTAAAAATTTCAGTATTTATTATTCTACGGAAACAGTTTCTGCAGAAAATAAAGGAAATATTTCCTGGGAACTTGCAGGAACCTGTACAAACGGAACCATCTATTCCGGCGCGCAGAGAACTACTGCAGAGGACGTCAGTTCAGAGGGTGACCGGGTTGACTTTAGCGAGACGCACACTGCAAGAAGTGTCAAGATTGTTTTTGATAAAGACTCCTGCATGGGAACGGGAAAAACAGCGGGAACAGTCAGCATTGCCTCTTTCCAGGTTTATGGCAGCCCAAGTGTCAAGACAGAGGAATCCGGTAATGACGATGGCGTCGTTGACGTTTTGTTTATAGGAAATTCTTTCATGTACTACAATACTTCCTGGAATGTATTTCAGGGATTGGCAAATTATAATGGACATCATGTCAAGGTGACGGCAGCAACAAACGGGGGTCAGGACTTAACATACCAGTCCACTGCAAAAAATGTTCTCGATGCGATTAAAGTTGGCGGCTATGATGTTGTGGTTCTGCAGGATAAAGTGGGGAGCAATTTTTTGGAAAGCACTCTGATGAATGGTTCTGCAGCGATTATTCCAATTATCAAGCAGTATAATCCAAATGCGAGACTGATGTATTATGAACCGTGGCCAACCCGGGAACAGATTGAAAGCAAAATGTCTTATTTTACATCCAGTTATATTAATGCAGCAAAGACTTATCAGGCAGCGCTGGCTCCGGCAGGAGAAGGATTTTATGATTTGTTTCATAATGACGGATTAGAATATTACTGCAGTGATAATCGGCATCCACAGCCGCTTGGAACGTTTAATTCGGCATCGACTATTTATTATGCGATGTTTCCGGAAGATGGTTATCGGGTTTATACAGAAGAAGATCATGCCTATTTAGATAATCTGATTAACGCCAATGTTGCATATACCAGTGAGGGACAGCAAAGCTCTTACAGTTTGGATATTTTAAATAAAATTACTTCATATGCGTATAAATATGCCCATGCAGTTATTCCGGCAGTTCAGGGGACGGGAACTTATACATCGGTGGCAGATGGCGGAAAAGTAGAAGAACCGACAACAAGTGCAGATCCAACGACAAAGCCGGATGTTCCAACGACAAAACAGGAAGACGGAGAAAGTGATGTAACAGATATCCTGTTTATTGGAAATTCGATGACTTACTATAACACACTTTGCAATGTCGTACAGGGGCTTGCAGAGAAAAAAGGCAAAAAAGTAAAATGTTCTGCAGCAACGAATGGTGGTCAGAATCTGATTTATCAATCCACAGACAGAAATGTGCAGCTGGCAATTCAAAAAGGTGGTTATGAGGTTGTTGTCCTTCAGGACATTGTAGGCGGATTTGATGATGTGAAACTTCAATCCGGCGCAGAGGCTTTGGTCGAACAAATTAAACAGGATAGTCCAGATGCACAGATTTTGTTTTATGAGCCGTGGCCGACAAAAGATATGATTACAGGAGAGGATAGTCTGCTGCCATATTTTACCCACAGTTATATTAAAACCGCAAAGTCTGTTGGAGGCTCTTTGGCGCCTGCAGGAGAAGCATTTTATCAGCTGTATCAGGAACATGGGCTTGATTTTTACTGCAGCGATATGAAACATCCAAAGCCGCTTGGCACGTTTACGTCAGCGTCTACGATTTATCATGCGCTGTTTCCACAGGAAACCTATCAGGCGTTTACACAAGAAGACCAGCAGTATCTGGATAATCTGATTAATTATAATGTGGCTTTTACCGAGGAAGGAAAACAGGAAACCTATGATCTGGATACATTAAATTTGATCTTTTCCTTGGGATATCAGTATGCACATGCAGTCATTCCGGCAGTAAATGGTACAGGGGATTATACATCTGTTGCAGGAACCTATATTGATTATGATGAAGAGGCAAACCCAGATAATCTTCCGGCAGTCAAGGGAGAGAGCGTTCGTGAAGATGCATTTACTTTTGCAGGAAATAACATGGCTTTAGGTTGTAATGCCCATGCCTCTTCCGGAAATGCAGCCCTCGGAGTAAATGGAAACACAGGCGACCGTTGGGAATCTGAATTTGCAGATCCACAATGGTTTTATGTAGACTTAGGGGCAGCAAAGGATTTTGATACAGTTGGATTTATCTGGGAAGGCGCTTATGCTTCAAAGTATTATATTCAGATTTCCAATGATGCAGAAAACTGGAAGACTGTTTCCTATGTTACGGCAGAAAAAAATGAAACCGTACAGATTTCATTAGGGCAGACGTATCATTCCAGATATGTCAGAATGTATGGAACAAAGCGTGGAACCGGTTATGGATATTCGTTCTATGAAATGGGTGTCTGGAACCACAATGGAGAGCAGCAGAGCACTCCGGAAGTGACAGAAACGACAACAGAATCCCAGACAGGCGCTGATACTATTGGAACAATTCACTTTAATACGCCATCAGTTTCAACAATTCCTGGTGATATGAATTACCGTTCCGTCGCTTTTTCATGGGAAAAGGCCGCAGACGCAGCAACATATACAACCTATGTAGGAACTGAGCAGGAGAGAGTCGTAGCGACAGCATATCAGAATAATGTAAAATTTGAAAAGATGAGACAGACAAGCGTTGACCATGTCAAAGCATCTGCAGGTACAACGGCATTGTTTACAGTCGTTGGCTACAATGAAGCCGGGAATGTTGTTGCCAGAGGAACACTGAATGTGGAAGTTCCGGCATTAAGTGCAAAAGAACAGGAAGAAGCAGGTCTTGTAGCAAAAATTGAAACCGGGGAGAACTTTGCCAAAGGAAAAGATTCTTTTGTGAGCGGTGGAAGTGCCGGAAATATTGTGGATGGAAATATTCATACAAACTGGCAGGCAAATCCGGCTGAGAATGCAAACCGGGAACCGGAGAAAGAATATTTCGGAGTAGATTTAGGAAAAGAACAGGAAATCGGGGTTATTATTATCGTATGGGAAAACGCTTATGCATCCGCATATGATATTTATCTGGCAGGGGAAGATGGTGTCTATGCAGACACTCCTGTAGTCTCTGCAGCCGCCTCCGGCAACAATCCGGTCATCATTTCAAAGATTGAACCAAAGCAGGCAAGATATGTGAAAGTGGTTCCGACAGCGTTGAGTATTGACGCCAAAAACTATGGGGTCTGTGTTTATGAAATTGCAGTTCTCGGACCACAGGAAGAAGAGACAGAAACATCCATCGAAGAGACAACGAAAGAAACTGAAATGGATTCGCCAATGGAGGCTGCATCAAAAGCAGAAGAAACAGTCTCTCCAATCGAATCAACAGCAAAAGACGAAACAAGCACTTCAACAGAAATTACAACAAACGATGGTGAAACGACAGCGTCAGGCCATGAAAACCCGGAGAAACCGCAAAAGCCGGCCGGGGTAACTGTGACAGGAAGCGTTATTACATGGGCAACTGAAGGAGATATTTCAGGATACAATGTATATGTAAATGGAAGCAATATAGCAACAGTAACATCTCTTAGCATTGATTTAAAAGATTATCTGACAGAAGAGGGAACTTATACAATAGAAATCCGGGCAATTGATCCTAATGGTATCGAGTCTGAACCTGTTGTAGTGACTGTGTCTTTTGAAGGAACGGCAACGGAAACTCATCCTGAGGAGACATTAGAAGAAACCTCAGAGAAACTTGAGGAAACTTCAGAGAAACTTGAGGAAACCTCAAAGAAACCTGAGAAAACTTCAGAGAAACTTGACGAAACTACAAAAGAGCAGGAAACGGTTACACAGGAGTCCAAAGTAACGAATCAATCTGCAGTCATTGGCAAGGTAAAAATTAAGAAAGCTGTCAAGAAAAAATCTGCAAATAAGATTCGAATTACACTGAAGAACAAAGTGAATCATGCAAACGGATATCAGATACGTTTCTTTGTGAAGAAGCGCAATGCAAAGAAAAACAGAAAGGCGCTTGCAAAAGTAACGTTCAAAAAAAATCGTAAAGCATTCATGGTTCAAAGTAAAAAACTCAGGAACAAAAAGGCTTTATTTATTCGTATCCGTGCATATATGCTAAATCAGGGAAAGAAAACTTTTGGAAAATGGTCATCTGTAAAGAAAGCAAAGGTGAAATAATCCTGCATAAAAACGGATAGATGATTGCAAAAACAAAAAATTGATCAGAGGAGAAAAGAGTGAAAAAGTATATTTGTTTTTTGCTGGCTGTCACACTGATGATGCAGGTTCCGGCAATATCTCATAAGAAAAATGTTGGTGCCGCTCAAGCAGGTTCCATACAAAACGAATCGACAGAGAATTCAACGGATGAGGCTGAAAAAGCGGATGCAGAAACAATGGATGTTTTGTTTATTGGTAATTCTATGACCTATTACAATACCCTGAGTAACGTAGTACAGGGAATTGCAGAAAGAAAAGGGAAAAAGATCCATTGTACTGCAGCAACGAATGGAGGAAAAAATTTAATCTTCCAATCCGGCGCCCAAAACATTTTGTCAGCAATTGAAAAAGGTGGGTATGAAATTGTAATCCTGCAGGATATCGTCGGCGGGTTTAACGCTGAAAATCTCCAACGGGGTGCAGAGGCGCTGGTTCCCAAAATTCTACAGTATAATCCGCAGGCGCACATTGTCTTCTACGAACCGTGGCCAACTAAGAATACGCTTACCGGAGAAAACAGCCTGCTGCCATATTTTACGGACAGTTATATTAAGACAGCGAAGTCATTCAATGCCAGGCTTGCTCCGGCAGGAGAAACATTTTACGAACTGTATACCGGACATCAGTTAGACTTTTACTGCATGGATAAAAAACACCCAAAGCCTTTGGGGACTTTTACCTCTGCATCTACGATTTATTACACCCTATACCCGGAGGAAATGTATGAAGATTTTACGGCTGACGATCAAGGATATCTGAATCAATTAATCAATTCCAATATTGCATATACCAATGAGGGGATTCAAGACACGTATTCTTTAGATACGCTGAATTTGATTTTTTCACTGGGATATCAATTTGCGCATGCAGTGGATCCGGCTGTCAGCGGAGCTGCAACTTATATCTCTGTTGCCGGCCCGTATCAGGAACCTGCAACAGAAAAAATTGCAAAGAAGCCGACGAGCTTGTCAGTCTTTAGGCAGTCCGGAAAGCCTAAGATTTCAAAAGCGACAAAGAAAAAATCTGCAAAGCAGGTAAAAATCACACTGAAAAGAAAAATCAAACAGGCAGACGGGTATCAGATACGGTTCTATCAGACAAGGAACAATGCAAAAAAGAATAAAAAGGTCTGGGTAAAAGCAGGATACCAAAAAAATAGAAAAATTTTGACAGTAAAGCATCAGAAAATCAAAAGAAAGCGCGCACTATTTGTTCGTGTCAGAGCATATATGATGATTAAGGACCATCAATATTTTAGCAAGTGGTCTCCCGTAAAAAAAGTAAAGATAAAAAAATAAAGAAAAAGACATACCATAACAGGTATGTCTTTTTACAGATAAGAAGTAGCGAGAAAGGGATTTGAACCCCCGACACCACGGGTATGAACCGTGTGCTCTAGCCAACTGAGCTATCTCGCC
>CANQMA010000013.1 GCA_947624875.1 uncultured Lachnospiraceae bacterium
TAAACAAATGTGACTGTTCAAGAGAAAAAAGCAAGTTAAAATTTGCCTCTTGACAAAGGTCACTTCATAACAGGAGGGAGGAATCAAGATGAATACACCGTTATCATGGATTAAAGCATATGTTCCTGATTTGGAATGTACCGATCAGGAATACATGGATAAAATGACGCTGTCCGGAACAAAATGCGAGGGCTTTGAGAGACTTGATGAAGATTTGGATAAAATTGTTGTCGGGCAGATTGAAAAAATTGAAAAACATCCGGACGCAGACAAATTGGTCGTATGTCAGGTAAATATTGGAACAGACACGATTCAGATTGTAACCGGCGCGCCGAATGTGGAAGAAGGACAGAAAGTTCCGGTGGTCTTGAATAATGGACGTGTTGCAGGCGGACATGATGGCTCTAGGACCAAAGGAGGCATTAAAATCAAGAATGGAAAGCTTCGCGGCGTTCCAAGTAACGGTATGATGTGCTCCATTGAAGAACTGGGTTCCAGCAGAGATTTTTATCCGGAGGCTCCGGAAAATGGAATTTATATTTTTGACGAGGATGTGGAAGTCGGTGCAGACGCTATCGAAGTGCTGGGACTTCATGAAACAGTCTTTGAATATGAGATTACTTCTAACAGAGTAGACTGTTACAGCGTGATTGGTATTGCCAGAGAAGCTGCGGCAACATTCCATAAACCGTTCTGTCCACCACAGGTAACAGAGACAGGAACAAAGGGTGATGTGCATGATGATATTTCTGTGGAGATTCAGGATCCGGACCTCTGTACAAGATACTGTGCCAGAGTCGTGAAAAATGTAAAAATTGCGCCGTCACCGGAATGGATGCAGAGAAGACTTGCAGCATGTGGAATCCGACCGATCAATAATTTAGTAGATATCACAAATTACGTCATGGAAGAATACAGTCAGCCAATGCATGCCTATGATCTTTCCACGATTGCGGGTCAGAAAATTATTGTGCGACGTGCAAAAAATGGTGAAAAGTTTGTCACATTAGACGGACAGGAGAGAAATTTAGACTCTGAGATGCTGATGATCTGTGACGGAGAAAAAGCAGTCGGACTTGCCGGTATCATGGGTGGAGAGAATTCCATGATTACTGATGATGTGCAGGAAGTTCTGTTTGAGGCGGCATGTTTTGACGGAACGAATATCCGTCTTTCTTCCAAGAGAGTCGGACTTCGGACGGACGCCTCCGGTAAATTTGAAAAAGGGTTGGATCCGAATAATGCTAAGGAAGCCATCAATCGTGCGTGCCAGTTGATTGAGGAGCTTGGCGCCGGAGAAGTTGTGGCAGGAATTGTGGATGTATATCCGGACAAGCGAGAAGAACGCCAGATTCTGTTCGAGCCTGAAAGAGTCAATAAACTGATTGGATTTGATTTGACGCAGGAGCAGATGATTTCCTATTTTCCGGCGTTGGAATTAAAATACAATCCGGATACGAAAATGATTACCGTACCGACATTCCGACAGGATTTAATCGGTATGTGCGACATTGCGGAGGAAATTGCAAGATTTTACGGTTACGACAATATTCCGACCACGCTGCCGTCCGGCGAAGCGACGACCGGGAAGTTGTCTGAGAAACTGCGGATTGACGAGATTGCAAGAAGCGTGGCGCTGTACTGCGGTTTTTCACAGGGAATGTCCTATTCGTTTGAGAGCCCGAAGGTATTTGATGAATTACTGATTCCGGAGGATTCCAAACTGCGGGAGGCGATTACAATCTCAAATCCTCTCGGTGAAGATTTCAGTATTATGAGAACAACTTCCTTAGACGGAATGCTGACATCTCTTTCAACAAACTATAACCGCAGGAATAAAGATGTGAGATTATATGAGATGGGCAATGTCTATCTGCCAAAAGAACTGCCGCTGAAGGATTTACCGGATGAGAGAATGCAGTTTACGCTTGGTTTTTACGGAACGGGCGACTTCTTTACCATGAAGGGCGTTGTCGAGGAATTTCTGGAGCAGGTCGGCATGAAAAAGAAACTTACTTACAATGCCGACGCCGGAAAGCCATTCCTGCACCCGGGACGTCAGGCGGAAATTATTTATAACGGCACGGTCATCGGATATCTCGGCGAAGTGCACCCGCAGGTGGCTGAAAATTATGATTTGAAAACAAGAGCCTATGTGGCAGTCATTGATATGCCATACATTTATGAAATGGCTGATTTCAATATCAAGTACGAGGGCATTGCCAAGTTCCCGGCTGTTTCAAGAGATATTTCCATGGTTGTTCCAAAAGAAATTTTAGTGGGACAGATTGAGGCGGTGATTGAGCAGCGAGGCGGAAAGATTCTTGAAGATTATCGTTTGTTTGATATATACGAGGGAGACCAGATTGAGGAAGGTTTCAAGTCTGTTGCTTACAATATTGTCTTTAGGGCAAAAGACAGAACATTGGAAGAAAATGATATTGCCAGTGTCATGAAGAAAATTCTGAATGGTCTTGAGGGATTAGGTATTCAGCTGAGAGGATAATCAAGAGTTCTATGAATCCAAAAAGCAGGAGCAGAAGCTCCTGTTTTTTGTATAGAAAAATGTTTTGGAAGAAACGGTATCCAAAATAATGTTTTTTGATAATTCCCTCATCTTTTTGTACATTTATAGTAAATATTCCCTCATTTTTTTGTAATAATATAGTAAAAATTCGCTCTAATTTTTGTAAAAATGTTGTATTTTTAAGCAAATAAGCCTATAATAAACAAAGAAAACAGTGAATGTTCGAGGTGACTATGAAATATTTAAAGAGAAAAATAGATGATTATTTAATCAAATGGAAAAATAATCCCGACCGCCTGCCCTTAATTGTAAAAGGGCCGAGACAGGTGGGAAAGACAGAATCCATTAGTCATTTTGCCAAAGCATATTATGAGAATGTGATATACATTAACTTTTATGAAGAACCAAAATACAAAATGATTATTGAAGATGGGTATAAGGTAGATTATCTCATAAAAAATATTTCCCGGATTGACTCTACAAAAAGATTTGAGCCGAACAAGACTCTGATTTTCTTTGATGAACTTCAGGATTTTCCGGAAATAGCGACTTCGCTAAAATTCTTTAAGATTGATGGAAGGTATGATGTGATATGCAGCGGTTCTTTATTAGGGATTCAGTACAAGCGGATAGAGAGCAATAGCGTTGGATATAAAATAGATTATGAAATGTATTCTATGGATTTTGAGGAATTTTTATGGGCGAAGGAATATGGTGCAGAAGTCATTGAGGATATGTTAAACCATATGAAAGAATTAAAACCATTTAATTCTTTGGAAATGAATATATATCATAATCTGTTGGTTGATTACTGCATTTTAGGAGGAATGCCGGCGGTTGTCCGGGATTATGTGACCAGAGGGACTTTTGAAGGAACACTGGAACAACAACGACAGTTGATATCAGATTATCGGGAGGATATTAGAAAATATGCTGAAGGACTGGATCAGACCAGAATATTAAATGTGTTTGATCATATTCCGGTACAGTTATCAAAGGAGAATAAAAAGTTTCAGATATCCAAGGTGGCGCATGGAGCGAGATTCAAGGATTACAGAGGCTGTATCGAATGGTTAAATGATGCCGGCATAATCAATGTATGTTATTGTCTTCATTTTCCGGAACTTCCTTTAAAGGGCAATTTTGATGAGACAAAATACAAGATATATTTAAAGGATACAGGATTATTTGTTGCAATGTTGGACGATGAAACTCAGGACGATTTGAGAGCAAATAAAAATCTTGGGGTATATAAAGGCGCATTGTTTGAAAATATTGTCGGGGAAGCCTTGTCAAAAAGCGGATATGGTTTATATTATTATAAGCGGGGAGATTCCACATTGGAAGAAGATTTTTTCGTGAGGACAAAGTCCGCATTGATTCCGGTAGAAGTAAAAGCTACAAACAATCGTTCAAAGTCCTTGCGGACATTGATCCGCAGTGAGAAATATGAAGATATCAAATATGGAATTAAATTATGTGACGGTAATGTGGGATATAGCGACAATGTCTATACTTTTCCGTATTTTTGCAGTTTTCTTCTAAAAAGATATTTAAAAGAACGAGATTAAAGGAGAAGGAACTTCAATGAAATTTGTAATACAAAGAGTTACGGAGGCTTCTGTAACTGTAGATGAAAAAATCGTCGGACAGATAGGAAAAGGCTTTCTTGTGTTGATTGGAGTGGCAGAAGATGATACAAAAGAGATTGCGGATAAAATGGTAAAGAAACTTTGCAATATGCGTATTTTCGACGATGAAAACGGAAAGACCAATCTGGGACTTTCCGATGTAGACGGACAACTGCTGTTGATTTCCCAGTTCACGCTCTATGCGGACTGCAAAAAAGGAAACCGTCCATCTTTTGTAAAGGCCGGCGGGCCGGACATGGCAAATGAAATGTACGAATATATTATTCAGAAATGCAAAGAAGCGGTGCCGGTAGTAGAGAAAGGCATCTTTGGCGCCGACATGAAGGTGCAATTGTCCAATGACGGGCCATTTACTATCGTACTGGATAGCGAAGCACTGTAAACTTATTTATGGAAAATATTTGATGGAATGAATGATGAAGTGATATCATAACGAGCTGATAGAAACTGATTGAAATATTCAATCCATGAAAGTTAGAAAAGGAATTTTATGATGAAAAAGCAAATGAGCCTGCATGATTATGATTATGATCTGCCGCAGGAGTTGATTGCGCAGGATCCGTTAGAAGACCGGAGCAGTTCAAGGCTGATGGTGCTGGATAAAACGACGGGAAAAACAGAACACCGCGTGTTTCGGGAAATTATCGACGAACTGAGACCGGAGGACTGTCTGGTAATCAACGATACCAAAGTAATTCCGGCAAGGCTTTTTGGAAGCAAAGTCGGAACCGATGCAAAAATTGAAGTGTTACTTTTGAAAAGAAAAGAAAATGATATTTGGGAAACACTCGTAAAACCGGGAAAAAAATGTAAAGCGGGTACAAAGATTTCTTTTGGCGACGGGCTTTTGACCGGAGAGGTTCTGGAAATTGTCGAGGAAGGAAACCGGCTGATAAAATTCCACTACGAGGGGATTTTTGAGGAGGTTCTGGACAGGCTTGGAGAAATGCCGCTTCCGCCGTATATTACCCACAAACTGAAAGATAAAAACCGTTATCAGACGGTGTATGCCAAATATGAGGGTTCTGCGGCGGCGCCGACGGCGGGACTGCATTTTACGAAAGAACTGCTTGCTGAAATTGAAAATAAAGGAATTCGGATTGCCCATGTAACGCTGCACGTGGGGCTGGGAACGTTCCGACCGGTAAAGGTGGAAAATATTCTCGAACATCATATGCACTCGGAGTTTTACATGGTCGATGAAAAGGACGCGGCGATTATCAATGAAACAAAGAGAAACGGCGGCAGAGTGATTTCTGTGGGAACAACCAGCACGCGGACATTGGAAACGGTGGCGGACGTTGACGGCGTAATCCATGCAGGAAGCGGCTGGACGCAGATCTTTATTTATCCGGGATATACGTTTAAAGCGGTTGACGGACTGATTACAAATTTTCATCTGCCGGAGTCGACCCTGCTGATGCTGGTGTCAGCGCTTGCCGGAAGGGAGCATATACTGGCGGCGTATGAGGAGGCGGTAAAAGAAAAGTACCGGTTTTTCAGTTTTGGCGACGCAATGTTTATCCGGTAACGGGTTGATGCCTGTACCTCTAAAAGCGCGGTGCAGGAAGAAAGATTGATGATAAGAGGAAATCAAATGGAACAGTATGCTGTCAGATTATTGAAGGAAAAAAAGAATATAAAGGTTTTGGTGCCGGGTTCCAAAAGCATCACAAACAGAGCACTCATGCTTGCGGCAATGTCGGATACGGTCTGCGAACTGCGGGGCGTGTTATTCAGCGAAGATTCCAGAGCATTTTTGGACTGCCTGAAAACGCTGGGATTTCGGGTGGAGATTGACGAGAAGGAACATCAGGTGGTAGTCTTTGGTGAAAACGGAAAAATCCCAAATTCCAATGTCGAAATCAATGTGAGAAGCGCCGGAACTGCGGCGAGATTTCTTACCGTATTTCTTGCGGCTGCCGGCGGGACATATGTGTTAAACGCATCAGAGCAGATGAAAAAGCGGCCGATGAAAGAACTGCTTGATAAAATCAGGGCGCAGGGCGTTGCGGTTGAATTTCTGGAAGAACCCGACCATTTTCCGTTCCGGATACATTCTTTAGGAATGCGGCAGTTGGAAACAGAGATTGACACGACTACCAGCAGCCAGTATGCCAGCGGACTTTTGATGGCAGCGCCGATTCATGGAATGAAAATCACGCTGACCGGTTCGCGGACAGAGGGTTCTTATATTCAAATGACGCTTCGCATGATGGAGCAGTTTGGCATTTCATGGAGAAGGGAAAATAACACCTACGAAATCGCGGCGCAGAACTTTGGAATACCGCAGTATTTTGTGGAACCTGATTTTTCCGCTGCCTGTTATTTTTATGCAATGGCGATGATTTTAAAGACGAAAGCGTTGGTTTTCGGAACGCATAAAAATTCGATGCAGGGCGACCGGAAATTTCTTGACGTACTGGAACAGATGGGAGCCAAAATCACCGACACAGAGCAGGGCGTTACAGTGGACGCCGGAAACCTTAAAGCCTTTGAGGGTATTACTGTGGATATGTCTGACTTTTCCGACCAGGCGCTCACAATGGCGGTGGTCGCGGCGTTTGCAACATCAAAGACGGTCATTCAAAATATCGGACATATCAGAAAACAGGAGTCAGACCGCGTACAGGCGATGGTAAACGGACTGGAACGGCTGGGCTGCCGGACAAGGATTGTTGAAAAAGAAAATCGCACGGATGTGGAAATTATTCCGGAAACGCTTCATGGCGCAGTTATTGAAACTTATGACGACCACAGGGTGGCGATGAGTTTCGCGATGGCAGGTCTGGCGGTAGAGGGCGTCGTAATCCGAAATCCGCTCTGCTGCAGAAAGACGTTTGAAGAATATTTTGATGTGCTAGACCGGCTGACGGAGAAATAACGGAACTCTAATTTCGCTTAAATACTTTATAGCGGTGCTTTTCTAACTGCTCAACCGCCTTATCTGCAGACTCTTCATTGTAGAATGCGATTTTTAATACGCCTTCTTCAAATTCACGGTTGTGAATAATTCCGATATTTTTGATGCTGACGCCGTTGGTTGCCAGAATCGTTGCAATTGTTGCAATCGCGCCGGATTCATCAATAATATCGCAGTAAACATTATAACTTTTCTGGATAATACTGTTCGAATGATCCTCCAGATTATCTCGATAGTCACGGCTCTCAGAAATCATCTGATAGATTGCCTGTCCGTTTTTTTGTTCTAACGACTTCTTGACATCGGTTAGATCATTGATAAATAACTGCAGCATTTCGGCAATATTTTCCGTATTCGTCATACAGATCTGCTCCCACATTTCCGGGGAAGAAGAAGCGATACGGGTAATATCTTTAAATCCTCCCGCAGCAATCGTTTTCATATACTCCTGCGGGGAATCATTGTGCTTAACCAGATTGACCAGACCGGATGCAATCAGATGTGGCAGATGGCTGATGGCAGCAACAACCTTATCATGTTCCTGATAGGAGAGCCGAAGGGGAATCGCCCCAATATCTCTGATAATCTGTGTGAATTCTTCCACACGATTTTCATCAACAGCAGGAGTAGGGGTAATCGCATAATAGGCATTTTCCA
Source organism: uncultured Lachnospiraceae bacterium (assembly GCA_947624875.1). Lineage (GTDB taxonomy): Bacteria > Bacillota > Clostridia > Lachnospirales > Lachnospiraceae > Eubacterium_G. The sequence continues at coordinate 7,760 of CANQMA010000013.1, forward strand.
AAAGTTTATCGGTTGAATGCTCATAACCGGTCTTTTCTGAACCCGCCATCGGGTGTCCGCCGATAAACATTGATTCCATATCTAGTTTTTTGACCGCCTGATGAATATTTCCCTTGACGCTGCCAACATCGGTAATAATACAATCTTTTTTCACCAATGCTTTTAATTTTTGAAGGTACTCCACATTTTTTTCCACAGGGGTGCAGAGAAAAACATAGTCGCACTCTCTAAAGGTTTCGTCGACTTCACTGACGGCGATATTGGCAGTTCCATCGTTGAGCGCCATAACGCGGGGCTCCGCGCTTCGATTATAAATAATGATCTTACATCCGGGATATACGAAACGGAGTGACTTTGCAACAGATCCTCCGATCAGTCCTATCCCGACAAATCCAAATGTTAAAAATCTCATTTTCTTTTACACTTTCATAGTTTAAACTTTAACGCTTTAAAGCGAAACAACTTCATGGCTATTTTATAACAAACTGAATCTGATTTCAATAGGAAATCTTTCGCTGGTTCCTTTCCGATGTCAAAGAACTATTTTGCGCTGAAGTACATGACGCCTTTTTTCATTTTTTTCCCATGAATTTGGAATAATTCGCTTACTGTGACCAGTTCGTAATGGCGTTTGATTAATGTTGGTAAAGCCTTGATAAATCCTTCGACGGAAGTTTTGTGAATATCATGCAGTAAAACGACTTCACCGTCGTTTGCATATTTTAATATGGTGGAACAGACATATTTGTTATTTCGGTATTTCCAGTCTAAAGTATCAACACTCCAATAAATCATCGGGACATCCACCGCAGAGGCAACCGTACTGTTATAGTTTCCGTATGGCGGCCTGAAAATGGAAGGGTTTTCGCCGGTCATTTGTTTAATCGCATTCTTGGAACGATTAATCTGGCTTGAAACCTGTTTTTTGGAGATTGCTTTTAAATTTGCATGGCTCCATGAATGATTGCCGATTTGCATAAATAAAGAATGTTCCCGCTTTACCTGCTTAGAATAAGAAGATACATTCGCGCCTACCAGAAGAAAAGTTGCCTTACTGTCGTAGTTTTCCAGTGCATTCAGCAGTTGATTCGTGTAAATGCCCGGACCATCGTCAAAGGTAATTGCAATGTATTTTGTCTTTCCAACAGTCACCTTACATTTCGCCTGAATGCCGGAAAATTCGGATTTGACGGTAATATATGTACTTCCTTTCTTTTTTCCGGTCACAACGCCTGCCTGGGAAACCGTTGCAATGTTTTTATTTTGGCTTGTCCAGATTATTTTTTCATTATTTTTCTGTTTTTTACTTTTGTAAGCAATGCGCACTTTCAAATAACGATGATTTTTCACATTTAATCGGACTTTTTTCTCGCTTAATTGAATGGACTTTATCTGATTATACTTTTTTTTATGCTTCTTTTTTTTCTCTTTCTTTTTGGAAACCGCTGCAGTCTCTGTCGGTGTCTCGGTTGGAGCAACAGTGGATTCCGTACTTGGCGTTTCTGTTGCTGCCGTAGATACCGTAGTGGTATTACCATGTACATTCATCAGAGGCTGCAAAAATAACAGAAGCGCTGCACAACTGATAATAAAAGCTGTAAAGACATAATATAAATATTTAGGTGAGCGCATATATTGATTCTCCTTTTTTCTTTCTCAATATCCATTATAATGTTTTTCCCTTCCAATGAAAAGAGAATTTTGTTAAAGATTTAACCATTATTGTAAAGAACTGACAGATGGGGTAAAATATACATAATGGTTATGGAACGTGAGAGCGGACTGCTCAAAAAATAAATAAAACAGGAGGTAACAGATATGAATGTTTATAAAACAGAGAGTATCAGAAATGTTGTATTTTTAGGCCACGGAGGGGCGGGAAAGACTACTTTAGCCGAAGCAGTCGCCTTTGCCACAAAAACGATTAACCGGATGGGGAAAATCGTGGACGGAAATACCATCAGTGATTATGACAAGGAGGAAATCAACCGTAAATTTTCCATCAGCGCGTCTGTTGTACCGGTAGAATGGAACGGATTGAAAATTAATATTTTGGATGCGCCGGGATATTTTGATTTTGTCGGGCAGATGGAAGACGCCATGAGCGTAGCGGATGCAGCGGTTATTGTAGTCAATGGAAAAGCCGGCGTTGAAGTCGGAACCATCAAGGCGTGGGAAATTTGTGAGCGCAGACAGATTCCAAGAATTTTCTTTATCACCAACATGGATGATCCGAATGCAAACTATATGCAGACGGTGGAACAGTTAAAAGAAAATTTCGGGAAAAAAGTAGCGCCGTTTCATCTGCCGATTATTGAAAATGAAAAACTGACCGGATACGTTAATGTAGTAAAAATGGGTGGACGGAAATTTGTAGATGATTTGGGAAATTATACGGAAAGAGATATTCCGGAAGACGTAATGCCGGATTTAGAGCCTTGTAGAGAACACCTGATGGAGGCAGTTGCTGAATCAGATGAAGATTTGATGGATAAATATTTTATGGGTGAGGAATTTACCACGGAAGAAATTTCCAAAGCACTCAGACAAAATGTCATCAGCTGTGATATTGTTCCGGTACAGATCGGTTCCGGAATTACATGTCAGGGCGTCAATAGTTTTCTGCAGACATGTGAAAAATACTTCCCGTCAGCAGACAATGCAGAAGTATTAAAAAAGGCGACAAATATTAATACCGGCGAAGAAGTTGTGGCAGATTTCGATTCCACGAAGCCGGTTTCAGCTTATGTGTTTAAGACCATTATGGATCCGTTTGTTGGAAAATATTCTCTTGTGAAGGTTCGTACCGGAATCCTAAGGGCAGGAGATACAGTATATAATGCAACCAAAGACGTAGAAGAAAAACTGAGTAAGCTCTATGTCATGAGAGGAAAAAATGTCATCGAAGTGCCGGAACTTTATTCCGGTGATATCGGTGCTATTGGAAAAATGGATAGTACCCGCACCGGCGATACGCTTGCCACACGGGCGTGGCCGATTGAATATCATCCGACGACCATGTCAAAACCGTATACTTATATGGCATATCGGGCAGTCAATAAAGGGGATGAAGATAAAGTTGCGCAGGCTTTGACAAAACTTGCCATCGAAGATCTGACGCTCAAATTTATTGTGGATGATGAAAATAAACAGACTCTGCTGTATGGTATTGGAGACCAGCAGCTGGAGGTTGTTGCTTCAAAACTGAAGGATAAATATAAAGTGGAAATTGAACTGTACAGACCGAGAATTGCATTCCGGGAGACGATACGAAAGAAAGCGCAGGTTCAGGGAAAATATAAAAAGCAGTCCGGTGGTCACGGACAGTATGGTGATGTCATTATGGAATTTGAACCGTCCGGAGATCTCTCAGAGGCCTATGTCTTTGAAGAAAAGATTGTAGGCGGAGCAGTTCCGAAAAATTATTTCCCGGCGGTAGAAAAAGGACTTCAGGAATGCGTGAAAGCAGGACCGCTGGCAGGATATCCGGTCGTAGGAGTCAAGGCGACACTCATCGACGGTTCCTATCATCCGGTGGACTCTTCAGAAATGGCGTTTAAGACAGCTGCGTCCATGGCATTTAAGAAAGGCTTTATGGATGCGAGTCCTGTCCTGTTAGAGCCGATCGCGGCATTGACCGTCACAGCTCCGGACCGCTTCTCCGGAGATATCATGGGCGACCTGAATAAGAGACGGGGACGTGTAATGAATATGACATCCGTAGATGGCGGAAAGCAGATGATTGAAGCGGAAGTTCCGATGCTGGAGTTGTACGGATATTCTACCTCACTGCGTTCCATTACCGGCGGCAGTGGAGATTTTGAATATGTTGTTTCCAAATATGAGCAGGCACCGGGAGACGTTCAGGCAAAACAGGTGGCTGAGAATGCAAAAGCATAAACGATTTTGAATTGGTAAAACAAATATCAAAATGCAAAAAAAAGTTTGACAGAATGAAAATTTCATTATAGAATAAAACATAGTTTCATAAACCGTTGATTAGGAGGAGTAACTTCCAGACGATTCTTTAAAGAGAGTTATCGGTCGGTGAGAGATAACAGATAGTCGGTAGCGAATGGACCTAAGAGGGCAGCTTGAAATCATGCAGATGAGAGTAGACGCTGACGGAACCCTACCGTTAAAGAGGGAAGCATATGATGGTATGCGATGAGTGAATGTGTTGTACATTAATTTGGGTGGCACCGCAGGAGTATATGATAGCTCTTGTCCCTTGATTTTCAAGGGACAGGGGCTTTTTTGATTGAAAAGCTGATAAAGGAGGAGAGAACATGAATACGCAGCCATTTGAAGAAATCGAGCAGTATCTTTCGGATTACAGTCTGATTCCGATTGCGAAAGAGATTTATGCCGACGTGATTACGCCGATTACGCTGTTACGGAAACTGGAGACTTTTGATAAAAACTTCTTTCTGCTGGAAAGTGTAGAAGGAGGAGAAAAATGGGCGCGCTATTCCTTCCTGGGATATGAACCTGTTCTGCATATCACATGCAAAGATGGAAAAGTAACACAGAAAAGCGGCGAGATTGAAGCGCTGACGGAGATGAATCCGATGGATGCACTCAGAAATCTGCTTGAAAAATATAAGTCTCCCAAAATAGAAGGTTTACCGACCTTTACGGGAGGGTTTGTCGGTTATTTCGGCTATCATATGATTGGTTATGCAGAGCCGAAATTAAAACTGAAAAGCAGCGATGTCGATGATTATCATTTAATGTTATTTGACAAAGTCATTGTGTTTGACCATTTTAGACAGAAGATTATTCTGATTGCCAATATGAAAGCAAAGGATGGAATGCAGGGATATAATGCAGCGCTGTTAGAAATTGAAAAAATGGAGGCGCTGATTTATCATCAAACGCCGCTTCCAAAAAATTCAGTGGAAGAAGCGGTGGAATTTCAGAGCAATATGACAAAAGAAGAATATTGCGACATGGTGGAAAAGACCAAACATTATATTCGGGAAGGCGATATTTTTCAGGGAGTTGTGTCCAGAAAATTCGAGGCAGAATATCATGGCTCGCTACTGAATCCTTACCGGGTACTCCGCACTACCAATCCATCTCCTTATATGTATTTTATCCAGGCGGAAGATCTTCAGATTGCCGGGGCATCGCCGGAAACCATGGTAAAACTGGTTGATGGAAAACTGACCACATTCCCCGTAGCGGGCACCAGGCCGCGCGGGAAGAATGATGAGGAAGATCTTGCATTGGAAAAGGGACTGTTACAAGACGAGAAAGAACTTGCCGAGCACAACATGCTGGTGGATTTGGCGAGAAATGATATTGGAAAAATCTCAGAATACGGCAGCGTTTTTGTGAAAGATTATATGAAAATACATCGTTTCTCCAAAGTAATGCATATCGCTTCTACGGTGTGCGGAACGCTGGGAAAACAGTATGATGCCTGTGACGCTGTATCAGCGCTGCTTCCGGCGGGAACTCTTTCCGGGGCGCCGAAATTTAGGGCGTGTGAGATTATAGAAGAACTGGAAAAAGAGCCGCGGGGCGTTTATGGAGGCGCTATCGGTTACATTGATTTATCCGGAAATCTGGATGTCTGTATCGCCATCCGGACCGCTGTGAAAAAAGGGAATCGAGTCAGCGTCCAGGCGGGCGCCGGTATTGTTGCCGACAGTGTTCCGGAAAGCGAATATATGGAATGTGCGCATAAAGCAGGGGCTGTGATTGATGCAATCGTCAGGGGAAGCGAGGTGAGGCAGTAATGGTACTTTTAATCGATAATTATGACAGTTTTTCCTACAATCTGGTACAGCTGGTTGGGGAAATCAGCCGGGGAAATATCCAGGTAGTCCGGAACGACGAAATTACGATTGAGGAAATCAGAAAGAAAAATCCAAGCCACATCATATTGTCCCCGGGACCGGGGAAACCAAGGGATGCGGGAATCTGCGAGGAGGTCGTTCGAAAATTGAAAGGGGAATATCCGATTTTGGGCGTCTGCCTGGGACATCAATGTATCTGTGAAGTGTTTGGAGGAACAGTCACATATGCCAAGCAACTGATGCATGGGAAAAAAAGCGATATCACAGTACTGAAGGATTCGCCGATCTTTACCGGAATGGAAAAGATTTTTCAGGGAGCGCGCTATCACTCCCTTTCAGCAAAAGCGGACACAATGCCGGACGAACTGGAAGTCATTGCCGTGGACGAATCGGACCATGAAATCATGGCTGTGCAGCATAAGGATTATAAAATCTTTGGACTGCAGTTTCATCCGGAGTCTGTATTGACACCGCAGGGAAAGACGATGATGCAAAATTTTTTAAACGTTTAAAGTAAAAATAATATAAAATCAATTTTAGAACTAAAACCAAATGAATGATCTATGAATAGGAGGAAAGAAAGATGATTAAGGAAGCCATTGGAAAATTAGTGGAAAATCAGAATTTAACTTATGAGGAAGCAAAGGAATGTATGAACGAGATTATGAGTGGGAATACACCGGAGGTACTCATCAGCGCATATCTCGTTGCCCTGCGCATGAAAGGGGAAACAATTGATGAAATTACCGGTTCTGCACAGGGAATGCGGGATAATGGAACAAAACTCGAACATGATATGGATCTATTGGAAATTGTTGGAACCGGCGGAGATAAAGCGAATACATTTAATATTTCCACGACTTCTGCGATTGTAGCCGCTGCAGCGGGATGTAAGATTGCAAAGCACGGAAACCGCGGAGTATCCAGCAAATCCGGGGCCGCAGATGTGCTGGAAGCATTTGGCGCAAAAATAACAATTGAGCCGGAGCAGGCCAAAGAGGTTTTAGACAAAACCGGAATGACATTTTTGTTTGCACAAAAATACCACAGCGCTATGAGATTTGTAGGTCCGGTCAGGGCGGCGCTCGGAATCAGAACCATTTTCAATATTTTGGGACCGCTGACAAATCCGGCAGGAGCGTCAATGGATATTATCGGCGTGTATGACGAACGGTTGGTAGAGCCGGTCGCTCAGGTATTGATTAAACTTGGCGTCAAAAAGGGAATGGTTGTTTTCGGACAGGATGTGATGGATGAAATTTCTGCCAGCGCAAAGACGACGGTCTGTGAAATCCGAAACGGTACAACGACCATCTATGAATTAAATCCGGAGGCATATGGAATTCCTCTTTGTGATAAAAAGGATTTAGAGGGTGGCGACGGTGCTGTCAATGCGCAGATTACCAGAGATATCTTAAATGGGAAAATAACCGGACCAAAGAGGAATGCAGTCTTGTTAAATGCCGGAGCATGCATTTACATCTATAAAGAAGGGATTTCCTACGGCGAGGCAATCAGAATTGCAGCAGAAACGATTGACAGCAAAAAGGCGGCAGAAAAACTGGACGAATTTGTTGCGGCAACCAATCAGTTTTAAGGAAACGAGGAGAGAGGACACCGCGAAAAGAGAGGAATAACCAATGATTTTAGAGAACATTGCGCAGTCTACGAGAATGAGGGTAGAAAAAGAAAAAAAGGAAGTGCCGCTTGAAGAGATAAAAAGACGTGCGCTTTCCATGCAAAAAGGAGATTTTTGTTTTGAAAAGAAACTCGCAGAAGACGGAATGACTTTTATCTGCGAGGTGAAAAAGGCATCTCCATCGAAGGGAGTAATCGCAAAAGAGTTCCCTTATCTTGAAATTGCAAAGGAATATGAAAAAGCGGGCGCCGGCTGTATTTCTGTTTTGACAGAACCTGAATTTTTTCAAGGGGATAAAAAATACTTAAAGGAAATCAGTGAAAAAGTCTCGATTCCCCTTTTAAGAAAGGATTTTGTGGTTGACGAGTACATGATTTACGACGCAAAACTTCACGGAGCGTCCGCGGTATTGCTGATTTGTTCTCTGTTAGAGGAAGAGACCATCAAAAAATACATTGGAATCTGTGATACGCTTGGAATTTCCGCGCTGGTGGAAGCGCATGATGAGAATGAGATTCAGATGGCAATCCGTGCCGGAGCAAGAATTATTGGCGTCAACAACAGGGATTTAAAAACATTCACAGTTGATATTTCCAACAGTGTAAGACTGCGAAAACTGGTACCGCAAGACATTTTGTTTATTGCAGAAAGCGGTATCGGGTGCGCAGAGGATGTACAAAAGTTAAAAGAGGCAGAGGTCAACGGCGTCCTGATTGGCGAAACGTTCATGCGTGCAAAAGATAAAGCGGGGATGCTCAGGGAATTAAACGGTGAACGGAATTCTTAAGACAACCGAGGGTAAAAGATTGATAGGAGGATTTGAAGATGAGCAAGGGAAGATTTGGTATTCATGGAGGACAGTATGTTCCTGAAACATTGATGACGGCAGTAAATGAATTGGAAGAAGCATACAATACTTATAAAAATAATCCGGAGTTTCAAAAAGAACTTCAGGAGCTGCTCAATCAGTATGCAGGAAGACCGTCGCTGCTTTATGAGGCAAAGAAAATGACAAAAGATCTGGGTGGTGCAAAAGTATATTTAAAAAGAGAAGATTTGAATCACACGGGTTCTCATAAAATCAATAACGTGTTAGGACAGGTGCTGCTTGCAAAAAAGATGGGAAAGACCAGAGTCATTGCCGAGACAGGAGCAGGACAACACGGTGTGGCAACTGCTACGGCGGCGGCGCTGATGGATATGGAATGTGAGATTTTCATGGGGAAAGAGGACTGTGAACGTCAGGCTTTAAATGTTTTTAGAATGGAACTGCTCGGCGCAAAGGTACATCCGGTAACGAGCGGTACAATGACATTAAAAGACGCGGTCAATGAGGCGATGCGTGAATGGACAAACCGGATGGATGATACACTCTATGTCCTGGGTTCCGTGATGGGACCGCATCCGTTTCCAACAATTGTAAGAGATTTCCAAAGTGTAATCAGCAAAGAAATCAAAGAACAGATTATGGAAAAAGAAGGAAGGCTGCCGGACGCTGTGATTGCCTGTGTGGGCGGCGGTTCCAATGCCATGGGTGCGTTTTACAATTTTATTGAGGATCAGGATGTGGCATTGATTGGATGTGAAGCTGCAGGCCTTGGCGTTGACCATCCAAAGAACGCCGCAACGGTTGCAAATGGAACCGAAGGAATTTTCCACGGAATGAAGTCGTTGTTCTGTCAGAATGAGGACGGGCAGATTGCCCCGGTTTATTCGATTTCTGCCGGTCTGGATTACCCGGGAATCGGGCCGGAACATGCCTATCTGCATGACACAAAAAGAGCGGTTTATGTTCCGATTACTGACGAAGAAGCGGTAGAAGCGTTTGAATATCTGTCCAGAGTAGAGGGCATTATTCCAGCGATTGAAAGCGCGCACGCGATTGCTTATGCAATAAAATATGTTCCAACGCTCAGTAAAGATAAAATTGTAGTTGTGAATGTGTCAGGACGTGGAGATAAAGACGTTGCTGCCATAGCAAGATATAGAGGAGTACAGATATATGAGTAAGATTAGTGAAGCATTTAACAATGGAAAGGCATTTATTCCGTTTATTACCGGGGGAGATCCGGATTTGGAAACAACCAAAAAACTGATTCTGGAAATGCAGAAGAATGGCGCGGATATCATTGAAATCGGGATTCCATTTTCAGACCCGATTGCGGAGGGCATAGTCATCCAGGAAGCGGATTTGAGAGCGCTCAAAGCAGGAACGAATACGGATAAACTGTTTGACGCTGTCAAAGAGATCAAAGATCAGGTAAAGATTCCTCTGATTTTCATGACTTATGCGAATGCCATATTTAAGTATGGAACAAAAAAATTTATGGGACGCTGCACGGAATGTGGAATCTCCGGTATCATTGTTCCGGACTGCCCATATGAAGAAAGAGAAGAAATGGCGCCGTACTGCGATGCAAACGGAATTGATCTTATCCCGCTGATTGCACCGACTTCCAAAGAACGGATTTTGAAAATAGCAGGAAAAGCGCAGGGTTATGTCTATGTCGTTTCCTCTCTGGGGGTTACCGGTGTGCGTGAAAACATTACAACGGATATCGAGTCCATGACAAAACTGGTAAAAGAAGCGACGGATGTTCCGTGTGCAATCGGATTTGGTATTGCAACGCCGGAGCAGGCAGAAAAAATGTGCCGGTATGCCGATGGAGCGATTGTGGGAAGCGCCATTGTAAAAATCATTGCCGAACATGGAACGAAAGCGGTTCCGATTGTCGGTCGGTATGTAAAAGAGATGAAGGACGCTTGCCTGGCAGCGGAAAAAGCATAAAAAAGCATTTCACGGTCCTTACATTGCAGAGGTTTTTGAAAACGATGCTTTTTTGGAAAGTTTCCTGTTTTCAGAAACGCATTGACAGCAGCACCAAAAAAAGATAAACTGTTACCTGAAAAGTAAATATGTCGCTAGGGGTGCCATGTGCTGAGACTGATGCGGCGTTGTTTGTTCCTCTGATTTTCAGAGAAAACTATGCAGCGGCAATGGAATTGATTCATTGCATTCAGATCCCTTATAACTTGATGCGGTTAGTACCGACGAAAGGAAGCGTTATGATGAAAACCGATATTACGGTTTTTGAGTGATGGAATTCTCTGGCGAATTAAATTCAAAGGAGGATTTTTTTATGAAACTGATTTCATTTTTTGCAAAAGGAGTCGATGATGGATATGGCGGAATCATGTATGTTCCGACAACAGCTGGATATGTCGCATTGGTGGCTGTAATTGTTTTAGCGCTGTTGATTGCTTCGTTTTTGATTGGAAAGAAGGAATACCAGATTTCTGCAAAGCAGCTTGCCGTGTCTGCAGTCTGTGTAGCGCTCGCATTTGTGACGTCAAACATCAAACTGTTTGCAATGCCGATGGGCGGTTCCGTTACGCTGCTCAGTATGCTCTTTATTGCATTGATTGGCTATTGGTACGGCATTGGAGCCGGTGTTCTGACCGGTGTTGCCTATGGGCTGCTGCAGTTGATCATTGACCCATATATCCTGACTATCCCACAGATGCTTGTCGATTATCCGCTGGCGTTTGGTGCATTAGGGTTATCCGGGATTGGATATCATATCAACAAAACTTTCGATTGCAAATTGTTTCAATTTGGTGGACTTCAAATAGGATACCTGATTGGCGTTCTGGGAAGATACTTCTTTGCATTTATTTCCGGATGGATTTTCTTTGGTGAATATGCATGGGAAGGTTGGGGAGCAGTACCTTATTCTCTGGCATATAATGGCGCCTATCTGGGATGCGAGGCAGTCATCACGCTGATTGTGATTGCCCTTGTTCCGGTTGCAACAGCATTGTCCCGTGTCAGACGCATGCTCAATGAATAAGGAATGAAGCGTCAATTTTTCTGAAAGGATTCTTGAAAAAACTCTGTAATGCGATATAATAAACAAGTATGTTTGAAATGGCATGACAGAGTTTTTTGTATGCATACTGAGGGAACAGGATGGATATCAAATCGTTTATCAAATCAAAGCAATTTAAAAATGGGTTGTTAACGCTTTTGGAAATACTGATCGTAGCAGCCATTCTTTTCAGTGCATTAATGTTTGTCTACAACAAGGTCAACCGGGAAGCAAAAACCGGAACGATTCATTCCGCAGACAATTCCTCTGCAGATGATGAGAAAAATAAGAACCAAAATGCTGAAGATTATTATCTGGAAGTCAACCAATCCAAAAACACGCTGATTGTTTATCAGTACACGGATTCAAAACATCAGGAAAAAAATGCCGTGAAAGCTTTTTCCTGTTCTATTGGAAAGAGTTTAAAAAAAGGAAAATATAAGACACAATCAGATTATGAATGGGTCAAAAACAATGGCGCATGGCATCAGTATAATACAAAACTGAAAGAAGGAATACGGATTCAATCTGTTGGTTTTAAGACTCAATATCCATATATGCTAGAGCGCCGGGAGTATCAAAATATTGGAAAAAAAATATCCGGTTCCAGCATCTGCCTTTATTCCGGAGACGCGGCGTGGATTTCTAAAAACTGTAAGACCTCTACGGAAGTCAGAGTGGTCAAGGGGAAAAAGACAGACGAACTTCCGATGAAACCGGAGGAACCGATTCGCTTGAAGAAATACTGCGGCTGGGATCCGACAGACCCATCAGCACAAAATCCATACTTAAAGGTAAAACCGGGAAAACTAGTATCAGGAAACAAGACAGTCGTGGTAGAAAAGGGAGAAAAGATTTCTTATCTGGCAAATCTGCTTGCCTTCGATGAAAGCGGAAAAAATATTTTGGGCCGTCTGAAATATAAAAAATTTTCGGAAACAGAACTTGGAAAACATACGGTGACATATACCTATCGCGATCAGGCAGGACACAACTTTGAAATCAAGCAGGAGTTTCAGGTGACGGATACCATTTGTCCGAAAGTCTCCTGTTCCAAGAGCATGTTTACCCTGGAGGTTGCGAGCAGGATTGCAAAAGATATCAATACAAAAGAAAATGTGACAAAAATTGAAAATATGGTGCGGCCGTATGTATCCTGCAGTGAAACAGGCTGCACAATCACAATCCATACCGTTGTCAAGGAGGAACTGACACTAAAAACCTTTCCGGTGATTATCACAGCAAAGGATGAGTCAGGCAATATCGGTTCCTGTCAGGTGATGGTTGAATTGAAAATTAACGAGGACGCCCAAAAGGTAAAAGGGGTCTTATCAGATAAAGAGAAGGAATCATTGTTAAAACGCAATAAGGAAATTGCAAAGGAGAGAGAAGAAACAACAAAGCGGCAGAAGAAAAAAACATCAGAAAAAAACAAGGAACCATCCACAGGGGAAACCGCAAATGATGAAGAAACTACGCTGCAATCAGAATAAATGATATTGATTTAGGAGGAAAATATTATGGCAACATCTTATAACCATAAGGAGATTGAAAAGAAATGGCGGCATCATTGGGACGTACAGCCGATCAATACGGATCGGAGCAAACCAAAATATTACTGTCTTGATATGTTTCCATATCCGTCCGGTTCCGGTCTTCATGTAGGACATTGGAGAGGATATGTTATCAGCGACGTGTGGAGCAGATACAAGATGCTTCACGGGTATCACATTATTCATCCGATGGGCTGGGATGCTTTTGGTCTTCCGGCAGAAAATTATGCGATTAAAATGAAAACCCATCCGGCAATTTCGACGGCTGAAAATATCAAGAATATCAAAAAGCAGATTAATGAGATTGCAGCGCTATATGACTGGGATATGGAGGTCAATACGACCGACCCGTCTTTTTATAAATGGACGCAGTGGATTTTTGTCCAGATGTTTAAGAAAGGACTGGCATATCAGAAGGAAATGCCGATTAACTGGTGCCCATCCTGCAAAACAGGCCTGGCAAATGAAGAAGTGGTCAATGGATGCTGTGAACGCTGCGGCGCCGAAGTGACCAAGAAAAATCTGAAACAGTGGATGTTAAAGATTACTGCCTATGCGGACAGACTGCTCAATGATCTGGATCAACTCGACTGGCCGGAAAAGGTGAAGAAAATGCAGACAGACTGGATTGGAAAATCCTATGGTGCAGAAGTAGATTTCAAATTAGAAAATTCCGATGAAAAAATCACGGTCTATACGACCAGACCGGATACGCTCTATGGCGCTACCTTTATGGTGCTGGCACCGGAGCATGCGCTGGCAGCGGCGCTTGCAACGGAACAGACAAAAGCTGATGTGGAAGCCTATATCCAGATGGCTGCCAATAAATCTTCCGTGGACCGTCTTCAGGGAAAAGAAAAGACCGGTGTATTTACCGGAAGTTATGCCATCAATCCGTTAAACGGCGCAAAGGTTCCAATCTGGCTTTCCGATTACGTGCTGGCAGATTATGGTACGGGAGCGATTATGTGCGTTCCTGCGCATGATGATCGAGACTTTGAGTTTGCAAAGAAATTCGATATTCCGATTATTCAGGTTATCGCAAAAGACGGCGTGGAGATTGAGCATATGACAGAAGCCTATACGGATGCAGCAGGAACGATGATTAACTCCGGCGAGTGGAATGGCATGGAGTCCGCCGTACTCAAAAAAGAAGCGCCTCATATCATTGAGGAAAAAGGCTTTGGCAGGGCAACCGTCAACTATAAACTGCGCGACTGGGTATTTTCCAGACAGCGTTACTGGGGTGAACCAATTCCAATCATACACTGTCCGGATTGCGGAGCAGTTCCTGTTCCGGAAGAAGAACTTCCGTTATTGCTGCCGGACGTAGAATCTTATGAACCTACCGGCACCGGGGAATCTCCACTGGCTGCAATCGAGGAGTGGGTCAACACAACCTGTCCGTGCTGTGGAAAACCGGCAAAGAGGGAGACAAATACGATGCCGCAATGGGCAGGGTCTTCCTGGTATTTCCTGCGCTATGTTGATAATAAAAATGATCAGGAGCTGGTGTCCAAGCAGAAGGCGCATGACAATCTCCCGGTAGATATGTATATCGGCGGGGTGGAACATGCAGTATTGCATTTGCTGTATTCCAGATTTTATACAAAATTCTTATATGACATTGGTGTGGTTGATTTTGAGGAACCATTTAAAAAATTGTTTAATCAGGGAATGATTACCGGTAAAAACGGCATTAAGATGAGCAAATCAAAAGGAAACGTTGTTTCTCCGGACGATTTGGTACGCGACTACGGCTGCGATTCCCTAAGACTTTATGAAATGTTTGTCGGCCCGCCGGAATTAGACTCCGAATGGGATGAGCGTGGGATTGACGGCGTGTACCGGTTTATCACAAAATACTGGAAACTTGCCACGGACAGTATTGAAAAGGATATTGCGCCGACAAAAGAAATGATTAAAGTGCGCCATCAGTTAATTCATACCATCACAAAGCGTCTCGAAGATTTCAGTCTGAATACGGTTGTATCCGGATTTATGGAGTACAACAATAAACTGACGGAGATTGCAAAAAAATCAGGAGGGGTTGATCGGGAAACCATTGAGGTGTTTACGACACTGCTCGCTCCGTTTGCGCCGCATATTGCTGAGGAACTCTGGGAGAGACTGGGCAGAGAGGGCAGCGTTTTTGAAAATAACACATGGCCGTCCGCAGATGAGGAACTTATGAAAGATGACGAAATTGAAATTCCGGTACAGATTAACGGAAAGACCAAAGCAGTCATCAGCGTTCCGGCGGAGATTGGAAAAGACGATGCGCTCACAAAAGGAAAAGAAGCGCTTGCAGGAAAACTGACCGGCACAATCGTAAAAGAAATTTATGTTCCGGGAAGAATTATCAATATTGTCATGAGATAAAAACATGATAAGAAGAGAAAGAAAGGCGTCCCAAAAGTTATCCTTTTGGGACGCTTTTCTGTTATCAGAAAATTTTCTTTACATAATCACATGGGGTGAGGAATTAAATCCCTAAAAATAATTTCATTACAAGTGTGATGTCAAGATTGGAATTTTTTATTTTATAATATTGTCCATTAATATTAAACAGGTCACTCTGTAAACCGATTTCTACAGTTGGCTGGTTCGGTATGGACAATTTCATGGAAAATCCGCCTGCCACGTGTGGATTTGTTGCTTGTTCAACTTCCAGCAATGACATATATGTGAGAATGGAAGCAATCTTTTTTGTGTCGGTTACGACATAAGATGCGTCGTTTATGGTATAGTGTATTGCGGATACTCCACTAGCCAGGCATGTATCAAATAAAGTGTTTTTCTTGTATACATCTGCCACCGGCAGAGGATTGACGGAGTCAATAACAGGTTTTGGTACATTGATTTTACATTTTAAAACAAACTTTTTTCCTTTCTGTTTTACAGTGGCTTTAATTACTGCATTTCCTGAAGCTTTTGCAAAAGCGACTCCCTTTTTGGAAACGGTCACAATTTTAGGCCGATTGGAACTCCATTTAATTTTCGCATTTTTTCCAATCTTTTTCACCTTAATTGTTTTTTTTGCACCCACTTCCAGTGTGATTTTTGTTTCTGATAGTTTTGGTTTTGACTGTTTTGTAGCGGCATTGGCATTCATTGACAGACAAGAGCCGCTCAATAAAATCATTACAGCAAAAATAATCCATTTTTTCATCATATCATACATCCCTCCTAAAATATTTTGTAAGTCTATATTATCATATTTGATATAAAAAGAAAATAGAATTTTATTATTTTGTTAAAATTATAGTTATAGTATTTATATAATTTTAATTATATTTGACACTAAAAGAAAATAGAGATATTATTATTATGTTAGATGTATTGTTATAATTATACATAAACTGGAGGGATATAATATGAAGAAACGGAAGTTAAAAACATTATGTTTATTTTTAGTAATTGTGGTAATGTTTAGTGGCATTACACTCAATAATGTAAGTGCAAAGGCAATCTCTGAGAAGATGTCAGCAGAGGTGACAACTTATATTACAGATAAAATTGAGGCAAAAACAAAACAGGTTGTAGTTGATGATTTTGGCGATATACAAAATGTGTCAATGGATTATAGTAATTCATTAGGTATAGATAAAAATGATATGAAAAATATCTCAATTGGAAATCCTTTTATCATATATTCATTATCTGATTCAAATCAAAGTGAAATATATTATTATCCAATTATTGATAATCGTGATAATAAAGTAGTTATCACCGTTGATGTAATGAAAATGACAGATTCTTGGACATATAGCATAGGAACAGAGTATGTTGAATACCTAAATAAAATTAATTATACTAATAGCGAGTACATTTTTTATAGTTATGGCGATTATATTTATTCTGATGATGGTAATAAAAGTACAGTGCTTTATGGCAATGGTAACGAAACTGGTAAAGAAAAAGTCAAGGCGTTTCAACAATTAGATTGTTCAAAAAAAATTGAAGCTATATCAAATAGAATATCAACGTTTGAACAGAAAAAGAATAATGATTTACAACCGAACAATGCATTTGAGAGAAGAATGACATATACGCCGACTATGACGGGAAATACATGTCAACTATATAATCCTGTTGGACAAGGAAATTATGGATTGTGTTGGGCGGCTAGTGTGGCAACAATAGTTAATTATCGAAAAGGAACAAATCTAACAGCAACGAATGTTGCTGATGCAGAGGGTGTTGGTTATGATGAGGGAGGAACCCTTACTAATGCCACAAATTGTTTACATCGATATGGACTAACAGATTATAGTGCAGTTAATAGGACGTTAAGTTGGTCGCAATTATATGATAATATAATGAAATTTAATAAACCTTTCTACATGGCATGTTATTATGATTCTACAGAATCAGGACATGCAGTAGTTTGTTTTGGGTGCAATGAAATCTCATCAAATCAGTATATAGTCATATGGAATCCGGGCAATAATAATGGCAATGGTGGTTCGACAATGTTAAAATATTATCCAAATGCGACAGCCTTTGCATATGCTAATAAAACGTGGGTATGGTATGATACTGTTTCAAGTTATAACTAATTAGTATATTTGACAATACTGTTTTAAGTTATAACTAATTAGTATATTAAGCAATACATCTAACACATTATGATTAATGCATATCAAGAGTAGTAGTCATAATGATTATTGCTTTTGATAGATTATGAATAAAAGTTAGCGAGAGCAGTTGTGTGAAAGGAGATTAGTGCAACAGTCCTGTCACCGCCTTTTTTTAGACAGCATATTTACCATGCGGCGGATGGTCTCAATCTGCCGTTTTTCTTTTGGAGACATATCAGCGGTCAATACATTTAGGAATGCATTGGTCTCCGCATCGGAAAAGTTGATTCCGTTTTGAGATGCCTTACTGGATTCGTTCATAAAATATGCCAGCATCTGCTGAGGTTTCATGCCGCCTGCATTATTGATAATCTCTGTTAAAATTTCCATTTTTTCCGGCGCAATCCCGGATAATGCCGGGTCGTCCATCCATCTGCTATTTTTCATACGATTTCCTTTCCATCTATGTATCAAAAATTTTGATAATCATGGGCTGAATCATCGCCCATGCCAAACATATCCATATAGCCGTCCATAAAGTTTTGTCTTGCATCTTCGTCCATATTCATCATTTCCATCATGGACATCATCATATCCATCGTTTCCTGTTCCTCCTCGTTCAAAAACTCCCTGATGTCATGGAAAAGATTTTCCATTTTGCTCTGGGAATTGTCCGCATTCATGGCAGAAACAGCGTTCGTAGAACGAAGCGCGGCAGCATTTCGTAATTCCTGAAATTTAATTATCATTCCGAGCATTGTGGAGGTGTCGCCGTCAATATAGGGGATTACAGCCTTTACCAGCTGCATCGTCCGGCTGGTAAGCATAGAATCGAATTTTGTAAGTTTCATAGATTCATGGTCCATAAAACTGCAATCCCCCTTATGACTTTATTCTATCTTATGCGCAGGCATAAAATAAAATTCTACTGTGTAATGAAACAGGTCTTAGCATCCGCATCCGCCATTACCAAAGATACCGTTGTTTCCATTTCCACAACAGCAGCTTAAAAGTAAGATAATCCAGATTAAGGAACAGCAGTTATTGCCATTGCCATTTCCCATGCAGCCGATTCCATTATTGCCGCCACAGCATAAAAGAATCAGAATAAGGAAGAGACAGTTGTTGCATCCACCTTCGTTTGCGCCTTCATAACCACCACAGTTTGTTGCTGCTAAATCACTCATAACTTTCTCCTGAATTTTTTATTACACTAAATTTTATGCGATATTTTATGATGTGTTACAAAAGAAAGTAAAACCATCACAACCGGGTTTTCATATATTAAATCATAGAGCAGTTTTCAGAATAGTTCATAAAGAGAGGTTATATATGAAAAATGTAAATCGGTTGTTGGGAATCAACGAACTGCACCGGCGGGGAATCCGGGGATACGGGGTAACGGTTGCAGTGTTAGATAGTGGAGTCGGACTGCATCCGGATTTAAAGCAGAGAGTCATTGGATTTCAGGATTTTGTACATGATAAAAAAAGTCCATATGATGATCTGGGTCATGGAACGCATGTCTCAGGCATTATTGCAGGGGAAGGACTGATGTCAGGAGGACAATATACAGGGGTGGCCCCGCAGGCCAATCTGGTTATGCTCAAAGTGCTAAATAATAATGGAACAGGAAATATGCAGCAGGTCATCGACGGAATCCGCTGGATTATTGATTATGGAGACCGGTATCGAATCCGTATTGTCAATATGTCCTTTGGGACAAAATATTCTTCGAAAGAAGAGGATGAAATCCTGTGCCATGCCGTCAATGAATTATGGAATTTGGGATATATTGTCGTGGCGTCTGCCGGAAATAACGGACCGGAGCAGAATTCAATTTCGCTGCCGGGAAGCTGTGAAAAGATCATTACAGTCGGAGCTGATGACGATTCTTACGGCGGTTTCGTCAATGGAATTTATCGGAAAAATTATTCCGGAAGAGGAAATCCACGGGGGAATATCAATAAGCCGGATGTCATAGCGCCGTCACACAGGATTTACAGCTGTTGTCATTTATGGAAAAAGAAATATATTTATGTTTCCAAAACCGGGACCTCGATGTCCGCACCCATTGTATCCGGAGTTCTTGCGCTGCTGCTTGGGAAATATCCAACGCTTAGTAATACACAGTGTAAGAGAATTCTTAAAAAAACTGCCATTGATTTAAATATGGATTTTACAAGGCAGGGGAGCGGCAGAATCAATCCGGAAGGAATGTTCGAATATGTGAACCGCGCTTACAGGACATTCTTCTGATGATGAAACGTTTTTATAGACAAAAGCGCGTTCTTTCGCTATAATACAACTGTAAAATAACAAGAATTATTATCAAAAAGCGATACAGAATTGTATCTGTACATTGTAAAAGGAGGCGCTGGAAATGGAGAAAATAAAAATGACGACACCGTTGGTTGAGATGGACGGAGATGAAATGACAAGAATTCTCTGGAAACTAATCAAAGACGAGTTAATACTTCCATTTGTTGATTTAAAGACAGAATACTATGATTTAGGATTGGAATACAGAAATGAGACGAATGATCAGGTCACTGCTGATTCCGCGGAAGCGACAAAAAAATATGGCGTTGCAGTAAAATGTGCTACAATCACGCCAAACGCAGCAAGAATGACGGAATATGATTTGAAGCAGATGTGGAAAAGTCCAAACGGAACAATTCGTGCAATGCTGGATGGAACAGTATTCCGCGCTCCAATTATTGTCAAAGGGATTGAACCTTATGTCAGCAATTGGACAAAACCAATCACGATTGCCCGTCATGCGTACGGTGATGTTTATAAGGCATCAGAAATGAAGATTCCGGCAGCCGGAAAAGCGGAACTCGTATATACCAACGAGGCAGGAGAAGAGACCAGAGAATTGATTCATGAATTTGACGGTCCGGGGATTCTTCAGGGAATGCATAATCTCAACGGCTCCATTGAAAGTTTTGCAAGAAGCTGTTTTAATTATGCCTTAGATACCGCGCAGAACCTCTGGTTTGCTACCAAAGATACCATTTCTAAAAAATATGACCATACTTTTAAAGATATTTTTGCTGAAATCTTTGAAGCAGAATATAAAGAAAAGTTTGAAGCGGCAGGCATCGAATATTTTTATACCTTGATTGACGACGCCGTGGCGAGAGTGATGCGTTCAGAAGGCGGTTATATCTGGGCATGTAAGAACTATGACGGAGACGTGATGTCAGATATGGTTGCCACAGCGTTTGGTTCTCTGTCCATGATGACTTCTGTTTTAGTATCTCCACAGGGATATTTTGAATATGAAGCCGCACATGGAACGGTTCAGCGCCATTATTACAAATACTTAAAGGGAGAAGAGACCTCTACCAACCCGATTGCTACTATTTTTGCATGGACAGGCGCCATGAGAAAGCGTGGCGAACTCGATCAGCTTCCGGAACTTCAGAAATTTGCGGACAAGCTGGAAAAAGCATGTATTGATACGATTGAAAATGGAGAAATGACCGGAGATTTATATTTGATTTCCACTTTGGAAAATAAAAAGAAACTCAATACGGAAGAATTTATTCAGGCAATACGAAAAACTTTAGAATCCAACATGTAAAATGGAACGGCGGATTCGTAGAAAAGATAGGAGCGTCATCTTGACGGTCCTATCTTTTCTGTTTAAAATGTTTTAAAAATGGAGAAAAATATAATGAAAGAGAATTTAATTAAGTTAATTCGATACTACAAACCCTATAAAAAATTATTCTTCACAGATATGTTTTTTGCCTTTCTTGCTTCTGCGATTGCATTGGTGATTCCGTTGGTTGTCCGCTACATTACGTCTACGGTAATTTATCAGGACCCACAGGACGTAAAGCGGCAGCTGCTTTTGATTGGCGTGGGTATGGCGATTCTCATTGCCATTCAATGTTATAGCAATTTTTTTATTTCCAATTATGGTCATGTGATGGGCGCAAAAATCGAATACGATATGCGTGCGGAAATTTTTTCACATTTCCAATCATTGTCCTTTTCCTTTTACGACGACCAAAAAGTAGGACAGTTGATGTCCAGAATTACTTCTGATTTGTTTGATATTACGGAACTACTGCATCATGGGCCGGAGAATATCGCAATCTCCCTGATTAAAATTATCGGTGCGCTGGTCATTTTGATTCGTATTAATGTGAAAATGGCTTTGGCGGCATTTCTATTGGTTCCGTTCATGCTTGTCTATGCTTATTACTTTAACCGCAAAATGAAGCGGACTTTTCGGATGAACCGTGTAAAAATTGCTGAAATCAATGAACAGATTGAAGATAATCTTTCAGGAATCCGCGTTGTCAAATCTTTTGCCAATGAGGCAATCGAAAATCAGAAATTTAAGGCGGGCAATGATGGATTTTTAAAGGCAAAGAAAAATAATTACAAATATATGGGCGGATATAACTCCGGCTTGACCGCATTCACGACGGCAATCAACCTGATTGTGATTTTGGCAGGCGGTTTAATGATTACCAATCAAATGATTTCAATCACTGATATGGTCACATTTTTGCTGTACATCAATATTTTCACGGACCCAATTAAGACGTTAATTGATTTTACCGAACAGTTTCAAAACGGTTATTCCGGATATGAACGTTTTTTACAAATCCTGGCGATTGAACCGGAAATTCAGGACGAGAAAGATGCGATGGAATTACAGGATGTGAAAGGAAAGATTTGTTTTCAGGATGTATCTTTCCGCTATAATGATAATGCGCACCGTGTATTGAGACATCTCAACCTTCAGATTGATGCGGGGGCTTATGTCGCGCTGGTAGGCTCCTCCGGTGCCGGAAAGACAACATTGTGTAACCTGATTCCCCGTTTTTACGAGGTTTCTGCGGGAACCATTACAATTGATGGAATTCCTATCAAAAATATTCAATTGAAAAGTCTCAGAGACAAGATCGGAATGGTGCAGCAGGATGTTTATCTTTTTGCAGGAACGATTTTTGATAATATTTTATATGGAAGACCGGATGCGACGAGAGAAGAAGTGATTGCTGCAGCAAAAGAGGCGAATGCCTATGAATTTATAATGTCGCTCCCGGATGGATTTGAGACGGATATCGGGCAGCGGGGAATCAAATTATCAGGTGGACAGAAACAACGGATTTCCATCGCCAGAGTCTTTTTGAAAAACCCGCCAATCCTGATCTTTGACGAGGCTACATCGGCTCTGGACAATGAAAGTGAAAAAATTGTGCAGGAATCAATGGAAAAACTTGCAAAAAACAGGACGACACTGGTGATTGCACACCGGTTGACAACTATTAAAAACGCCCGGAAAATTCTTGTTTTGACTGAAGATGGAATCAAAGAGCAGGGAACACATCAGGAATTGATTGAAAAGCACGGGCTGTATTATGAACTTTATAAAATGACGGAAGTATAAAACCAAACACAGAAAAGTACCGGGAAAACCTGTTCTAGTTTTCCCGGTACTTTTCTGTGAAAAATATTTTATAAGCGCTATACCGTTTATGGTACTGGTTACGGTCAGGTGTACGTATCTGCGTCCTCTTTATTGGATGATTGTTCCTACCTTTCCCCGAATTCCTTCCTTTGCTTTGGATAAGTGGGTGATAATGGCGCGCCGTCCCTGTCCTGCAAGAACAAAGGAGAGAGAAGCGTCTATCTTTGGAAGAGAAGTAACCGGATCAAAATATCCGTCTGCAATCAATTGTTCTGCCTGTGCAGTCGTAAGATTTCCGAGGGTTGTTTCCTGTCCGTCTTTTTCGATGGTCATGTAATCGCTTGAAGTCAGAATCAGAAGAGCGGATGCGTCCAACATATCTGCCAGTTTTGCTGCGGTGTAATCCTTTTCAATCACCGCGCTGGCGCCTTTGAGCCCTGTACGCTGTTCGAGTACCGGAATTCCGCCGCCGCCTGCCGCAATCACAAGCTGATGTGCATCTACGAGCGCTTTAATCGCATCAATCTCGTAAATATCAATCGGCTTCGGGCTGGCGATAATCCTGCGGTAACCATCCTGATCTTCCTCGTATTCTACATAATTTCCTTTTTTTCTTTCATTTTCAGCTTCTTCCTTGGTCATCAGACGACCGATAATCTTTGACGGAGCGTTAAAAGCGCGGTCAAACGGGTCTACACGCACCTGTGTAATGATTGTGCTGACCGGTTTGTAAATGCCCCGGCTTAACAATTCTGTCCGGATTGCATTTTGGAGGTCAAAGCCGATATAACCCTGACTCATTGCTCCGCAGATACTCATTGGCGCTACGGTACGGTTTGGGTCCAGACGGGAATATTCGGTCATCGCAGTCTGAATCATGCCGACCTGCGGACCGTTGCTGTGGGTAATAATGACATCATATTTTTCTGCCACCAAATCAGCGATTGCCTTTGCCGCCGTTTTGACACGTTCCTGCTGTTTTGGAAAGGATTCGCTGAATGCATTTCGTCCTAATGCGACTACAATTTTCTTATTTTTCATGGTTGTCTCCGTTCTGCCTGAAAACAGGCTGCTGTAATAGTATTATTTTAAAATAGTTTGGTAAAAATTGCAATAAATGATTACGCCAATTCTTCAGATAGACCTTCCCATTCGTCCATGAGCGAATCAAGCTTTGTGCTGATTTCATCCTGTTCCTTTGAAATTTCATTGAGTTTTACAGAATTCGTGGCAATGTCCGGGTCTTCGAGCAGCGCGTCAAGTTCGTTTAGGCGCTCCTCGTAATGTCGGATTTTTTCTTCAACTTTTGCAATGTCATTCTTCAATTTTCGTATCCTTGCGGCTTCTGCCTTCCTTTCTAAATAATCCTGTTTTCCGCGGGAGAGAGGAGCGTCGTCTTTGACCGTGACGGGATCTGGCGCATAGACGGCGGTCAACTCTTCCTTTTTTTCTTCATAATAATCATAATTTCCGAGATAGTTTATCAGTTTCCTGTTTTTTAGTTCCAGAATTCTCGAAGCGGTCTGGTTGATAAAGTAACGGTCATGGGAAACATAAAAAATCGTGCCGGTATAATGATTGAGTGCATTCTCCAAAATTTCTTTAGAAGTCATGTCGAGATGGTTTGTCGGCTCATCTAAAATAATGAGATTTGCTTCAGAGAGCATTAGTTTTGCCAGGGAAACACGGCCTTTTTCCCCACCGCTCAAATCACCAATCCGCTTAAAGACGTCATCTCCTGTAAACATAAAAGCGGCGAGTGTATTTCGGATTTTTGTCTGTGTCAGCTGTGGGTAAGCATCGGCAATTTCCTCAAATAAAGTTTTTTCATCATCCAGTTCCTGCTGCTCCTGATCATAGTAGCCGATGTGCACATTGGTTCCAAAATGAATCGTCCCGCCGTCCGCGTCGCAGAGTTCATTGATTATTTTTAAAATGGTTGTTTTCCCGGTTCCGTTATCGCCAATCAGAGCAACATGTTCCCCGCGCTTTAATTCAAAACTTAAATTTTCAAACAGCAGGTGTTCTCCGAAAGATTTGCCGATATTTTCCACACGCAGCACATCATTGCCGCTGATACAGTCCGGTTCAAGCGTAAGGGACATCGTTTCCGACAACTCCTGCGGTCTGTCCACCGTATCCATCTGGGACAGCGCCTTTTCGCGGCTCTGTGCGCGCTTATAAAATTTTTCCTGTTTATAAGAGCGCAGTTTTGCAATGACTTCCTGCTGATGTTTGATTTCACTTTGCTGTTTCAGATAAAGATTGAGCTGTGCCTGTCTCAGTTCCTTTTTCTTTTGGGAAAACTGGGAATAATTTCCCTGATAGACCATACATTTTGTGTTTTCCAGTTCAATAATCTTCGTGACAATCCGGTCAAGAAAGTAGCGGTCATGGGCAATCAGCAAAACAGCCCCTTTATAATTTAACAGATAATTTTCCAGCCATTCAATCGAGGACAGATCCAGATGATTGGTCGGCTCATCTAAAAGGATAACGTCCGGTTTTTCTAAAATCAGTTTGCACAGGGCAACCCTTGTTTTCTGTCCGCCGGAAAGAGAACCGACCGGTTTGGTAAAATCATTTTCTGAAAAACCGAGTCCCTTTAAGACGCCGTCGATTTCACTCCGATAAGAGTAACCGTTCTGCAGCTGGAAATTATGCTCCAGCTTTGTATAGGACTCCATGAGGCGTGTCAGGTCGTCTCCCGAGAGGGAAGACATTGCTTTTTCGTATTCTTTGAGTCTGGCCTCCATGGAAATCAATTCCTGTTTTACGGATTTGACTTCCTCATGCACCGTTCTCATACTGTCCAGGTTCTGATACTGGGCAAGATAGCCAATCGTTTTGTCCTTCCCAATTGTGACGGTTCCTTCATCGGCGGAAAGTTCTCCCATGATAATTTTCATGATGGTCGATTTTCCTGCGCCGTTATTGCCGACAATCGCCGCTTTCTCATTCTCATTGATGAAAAAGGAACAGTCGTTTAAAATTTCTTCCGTACCGTAGGCTTTTGATATATGGTTACATGAAAGTATCATATAAATTCTCCTGTATGTAGTCATGCGGCTGCCTGTTTTCCCGCAAAATCTTTACTGAGAAACAGTTTATCATAAATAGAAAAAAAGAAAAGACAAAAAAGCAGAAAGAAAGAATCGCGCCGAAACCTTGACAATAATTTGACAATCTTTTCCCATCTCTTTATAATGGAAAATAGATTTTTCGATATATGGAAAGCGACACAAAATATAGATTTTTTAAATAAAATTCAGGAGACAGGATATGGAAAAAATATCAAAAGTGGTAGTGTCAAGACTGCCCAGATATTATCGATATTTAGACGAACTGCGCCACCAGAAAATTGAACGTATTTCATCCAAAGAATTGAGTAAACTGATGAATGTCACGGCTTCGCAGATTCGTCAGGATTTTAACAATTTTGGCGGTTTTGGACAGCAGGGATATGGATATAATGTAGATTATCTCTACGAAGAGATTGGAAAATTATTAGGACTTCATGAAAAGCATAAAATGGTGATTGTCGGAGCCGGAAATCTCGGTCAGGCAATTGCAAATTATGGAAATTTTAAAAACAGGGGATTTGAAATTACCGCTCTGTTTGATCGAAATCCAAACCTGATCGGAAAGAAAACCAAATATGGAGAAATCCGTGACATTAAAAATGTATATGATTATGTAGTGGAAAATCAAATTGAGATTGTTGCGCTGACACTACCGAAAGAAGCGGCGCGGGAAATTGCAGAAAAACTGGTATCGTGCGGTGTGCGCGCTTTTTGGAATTTTGCGCATACCGATTTGAGTTTTTCGGATGATATTATTGTGGAGAATGTCCATTTATCAGAAAGTCTGATGAAACTGACATACCGTATTGCAGAAAAAAATCACCAATAGGAGTGCCCGTACAGTTTCATTTCGATTGATGCTTTCATGTGACTGTAGAACGGAGGTTACAATGAAAAAGATTGTTTCAGGAACAGACATGAAAAAAGCTGATGACTATACGATTCATCAGATTGGAATTCCATCCCTTGTATTAATGGAGCGTGCGGCAAAGTCTGTCGCAGATCGGATTTTATCGCAGCAGACAAAGGACCAGACCGTGCTTATTGCAGCCTCCACCGGAAACAACGGAGCAGACGGCCTGGCAGTAGGAAGAATGCTGCATCTTGCCGGATTCGATGTTCATCTCTATGTTTTGGGGTCAGAGGAAAAGGGTTCGCAGGAGTTTCAGACGCAGCTGTATATTTGCAGAAAGTTAGGGATCTTGGAAACAGAAGCGTTTGAGGAGCGGGATATTGTTGTCGATGCAATTTTCGGCGTTGGGTTGTCAAGAGATGTCGAAGGCGTTTATGCGCAGGTGATTCGTCAGATCAATGAGGCAAAAAATACTGTTTATGCAGTCGACATTCCATCCGGCATTGATGCAGATACCGGAAAAGTCAGAGGAATTGCTGTGATTGCAGAGGAAACAGTGACCTTTGGCGTGCATAAAATAGGAACGGTACTTTATCCGGGCGCAGAGTATTGTGGACGGATTACGGCTGCAGATATCGGATTTCCACCGGCAGCATATCAATCGCTTCCGGAAATTTATCATGTGGAAAAAACAGATTTGGGACGGATTCCAAAACGGCCCAATTATTCAAATAAAGGAACGTTTGGAAAAATTCTGGTGATTGCAGGGAGCAGGGATATTTCCGGTGCCGCATATCTTTGCGCCAAAGCGGCATTTCGGTGCGGCGCAGGACTGGTACGGATTCTTACGACGAAGGAAAATCGGGAAGTATTACAGAGATTATTGCCGGAAGCAATCGTCAATGTCTATGATTATGAAAATTTTGATGAAAAAATTCTTCGCGCTAGTCTTGCATGGTGCAATGTTGCGGCAATTGGACCGGGATTTGGAACAGGCGATGTGCAGAAGAAAATGATACAGGAAGTTCTTCAGGCAAAACTTCCGACAGTCGTAGATGCAGATGGACTGAATAATATTGCAGAAGAGAAAACACTCAAAGAAAAACTGCATAAAGACGTGATTATCACGCCGCATTTAGGAGAGATGAGCCGATTAATTGACACTGATATCAAAACGCTTCAGGAAACTCTTTTACAATCTGCGAAAAAGGCGTGCACGGAGTTTGATTGTATCTGCATTTTAAAAGATGCGCGGACAGTTATTGCACAAAAAGACAGTGTCTGCATCAACCTCACAGGAAATCATGGTATGGCAAGCGCCGGATCCGGAGACGTTCTTACCGGTATTCTGGCAGGACTGATTGGAGTGGGAACGAAACAGACCGATGCGGCAGTACTTGGTCCGTATATTCATGGACTTGCCGGGGACATTGCAGCGGAAAAGCAGGGGAAAACCGGCATGATGGCAGAAGATATCATTGACGCATTAAAATATATTTTTCAGTAGGGGTGTATCATGGAACATCAGATTTTGGAACAATATTTCAGAGGATATGCGGAAATTGACTTGGATGCGATTTCTAAAAATATCAGGATGATGAAAGAAAAACTCAAACCGGATACCGGGATTCTCGCCGTGATCAAAACGGACGGATATGGGCATGGGGCAGTGCCAATTGCCCGGGTTCTTGAAAAGTTGTGTTATGGCTATGCCATCGCAACGCCAAATGAAGGGCACAATTTGAGAAGACACGGCATTACAAAACCTCTTTATATCTTGGGATATG
Organism: uncultured Lachnospiraceae bacterium; assembly: GCA_947624875.1. GTDB lineage: Bacteria > Bacillota > Clostridia > Lachnospirales > Lachnospiraceae > Eubacterium_G. Next base: position 36,374 of record CANQMA010000013.1, read on the forward strand.
TTCCGGAAATCAATTACAATCTGGTGATTTCAGAGGAGATGATTCCTCCGGTATTTACATTGGAGATGGCGGAGAAAATGTCCTCCAGGGCATGTGCTTTAAAGAAAAAATTGAAAATTAATATTGCATTAGACACAGGGATGAGCAGAATCGGATTTCTTCCGACCGAAGAAGCCGTAAAGAAAATTGTGCAGATCAGCAGTCTGCCGATGATTCAGATAGAATCCATTTTTACGCATTTTGCAAAAGCCGATTATGAAGATAAAACATCGGCATATTCACAGCTGGAATGTTATTTGGATTTTGTGGAAAAACTGAAAAAACGAGGAGTACAGATTCCGGTTTTACAGTGCGCGAACAGCGCGGCCATGATGGAAATGCCGGAAACCTCGCTGACGTTGTCCCGCGCGGGGATTTCAATGTATGGGCTCTATCCTTCCGGAGAAATAAATCATGAAGCAATGAAACTGATTCCGGCAATGTCCCTTTACAGTCATGTTGTGCATGTCAAAGAGATTGAGGCAGGCATGGGAGTTAGTTATGGTTGGACGTTTGTGGCAGAAAAGAAAATGAAAATTGCAACAATCCCATTGGGATATGGCGATGGGTATCCGAGGAACTTAAGTAATTGCGGACATGTTTTGATTCATGGGAAAAAAGTACCGATTCTTGGGCGCATCTGCATGGATCAGTTTATGGTGGATGTGACTGGAATGGATGTCAGAACAGGAGATCTTGTCACGCTTGTCGGCAGGGATGGAACGGAAGAAATCCTGATTGATGAACTGGCGGTAACGGCGGGTAGTTTTAATTATGAATTTGTCTGCGATTTAGGCAAGCGGGTACCAAGAGTATATAAACAGAACGGAAAAATCATTGGCGTCAAAGATTATTTTGATGACAATTATTCGTTTCATTGCTAAAAAAATTTTGATTCGTGAATACACATTCTAAAAAATGGAATAATGATATATAAACAAACTATTTTTTGGAGTGTGGAAAATGATTATAAAACGTGGAGATATTTATTATGCGGACCTCCGCCCGGTTGTCGGTTCCGAGCAGGGAGGTATCAGACCTGTGTTGATTATACAGAACGATACGGGAAATCGTCACAGTCCGACGGTGATTGTTGCGGCAATCACATCAAAGATGACGAAAAGCAAACTGCCGACGCATGTGAAAATTGATTCCAAGAGATACAATATTGTCAAAGATTCCATTATTCTATTGGAACAATTGCGGACGATTGACAAAACCAGACTGAAAGATAAAGTCTGTCATTTGGATCACGAAATGCTGAAAAATGTGGAGAGCGCATTGGCTGTCAGTCTTGAGCTTGATACATAGTCGGGAATGTTGACTATTAAAATATAAAATGTTACACTTGCAAAAGAAAAATGAAATTACGAAAAGAGGAGCAGAAATGTCAGGACATTCAAAATTTGCAAATATTAAACACAAGAAAGAAAAGAATGATGCAGCGAAAGGAAAAATGTTTACAATCATCGGAAAAGAAATTGCCGTTGCAGTAAAAGAGGGCGGTGCAGACCCTGCAAACAATAGCAAACTTCGCGACGTGATCGCAAAGGCAAAAGCAAATAATATGCCCAACGATACAATTGAGCGGGGAATCAAAAAAGCGGCCGGAAATGCGAACGCCGTGAATTTTGAATCTGCGCGTTATGAAGGATATGGACCAAATGGCATTGCCATTATTGTCGATGCTTTGACAGACAATAAAAACCGAACTGCGGCAAACGTGAGAAACTGTTTTACCAAGGGCGGTGGAAATGTTGGAACGCAGGGGTGCGTCTCCTTTATGTTTGACGAAAAAGGACAGATTATCATTGCAAAAGAAGAGTGCGGGATGGATGCGGACGAGTTGATGATGACTGCCGTTGATGCAGGAGCAGAAGATTTTTCAGAGGAAGAAGACAGTTATGAGGTCATTACGGCACCGGAAGATTTCAGTGCGGTCCGGGAGGCGTTAGAACAAGCAGGCGTTGCCATGGAACAGGCTGAAATTACGATGATTCCGCAAAACTATGTAGAATTGACCGATGATGAAGCAGTCAAAAAAATGAATATTATTATCGACCGGTTAGAGGAAGATGAAGATGTTCAGCAGGTTTATCACAATTGGGATGAATAATTAAGGGAAGACATGAACACAATACTTTTCGATTTGGACGGCACATTGCTTCCAATGGATATGAAAGAATTTACAGATACATATAGCATGCTCTTGGAAAACCGTCTAAATTCTGTGGGTTATGAGAACGCAAAAGATATTTTAGACGCCGTCAGCAGGGGAATGGACGCCACGGTTCAAAACGACGGGCTGGTTACGAACGAAGAATCTTTTTGGAGAGCGTTTGCAAAAAGGCTGGCAGACCCGGACGGAAGGCTGGATCGTAAATACAGCAGAAAACTGGAAAAGGAAATCATGCGGTTTTATAAAGAAGATTTTTCTTATTTACGATATGTGACCCGTCCGACAGAAGTTGTAACAGAAACGATTGATATTCTCAAAGAAAAAGGATATCAGATGGTGCTTGCACAAAATCCGCTCTGGCCGGAACGGGCTACGCTCACGCAGCTATCATGGACCGGACTCAATCCAAATGATTTTATTTTAATCACAACTTATGAAAATTCATGTTATGCAAAACCAAGTTTAAATTATTACAGACATTTGATGAAGACCCTGGATAAAGATCCGGAAGACTGCATGATGGTAGGAAATGATGTACGTGACGATATGTGTGCAAGAAAATTAGGAATCGACGTGTTTTTGATTGATGAATATCTGGTCAATGAAAATCAGGAAGATACGTTTGATTTGAAAAAAGGAAACTGGAAGTTATTTAAGGAATATGTCTCCGCGCTTCCTACTTTAAATTAAATTGGATACATAAAAACAGCCGAAATCCATGTGATAAGATTTCGGCTGTTTTTTATCATTGTCATAAAAATTGAAAAAAGTTTATTCCTCGTAAAGCCGCTGATAGATATCTTCAGCCATCTCGGCAATTAATGCTTCATTTGCCTCTTCAAATTCGTGCATGAGCGCATCTTTGATTTTTTCAGAACGGGAAAAATATAATATTTCTACCGGCTGTGTAAGATCAAGTTCCCGGTCCAATTCTTCCTTAGTAAAAGCGTCTGCTGACCAGTCCTGAATCCGCGCAATCAATTCATCCTCTGCCTGCGCGTCAATCTTTACCTGTTTTGCGCGCATAAAAGAAAGAATGCCCGCAATGACAAAGATAACAAAAATTCCACCCATTACAGAATCAAAGAGCCACATGGTGGAACTGCTCAGAGGTAACGGGATTACTTTACACCATACAAGAATCAGAAAAGCAATGCCTAATACACCGACAACCAGCATCGTTGTGGCAGAAGACATAATATCTGCGTACTTGTCAGAAAGCCTGGTGAAAGACGGCGTTTCATTATCTATAAAATCTGCCAAGTCGTCCGGAAGAAAATCATCGTCATCATCCTTTGTTTCGTAATCATCCGATTCAAATTCTTCCTCATCGAAATCTTCTGTATCAATGTAATCTGTTTCAATGTCTTCCGTGACAGGATGGTTCATTTCAACAGATTCTTTTTCGAGGATTTCCGGTTCCAAGCCATTCAGGTTTTCATCGTATTGTTCTTTCATAATTTACCTACCTTTTTTTGATAAGCTTATTATATAACAGATTGATTGTTCAGACAAGAACAACGTGTTATACGTTTCTGTCAAGTAATCGTTGGCACGATTCCTATCACATAAAAAATCTTGTGTTTAACTGCCTTTCCGGGCAGTTTT
>CANQMA010000014.1 GCA_947624875.1 uncultured Lachnospiraceae bacterium
ATTCGTGAGGAACACGAATTCTTCCTTGTTTTGGTTCAAGATTGCAAACGAACGTTAGTGAGTTTCGCAATTACCTATGTGTTTCTATTCTTTATTCTGATAGGTTTCACTCAACTGTTCTTTTACAGTCCTCAAAGCCTCTACCACTTTATCGTAATCCATTCGCTTCGGGCCGATAATACCAATCGTTCCCTTAAAACCATCCTCCAGCTCATAAGGAGCAGTCACTACGCTGCAGTCTTTCATCGACTGCACCGGGCTCTCGCTGCCAATGTAAACCTGAATGCCTGTCTCTTCATCACCTTCATTAATCAGCTCTGTCAACTGAGATTTTTCTTCTAACGTGATCAGCAGCTGGCTTGCGCGCTCTTTATCGCTCAATTCCGGATATTTGAAAATATTTGTAGCGCCGGAAGTATAAATTTTCATCTGGGATTCTGTCGCAATCGCTTCCGTAATTGCCTTGAGAACCTCGTTTACCAGTTCCTCCAGATTTCCCGCCTGAGATGTCAGCGCAGTAATCACGCCTAAATTAATTTCCTCCAGTGTCAGCCCCGCCAGCGCTGTGTTGAGTGCCACATTCAGCCGGACAATAATTTCCTGATTGACTTCCTGCGTAATTTTAATAATCTTATTGACTACATGATTTTTATCGGAAACAACCGTACAGAGCAGCTGCTTCTCCTCTAAAATGGAAAGCTGGATAAATTTAATTTTATTTCCTTTGGATTTTGGTGCAGACACCATCGTCGCATAATTTGTGTTGACGGCCAGCACCTTTGCCATATTCTGAAGCAGCGTTTCCACTTTATCCACCTTTTCCAAAAGAAGGTCTTCTTTTTCCGAAACTTTCTGCTCTCTGTCGTCAAGTTCTGCTCTTTTATTCTTTAACATATTGTCCACATAAAAACGATACCCTTTATCAGTAGGAATCCTTCCGGCGGAGGTATGTGGCTGGACAATATATCCCATCTCCTCCAGATCGGACATTTCGTTTCGAATCGTCGCAGAACTCAAATTTAAGTCCGTATATTTGGAAATAGTCCTGGAGCCAACCGGTTCACCGGTCTCTAAATAATTTTTTATGACCGCATTTAATATTTTTTCTTTTCTCTCGCTGAGTTCCATAACTACCTCCTTTCTTTTTGTTAGCACTCGTCAGATTTGAGTGCTAATTGCCTTTCTGTGTTTAATATATCCCTATTTTTTTGAAATGTCAACAAAAATTTGAAAGAAAAAACAAAAATACCGCATAGACCAATTCTTTTTGTCAATCAATGTAATTTCTGCTTCTGCTCTTGATAAAATCATGCGCAGATATTTTCAAAATAATGCACTTGAATTCATAAATCCCTTTTGTTAAGATGAAACCGTTCAGCCTTTCTCGACGAGAACGCGGCAGAACGGTCCATGGATATCGGATTATTTCTTTTTTATCGATAAATGGAGTGTTTTATGAATCGAACATTTTTACACAAATATTTTGGGGATCGAAGGTTTTATAAGAGAATTTTAGAGATTGCCTTTCCGATTATCATTCAAAGTCTGATGACAAACACCGTCGGGCTCTTAGATAATGTGATGGTCGGCCGGCTTGGTACGGATCAGATGACCGGCGTTTCTGTTGTAAACCAATTATTTTTTGTCTTTAATCTTCTGGTGTTTGGAGGAATGTCCGCCGCGGGAATCTTTTCCGCACAGTATTTTGGACAGGAAAATCATCAGGGCGCGCGAAATGTATTCCGCTGTAAGATTATGATTGGAATCGGAACCCTTGTTCTGGTTCTGCTCATTTTTTCGACGCTGTACCAGCCCTTAATTTATGCATTTCTGCATGAAGGGAGTTCGTCCGGCAATATTACTGCTACATACCATGCGGCAAAAACGTATTTATTTATTATGCTGATCGGGATTTTCCCGTTTATTTTTTCCAATGCATACAGCACAACCCTAAAAGAAGCCGGTCAGACATTCATTCCAATGGCTGCCGGCGTGTCCGCAGTGGTTGTAGATCTTGTGTTCAACTACCTTTTAATTTTTGGAAAATTCGGGTTTCCCGCTCTTGGCGTTGCCGGAGCGGCGATTGCGACCGGTATGTCCCGTTATGTTGAATTTGGCGTTTTAGTCTTGTACACACATACGCATTCCAAAATATTCCCATTTATTACAGGCGCTTACCGTACCCTTAAAATTCCTGTTTCCCTGGCTAAGGATATTGCGCTAAAAGGAACTCCAATTTTAATCAACGAATTTATGTGGTCTCTGGGACTGACGTTTCAGGCGCAGGCGTTTTCCACCAAAGGCCTGGCCACCATGGGCGCCATCAATATTAACAACACCATCAGCAATGTTTTTAATATTGTGTTTGTCACAATGGGAACGACGGTTGCGATTGTCGTTGGGCAGCTTCTCGGAGCCGGGAAACTGGAAGAGGCAAAAGACGCCAACCGAAAACTGAGTGTGTTTTCCGTACTGCTTGCAGTGTGCACCTCCTTGATTCTTATCGGTCTGGCTCCGGTTTTTCCACAAATTTACAACACATCGGAAGAAATCCGTCGTCTTGCAACACAGTTTATTTATATTTTTGCGATTGTGACACCGTTTAACGCGTATACCAATGCCGCCTATTTTGCTCTGCGGAGCGGCGGAAAAACAATGACGACCTTTTTGTTTGACAGCTGCTTTATCTGGGTCGTCAATGTTCCTGCTGCGATGATTCTGACACACTTTACCGCCCTTCCGATTGTCACAATCTTTCTGATTGTCAATGGACTTGAGGCCTGTAAGGCGTTTATCGGCGCAGCGCTGATTCAAAAAGGAATCTGGCTGAATACCATTGTGGAATGACCCGAAAGCCGTTGATATCGGTTCCTTATTCGCTGACTTTTTTAGAAGTTTCTTTTCTGCGGAAAATATTCTTGATATAAAAACTTATCAGTAACAGGAGTCCGATTCCGGAAAGAATTTTTCCCACCAAAGCAAACGGCGCATGGAAGACAATCTCAATATGATGTTTTCCCGCCTTCAAAGGGAATCCGACAAACTCACTGTCTGTTTTCTGGTACTCTGTTTCTTTGCCGTCTACATAAATCTTAAATCCCACATCATAAGGAATCGTTGTAGTCATCCATTGGTCTGATTTCAGGGAAATATCTCCCGCCAGCCTGCAGTCGTCCGTAAACGAGATATTTTTCATCATCGTCATATTTTTTCTGCATTGAACAACATCGTCATATCGGATTTTGTAGACCTGCAGTTCTTCAAAATAGAAGTTATATCCCTTTGGAAATCGAATCGACAGAGTATTCGAATCCTTACTGCTTGATGCGACAAATTTAAAATCATAATTTTGATTTGGAAAAGCGTTTCCCCATGCGCTGAGGGTATTTTGCATCCAATTTACATAGATGACCGCCCCTGTCCTCGGAGATGGCTTGATATGGCATCTTACAATATAGATATAGTCTTTTAAACTATCGGCTGTATTAAGCGAAAATACTTTGCTCTCATTTTGCGTGTCAATATGATAGTACCCATCCGGTTGCTTCTGCAATCCCAGACTGGTGTCAATATTTACCTTTTCCAACTTTGATGTGTACACATTCTCAATGTCTTCGTCAACGACAATGTACTCCAGCAGAGCGAGCTGCTTATCCTCCGGCGACAACGTATTGTATTCCCTCAAACTCATGAGATGCTTTGAAGCAAACGCTAAAGAATACGCATTTTTTGATTTATACATCTTATAGGAGCCCTTCTGCGCCACCTGGCGATAACCTCTTGGCGGAGTCGCATCAGTGACAACATACTTCACACCCATCAAGGTATCAAACAGAACATCCTTTGTCGGGGTAACGGAGAGCCCATTGACGGTCGGATTGTTAATATGGAGTTCATTATTACATAAATTCAGATAATTTTGATTGATTACAGAGGAATACGTCCCATCGGAGAAAAATCTTGGATGATATACCACATTGCAGGTATACTTACTGTCGGACAGATCACTTGTACGATAGCAGGAATCATCTGAATCCAGGACAGAACATATCATTTCCCTTTTCTGCGGATTAAAATATCTGTTTGCATCCGTTTTGGAAACCAGCGATTCATTAAAATTGTTGGTTACTGTAAAAAACAGAGATGCCACAATCAAATAGCAATACAACGGTACAAATTTATTTATTTTGATAGAAATCAACATGAAGATCACAGCGAGCAGGATGTCTATCACAAACTGAATTCCCTGCTGCATGTATGTGGTCAGGGTCGTAGTGTCGTCCACGTAGATTGCCTGCTGCTGCATAAAAACAGGAAATAGCAGATACAAAATGAGTACGACAAGCAAAACTGCAGTCAAAATCAAGAGTTTTCTTTTATGAAATTTCTGCAGAACCAGTCCCTGCATAAAAAATGCAATCATCAATACGACCAGCGGAAGAAATGGAATCAGCGATTTATTCCGGCCATAAAGGAATCCATTCAAAAGAAATTTCATCGCCGGGAGAATTGAGACCAGCAGGAGCGCAATTGCCAGAAACCGCAGCGACTTTTTCTTTGTAAAAATAAGTACCGCAATCACAGCAATGGCAAAAATTCCAAGTGTCCCGATTCCATAAGGAGAATGGAATATTGCATTGACGGAAAATTTAGGAATAAAGAGTGATGCGAAGTCCGGATTTCCACTGGAGCCGCTGCCCCTTCCGATGACAATGGCAAAAAATGCCGGAAGGGTGAGCATGCATGAAAGCAGTACCCCGGTCAGCGCACTAAAGATATATCTTCCGGTAAAAGACTTCACAGAGGTCGTAAATTCATTTCCCCGCTCTTTTTTCTGCATATACTCAAACACCGCATATATCGTGATGACAAACATGCCCGAAAATGCGAAAAAATAACTGGTAAGAAACATCAGTGTGATGGAAACAGCAAGAAGACCTTTCTTATTCTTTTCAAGCAGACGGTCAACGCCGATTAACGCCAAAAGCAGAAACGGCATGTAGTCCATATACATAACCTGCTTATGACTATGATAAATCAGGGGCGCAGCCAATCCAAAAATGGTGGTAGCCGTATATAATACTCCTGTTTTGAATATTTTCTTTGATCTTATCCAATAGAAAAACAAAAAAATTGATGCAAATAACACCAAAATACCGGATGCGGCGATATAGAAATACATTGGAATCCATGGAAGCAGAAAACTCACCAAAATAATTGGATTGCAATATCCATAATAGGCAAAATTGTAAGCATTCTGTCCGGCACCCAGATTCAATGAAAACTCTGGAAACAGATTGTGCGTGTTATAAAATGTCTGCCGGAAATAATCAGGAAGCACACTGTGCTGGCTGAGCCAGTCGACTTTACAGCCATAAATATACTGTCCATCAAGCATAAATAAAATAATTGCGAGAACCAGTTCAAATAGTAGTGTAATAAATATCAAATCTTTATATTTCTTCAAAGCCTGCTTTAATTTCATAAATACCTCCTGCATGATTCCGATTTCTCTTACGCTTATCATGATTCCGGTAAAAATTCTACCATCACATAGTTACTGATGTCAATTCCTCTCTTTGTTAACCGGATGAAATCATTCTTTTTCTGCAGCAGTCCTGCTTCGATCAATTTTTTGGTAACGCTGCCATAAATTTCATCATAGTCCACGCCAAAAGTATTGCTGAAATGACGCATAGAAATTCCCTCTGTCATCCGGAGTCCCAAAAACATAAATTCCGCCATCCGGTCTTTGACTTCCAGCGCCTCAACATCTTCCTGTATGCTTTTCAGCGGCTTTCCATGCGTCATTGCATCGATGTAGGAATTCAAATCTCTGAGATTGTGATACCTCTGTTCCTGGTATAATGACGCCGCGCCAATGCCAAACCCCAGATATTCTTTGCGTTTCCAGTATCCGGCATTATGCCGGCACAAAAATCCCCCGAGTGCATAATTTGAGATTTCATACTGCCGATATCCGGCGTTTTCCAATATTGATTTCGTTGCATCATACATCCGGCGCTCCTCCTCTTCATTTGGGAGAATTTCTTTTCCGTCTGCGAGCGCCTGACAAACCCGTTCTTTCAAAGGAGTTCCCTCCTCTACAATCAGGCTGTATGCGGAGATATGCGTCGGTTTTGGCTGTAAATTGACAACCCGGTTAAGTGTTTTTTCATAAGAGAAAATGCTCTGACCGGGAAGAGCGCTCATTAAATCAACATTGATATTTTCAAATCCACAGTCTGCTGCCATCTGATAAGAACGCAGAAAGTCCTCAAACGTATGAATTCGTCCGATAGAACGGAGTTCTTCGTTGTCTGCGCTCTGGAGTCCAAAACTTAACCTGTTTACTCCTGCTCTCCGGTAAGATAACAGTTTTTCCTTTGAGACAGTTCCCGGATTACATTCAACCGTAATTTCCGCCGATTCGCTTATCCTGCAGTTTTCTTTTAAGGTGTTTAGAATCTGCGCCACCGCATCGTGCTCCAATATGGAAGGGGTACCTCCACCGATAAACACCGTATCGGTCAGGTACCCTTTCATTTTGTCTCTGCTCTGTTCAATTTCTCTTTTTAGCGCCTGTACATAATTCTGCTGCGCCTGTTTTGATGCCGGCGCAGAAAGAAAATCACAGTAATCACATTTTTTAACACAAAATGGAATGTGTATATATATTCCTAACGGTTTCATTTTTTTCCCACTTACAGATGTATGGTCTTCATCATGTTTTATATCCATGTGACGGACACTGTCTGTTTAATCATTATCTAATTTTAGGACTGCCATAAACGCTGACTGCGGTATCTCGACATTACCGACCTGGCGCATCCGCTTTTTGCCTTCTTTCTGTTTTTCCAGAAGTTTTTTCTTTCGGGTAATATCGCCGCCATAACATTTTGCCAGCACATCTTTCCTCATTGCTTTCACGGTTTCCCTGGCAATCACCTTACTTCCGATTGCCGCCTGAATCGGCACCTCGAATAATTGTCTTGGAATTTCATTTTTCAGTTTTTCACACATTTTCCTTCCACGTTCATAGGCAGAAGCTTCCGGGACAATAAAGGAAAGTGCGTCGACCTCTTCTTTGTTGATCAGAATATCGAGTTTTACCAATTTTGCCTGTTCGTAACCTTTTAAATCATAGTCGAAAGAAGCATATCCGCGCGAACGGGATTTCAGCGCATCAAAGAAGTCATAGATGATTTCGTTTAACGGAATATCATACCGGATCAGCGCTCTTGAACCTTCCACATATTCCATTCCAATATATCTGCCCCGCCGTTGCTGGCAGAGTTCCATAATGGATCCGATATATTCGGTCGTCACCATGATTTCAGCGCTGACAATCGGCTCTTCCATATAGGAAATCTCACTTGGATCAGGAAGGTTGGTCGGATTTGTCAAGTCGATGACTTCTCCATTTTCCTTATAGACTTTATAGATCACGCTCGGCGCTGTGGTAACGAGGTCAAGCCCGTATTCGCGCTCTAACCGTTCCTGTATAATCTCTAAGTGAAGCAGCCCCAGAAAACCGCATCGGAAACCAAAGCCCAGGGCGACCGACGTCTCCGGCTCATATTTTAACGCGGCATCATTTAACTGCAGTTTTTCAAGCGCATCCCGAAGATCCGGATATTTTGCTCCGTCCGCCGGGTATAATCCGCAATAGACCATTGAGTTTACTTCTTTGTAGCCCGGAAGCGGCTGTTTTGCAGGGTTTTCCGCACCGGTCACCGTATCTCCTACCATCGTGTCGCGGACATTTTTAATGCTGGCAGTAATATAACCTACCATGCCGGCGGAAAGTTCATCGCAGGGGATAAACTGGCCCGCTCCAAAATAGCCGACTTCTACAACATTTGCTTTCGCGCCGGTTGCCATCATCATAATATCCATGCCGGGCTTTACTCTTCCCTCTTTTATCCGGCAAAAGATAATCACGCCTTTATAGGAATCATATAAGCTGTCAAAAATCAGCGCCTTCAGCGGCGCGTCCGGATTACCTGACGGCGCCGGAATTTTTTGAACAATCGCCTCTAAAACCTGCTCACAGTTTTGTCCCGTTTTAGCGGAAATCAGCGGCGCGTCTTCCGCCTCGATTCCAATCACATCTTCAATCTCGTGAATAACGCGCTCCGGGTCGGCAGAAGGCAGGTCGATTTTGTTGATTACCGGGAAAACCTCTAAATCATGGTCCAGGGCAAGATATACATTTGCGAGCGTCTGCGCTTCCACGCCCTGCGCCGCATCGACTACGAGTACTGCGCCGTCGCATGCCGCGAGACTTCTTGAAACTTCATAATTAAAATCCACATGTCCCGGCGTATCAATCAGATTAAAAATATATTCTGTGCCGTCTTTTGCCTTGTAAACAGTACGAACCGCCTGCGATTTGATTGTGATTCCACGCTCGCGCTCCAACTCCATGTTGTCGAGCACCTGCGCCTGCATTTCCCTGTCTGTCAAAAGTCCGGTCATCTCAATAATCCGGTCTGCCAGTGTGGATTTTCCATGGTCGATATGTGCAATAATACAAAAATTTCTGATCCTACTCTGTTCTATCTGTGCCAATCTCTTTGATCCTCTCATTATTTTCATGCCACATTTCTGTACAGAATCAATTTTTTTCATAAAAATGTGACGCCGCTCATTTTGCTTGATTCGTTTCTTTTTCCTTAACAAATTTATCATATTTTTAGTTGGAGCGCAACATCCGCGGATTTCAAGTAGACTTTTCTATCCGATTATTTTATAATTTAGCATATGTATCCATCAACAGTCGATTTTTCTGAAAAAAGACTGTTGAAAAAAAGTTTGTTTCAAATGACAAAATGGAGTTTTTATGAATTATGCGGAGATAAAAACCTTTGATGTGGCAAACGGACCGGGCATCCGGGTCTCTCTGTTTGTCAGCGGCTGCACACACCGCTGTCCGGGATGCTTTAATGCGCAGGCATGGGATTTTAATTACGGAAAACCCTTTACGGAAGAAACGATCGATTTTATTATTGATACCCTTTCTTTCGGCGCTTACGCGGGCATTACCTTTTTGGGCGGCGAACCCTTTGAACGCACAAACCAGCAGGGACTGCTGCCTCTGGCAAGGAAGATTAAGGAAGTCTATCCCGATAAAGACATCTGGTGTTTTACCGGCTATGAATATGAACGGGATATTATGGGACAGATGTATCCGGAGTGGCCGGAAACAAGAGAACTGCTCTCTTATATTGATGTACTTGTGGACGGACCGTTTATTGAATCGTTAAAAAATTTGAATCTGGTCTTTCGCGGCTCTGAGAACCAGCGGATCATCAAAATTCCGGAAACGCTGAAAACCGGTCAGATTGTTTTATGGGAAAAAGAATTATAGAGAATAAGAAGATTTCAGAATGGAGGTATCGTAATGGCTGTCAATATCAATATTAAAAAAATAAAAGAAAACGCAACACTCCCTACATATGGGAGCACCTGCGCTGCAGGAGCAGATTTATACGCTTGTATGGATCATTCACTGACGATTGCTCCCGGCGAGACGGTATTTATTGGAACCGGACTTGCGCTGGAAATCCCGGAAGGATATGCGGGACTGGTCTATGCCAGAAGCGGCCTTTCCTGTAAAAGAGGACTGGCTCCTGCCAACAAGGTCGGCGTCATCGACGCAGACTATCGTGGCGAAATCACTGTTGCACTGCATAATCACTCTGATCAACCACAGACGATTGACGCGCATGAACGGATTGCCCAGCTGGTGATTACGCCATTTCTTTCCGCTTCTTTTCATGAAGTCGAAGATCTATCCGAGACTGTTCGCGGCACCGGCGGTTTTGGTTCCACAGGAAAATAAAATTTATGGGATGAAGGGTGTGGCCGTATCCTGCTGCCACACCCCTTTTTTATTTCTTTCCCAATACCTTATCAATCAGTACCGCCATTGGTTCTGCCGCATTGATTGCCTCCTCGTAGGTGTTGGTCTGCGCGCCGACCTCAATTAACATACACTGTCTGCAGATATCTAAATTATACTGATAGGCATTCACATAGTTTCTTCTGGTAAATCCCGGATAAAATTCTTCGGCTTTCAGTTTCATCTGAAGCGTCAGCGCCAGATTTTCATAGCGAAACGGATTGTACAGATAATCAATGTCTCCGGTCAGTTTAAACCTGGACATTCCGTTAAACAACATGATCTGCGCCGTTTTCTTTCCGTTGATTTCCGTTACGAGCCGGGTGCCTTCTCCGACGCCGTCCCGATGGATATCCAGTACCAGGCTGATGGACGGATACTTTTTTAAAATCTTTTTGACGCCTGCCCTTGACTGGTCATAGGCTTCGTTCCGGTCCAATTTTCCATCGACGATATCGTAGGTGGAAGTGTCGTGAATGACCTGATATCCAAACTGATTTTCAAGAACTTCTTTCAGATGGTTTCCAACACCAATAATCGTAGTGTCCGGATCCGACGTACTGTTTTTAAATTCTTCCTGAGAGTGGGTGTGATATATTAAAATCTGGGGCTTCGTGTTTTTTCCGGTAATCTCAAATTTTTCATTGAATGCTTTTTCAATCGGCAGATCGCTTTCATAGAGCGCTGTTGCCGAAGTCACAACATAAAATTTCTGCAGCAGTTTCTTGAATCCGCCAATATTTTTTGCAGTATATTTTTTTCCCACGGATTTCGGCATTGGTACAATGTTTTTCTGTTTCTTTTCATTCTTGTCTGCATTATCCTGTTTTACGGGTTGTGTCTGCTGCTCTGTCACCGGAGCAGATGCGTTCATATTTTCATAAATTAAGTGAATGATCTGATTGTATCCCGGGTCTGTGGTGTCATAAGTATACTCGCTTGATTTCATATAATCGGTCACCACTGCTTTTAACAATTCCACTTTTGCCATATCTGTCAGATTTCGATTATTTTCCAGATAAAACAGATACTGATCCATGATATCGGAATTGTCAATCAGTTCTCTCGCCAACACATTTCCCACATAAGCGCCGGACGTCTTTACCGCTTCCTTTGCTTTTCCAGCAGAAAGAATGTTAATGCTTCTTGCGCCGACGTAAATACAGAGGACTATAATCACGCTTCCCAGCAGTTTCCGGAGTACGGATTCCGATATGCGTGATTTTTGAATGTTTAGACGAATTTCCCTCTGCATTCCTTCTGCTCCCTAGTTGTCCATTTTTCCCCTGTACCACCGGGCTCTACAATTCATTATATGAAGAGGCTTTCTCATGTATTCCCTGTTCTTTACAAAAATCATTGAGCGCCATTGAAATAATCACACTGAGGTTTTCTACAATTTCATCGACGTCTTTCGGCGTGACAAACGCCTGCTGCGCATCTTCTGACAACAGTTCTTCAAACAACTGGTATTTTTCTTCAGAGGAATAATTTTCAAAAACACCGGCAAGCGTGCCCGGACTTTTCGCACGCGATAAAATCCGTAACAGTTTTTCCATCGTATCATTGACAATGGTGGCGCCGCTGACGACCATTGGCACTCCAATGGCAATGACCTTTTTACTTAAGGTGTCATAATTGATGCCCTTTCGATGATTTCCCACGCCGGAGCCCGGCGTGATTCCGGTATCCGTGAGCTGGATTGTGGTTGTTACCCTTCTCAGATTTCTGGAAGCAAGCGAGTCAATTACAATCACAACATCCGGATCTGTTTCCGTAACAACTCCTTTGATAATAGAATAGGTTTCCATTCCGGTCTGTGCCAGCACTCCCGGCGCAATGCAGTAAACGCCTTCACCCACCTCAATTTTTTCTGCAACTTTCGGGCCAAGAGCATCCGGCGTCGCCTCTGCGTTGCCGAGCCCGACAATGAGTACCGTTTTTAACCGGTCGTCTTTTAAGATGGCACTCAAATGACTGCTTAACCGTTTTGCAAATTTTTTCTGCATTTTTTTCTCTGATTCTCTGAAAAGCCGGCTTTCCATGGTTACATACTTTCCTTTGGGTTTTCCCATCGCTTTTTCCCCTCTGCGGTTTAAAATCTCGACAAGCGTTGTAATCATATTTAAGTCCTCTTCTTTTTTTTCTTCAAACCGGACTCCTTTGACTTCCACATCGTCTTCAAACTTCTCCCGTTCTTCCAGGGCAAGGTCCGTATAAATATTATTGTTTTCCATGTTTGCATCCTCCGAAACATTGATTTGACCGGACAGTTTCCACTGTTTTACGTATTTCCTTTTTTAGTATTGACAAGATTTCTGAATTCTACTAAAATAAAGTCTGATGTCTGCGCCAGACGTCCGCAAATCCTTAAGGCGCAGATGGTGAAACCCGATTTCCAATCTCTCTCAACGGAAATCGTCAATAGTTATTTCACGGAGGTGGACAAATGGCTAACATCAAGTCAGCAAAAAAAAGAATTTTAGTTAACAATACTAAGTATGAAAGAAACAAGGCAATCAAGTCAGCCGTAAAGACCGCAATCAAAAAGGTTGAGGCCGCTGTTGCAGCAAACGATAAGGAAGCTGCGCAGAGCGCTTGTGTTGCAGCAACAAAAGCTATTGAAATGGCTGGTTCAAAGGGAGTTTACCACAAGAACAATGTTGCAAGAAAAGTTTCCAGATTAAACAGATTAGTTAACTCAATTGCTTAATTAGACAACAAAAAAATGGGAAGTTTCTCTGATAAAGAAACTTCCCATTTTTTTATGCTCTTTTCAAGTTTTCATTTGATTTTGCGCTGTATTTTATCAACAGCATCTCGACTCCGATATTTTCATCGAGCATTCCCGATTTAATCATTTCGTCTGTCTTGACGCTTTCAGCAAGCGCTGACTTTAATTCCGTTACGGAAAAATTTCTGCTTTGGTTGATACACTTTCCGGCAATAAAGTCCTGCACTCCCATCACTTTGGCAATGCGGCTTTTATCCATATGCGCCGCAGATAAATCTTTTGCCTGAAGCATCAGATGAAACTGCCGCTCAAGCATAAACAGAATCCGCATCGGGGGTTCTTTTTCTGCAATCAGTTCATAATAGCAGTCCATGGTCTTTCTCTGGTTTTTGATGGAAATGGCGTCAATCATATCAAAAATCCGAACGGATAACTGCTTCGTGCAGACGGCGTCCATATCTTTGTTTGTGACTTCTTCCCGGTACAGCGTATAACTGATCAGTTTTTCAATTTCCCTGGAAAGAATTTCCATGTCTGTTCCGACATTGGCAATCAGATAAGAGAGCGATGCTCTCGTAATTTTTTTTCCATAATGCTCAAAAATTTTTGCTGCCCATCGGACCAGTTCATTTTCCGACTGTCTTCCGATTTCACAGACATATCCGGCATTTTTTACGGCCTTAAATAACTTGCTTCTCTTATCTACTTCCTGCTCGACAAACAGAAGAATCGTGCTATCCGGAATCTCTTTTAGATATTCTGCAAGAGCATCTCCGCCGCCTTTCAGGAATCCGGAGTTTTCGACCACAATCAGGCGGTGCTCAGCAAAAAATGGAGCGGTGTCCGCATTGTCAATCAGTTCGCCGATATCAATATTTTTTCCTTCATACTGCACCAGATTCATGGTGTTATCACCTACAATCACACGAATAAACTGCTGCTTATAATGGAGTTTTAAATATTCTTCTTCCCCATAAATCAGATAAACATTTTGAAATGTCTTTGCCTGCAGATCTCTTTCTAATGTTTTCAAGGAATCCCTCCCTCGCGCTTTCCTGTTTCACCCAATGAACTATGAAACGATGATTCCAAACGGTATGTTTCATATTAACATGAAATAAAATGCATGGCAACCATAACGCTTTTACTTTTTCATTTTCAAAAGTTTCATCCCATATCCATCCGACGTCACTAAAATGCCGCCATCCTGATCAGTTCTTAAAATCTTACTTCCACTGCTTTTTAACCTCTCAAGTACCTCTTTTCCGGGATGTCCGTATCGGTTATTTTTTCCGACGGAGATAATACTGTATGCCGGTTTCATTCTGTTTAGAAATTCAGGACAGGTCGAATATTTCGAACCGTGATGCGCCACCTTTAAAATCGTGTAAGAGGATTTTATTTGGTTAAAAACCCGGGGTTCCTCCGCCGATGAGATATCCCCGGTGAGCAGCATGGAAAAATTTTGATAGGTCACGCTCAGCACAACCGAATAATCATTGATATCTTCTGCCCATGTGTTTTGATCCGGATGAATACATTGCAGAACGATGTTTCCCGCAGTTATCGTATTGCCTGTGGAAAAGAACAGCACCGGAATATCTTTTTCTTCTGCCATTGCAATCAGCTGTTCATAACCGCCGCTCTGATTTTGGACCGCTTTATTTGAAATGTCAGGAAGAACCAAATGTCTGACTACAATCTCACCTGGTCCTGAAAGTTCGAGCATTTCCATCAGTCCACTGATATGGTCTGTATCTGTATGACTCACGATTGCGTAGTCAATTTTTCGAACGGCTTCTGACTTTAAAAAGGTAATGATTCTATTCTTCCCTACCTCGTCAATTGAACTGCTTCCCCCATCAATCAAAAAACTGATGCCATTGTCACTTCTGATAAAAATCCCATCTCCCTGTCCAACATCTAAAAATGCCGTTTGAAACCCTTTCGGCATGGGAACATAGAGCGCAGC
Source organism: uncultured Lachnospiraceae bacterium (assembly GCA_947624875.1). Taxonomy (GTDB): domain Bacteria; phylum Bacillota; class Clostridia; order Lachnospirales; family Lachnospiraceae; genus Eubacterium_G. Next base: position 14,614 of record CANQMA010000014.1, read on the forward strand.
CGTCAAAATCAAAAAAATAACCAGACCGGCCAAACCGAACTTCAGACAGATTCTTTTTTCCTTTTTTTGCAGAACCGATTTGCCCTGCACCTCTTTCCCATCCTCAGGGATTGTTTCCTGTTCTCCTTTCTGTTTTTTGTCATATTGGAATCGGACTGCAGACAAGATCAATATCGATGCAGCCAGGATTCCATAATAAATTACCAGCGTGATTCCCGGAGGCTTCCCCACAATCACGTTGGAAAACGGAACTTTTTTTATGATGCTGCAAAGATGATTGGTAAATTCTAAAACACTGCTTCCCGGCAGAAGAAACCATCCGGCGACGTCAATGCTGAAAAAGGAGACGGCAATAGACGCAATTCCGGAAAGGATTACAAGGCTCATCAGAGGCACTACAATCAGATTGAGTAAAAATGAATAAGACGGTAGTTCAAAATAATTCGCTGCAATCAGGGGATTCATCCATATGGTAATCATAAAGCTGAATAAAATTCCACTAATTATCTTTTTGCCGACGGTGTTTCCGCCCAAATGATAAATCTGTTTGATTTTTGGGAAAACCAGACAAATCGCTATCACTGCCATAAAAGACATTTGGAAGCCGGAATTTCGTAAAATCAGCGGGTTTTCCAATAGCAGCAGAATCCCTGCAAAAGAAATGGCGGTCAGATAGTCGTATGTTCTTCCCAACACTTCCCCGAGCAGTTTTAGTCCAAACATCAGCATTCCGCGAAGCGTCGCCACGCTCAACCCGGACATGATGCAAAATGCCGTGACTGCCAGAAATGAAATGGAAGAAGAAACGGCAAATCCAAATCGCTTTCGCAGTATGCGGTATAGCAGCAATCCAATCATACTGATATGCAGTCCGCTGATTGCAAGAATATGCGCAATGCCCGACGTTGAATAGAGTGCTCTGACACTTTCATCCAGTTCTGCCTTTTCTCCCAAAAGCATCGCTGAAAAGATTCCTTCTTTTCCCACATTGAGAGAACGGATTCCCGTTGCCTTTGCGCATATTTTTTTCAGATTTTCTTCCATTTGTTTCTTGGACTCAAACAGAAACTGCCTGATTTCATCATCATCAGAATCGACGATTTGAATAGTTTCTGCGTCAATTGTTCCAAAAATTCCCAGAGTCTCATAATAGTTTTTTGCGTCAAAATTCCCAAAGTTTCCGGCAGAAGAATATTCAGAAATGTTCCCGCAAACTTTGATTTTCTGTCCCATTTTTACATCCGGTTTATGCTTTACAAAAGCATTCCAGTGGTCAAAATGATGTTTCCCAATACGGACATCATTTAAAAAGATGGTATATCCGTAATCAGTTTCCGATAGTTTATTTACCATTCCCTCTGCCATATGCAGCCGGACTGCATCGGATACATCGCTGCGCTGTCTGATACTGTGACTCATTCCCAAAAAACCAATCAAAAGGCAGAAAAAAATCATCACAAAGAAAGCTGCCTGCTTTTTCGTGATGATTTTTATCGTATAAAGAATTGACGCAATAATCAAAAAAATGAAAACGCTGTCAGATATGAATGTAATGCTCTCCCCAAGTATTATGACCATCAATGCAATAAGCAATGGTCGTTTAATCACAATTCCTCCTTTTTACTTTACAAGGTCCAGATTTCGAATAAACGGCTTAGCCAGAGAAATATCTCCATGATATGAGAGATTATTTTCTCCATCTACCGTAATCTGTACCTGATTGATATCCGGCAGTTCCAAAATCGAATTGACAATTGAATAGATGACCAGACGATTTGGAACAATGCTCTGTTCTGTAAGAAAATTTTCTCCAAAATCAACATAACAGATATTATCGACTGTCTGAACGCTGTTTACTTTGACTTCATCAGACAGGGTGGCAAGCGTATCGGACTGCTCCGGTCCTTTGATCAATTCATGAACAATCAATTCTTCCATGGACATTCCGTCCAATAAAACATCTTTTTTCTTACACTCTTTCAAGGTCGTTCCGTCGCTGTTTGCATAATAGAGTACCAAATCCGTTTTTGAAAATCCACTGTCTGCACCGTTCATATCAGAGGCAAAATTATTATGATTCATTGCTTCCACAATTTTACCATCGATGATCAACGGCTGCGCCTCCACCGTAAATGCAATGGAATCAATGAATTCCAATTGATCCATCGTCAGCACAACGGCTCCTCTGAGCAGCCGCTCCTGCTGTGATGAAATCTGATAATACGCATCAGAAAAGTCAATCGTTAATATTTTTTCAGTAATCGAATAACTGTTAATTTTTACAGAATCAGGGATCGCGCTTACGCAGCCTTCTTTTGGATCATTCTGCTGGAGCTGATTTAAAAATTGCTCAATCTGCGCATTCGGCCCGTCCGCTTTTAATTCTGTCGGAACTGTTGAAATCCCATGAAAATCTGCGTTGACGCAATAAAAACAAAGATCCGGCTCCTTTGGCGTTTCCTCTTTACAACCATACAGAACACCCGCCATGGAACAGATTAGTATAAAGTTGATAATGCATATGATTCTTTTTCTCATAGGTTATCCTGCTGAATATATTTTAACGGAACCCTCGCAATAAAAGTGGTTCCTTCCCCTTCTTTGCTGTGTACTTTAATCGATCCATGATGCTTTAAGATAATTTCTTTCGTAATGGCAAGCCCAAGACCTGAACCGCCGGTCTCACGCGCGCGCGCTTTGTCTACGCGGAAAAACCGGTCAAAGATTCTTGCCTGGTCTTCTTCCTGTATTCCGATTCCGGTGTCTGCGACTTTCAAATAAAAATATTGATGATCCGAGTTCAGGGACACGGTGACTGTACCGTCTGCATTATTATATTTAATTGCATTTTCCACTAAATTATTGACAACGCTGGCAAATTTGATTTCATCCACATCGGCAAGAACCGAGCGGAAACTCTCAAATACCAATTCAATATTTTTATTTTTTGCAATCGGCTTTAACCGCTTTAATACCGTTTCCACAATATCATTAATGTTCACGGTTGTGATGTTGATTTCTGTCTGGGATTTTTCCATACGGACAAGTTCTAACAGATCCGTAATAATATCATTTTCACGGTCAATTTCCTTAGAAATATCCTGCAGAAAGTCCTGATATAATTCTTCCGGCATTCCCTGCTGCCCAAGTAAAGAATCTGCGAGTACTTTCATCGATGTAATCGGGGTTTTTAACTCGTGGGAGACATTCGAAACAAATTCCTGCTGGGATTTTACCTGAGTGGTCCACCGCTCTACCAAATCTTTAAAGTCCCGGCTGATGTCCATCAGTTCCACATAATCTTTTTTCGTTTCTATCTCCTCCGGGCCGCTGCCGAGGGACAGTTCTGTAATCGTTTTTTCGATTCTCTGAATTGGTTTCGTAAATAAAACGCTGAGAAACCATGCAATAAAAACTGCCAGAATCGAAATCAAAATCACTGCCATACTGACATATCTGCCAACGGCATCCTGATATTCCTGCACTTCTTTCAGCGGGTAACTCGTGTAAATCACGCCCAAAACTTTCTTTTCAGAAGAGTTGTCTGCGCTGACCAGCATCGGATTTGCATATTCCAGAGAATCCTTGGACTTTCTGTCTACCGGATTTCCCGAAAGACTTTCCTGGACAATTGGGGAAAGACTGGTCTTTCCAGCATCACTGCCGCTGTCATACAAAATAATGCTTTTCGCGTTAATGATTTGAATTCTGCACCCATAAGCCTTTGATAAATGCTCAATTTTCGAGTTGTTTTGCAGAATGGTATTGTCCGTCTTTTGCGTATCCACCTCAACCCCGCTGTTTTCATCAAAATAGTGTCCGGTTTCTGCCGTATTTTCTATTACGGTATTGTCAGCCTTAAACTGTTTGATACGCGTTTGATAGTAGTAATCTACTGCAATTCGATATATAAATACGCTTGAAACCAGAGTGGGTATCATGATGACCAATGCAACAATGATAAACACTCTGAATTTCAAGCTCCTTAGTACTCTGTTTGCTTTTGAATTATGTTTCATTCATCTATCCCTGAAAGTAGTAACCCATGCCCCACTTTGTATGTACATACTCGGGCTTTGCCGGATTTTCTTCAATCTTTTCCCTTAATCTTCTTACATTGACATCGACTGTTCTGTCATCTCCCGGATTCTTAGAGCCCCAAATCAACGTCAACAACTGTTCTCTGCTGTATATTTTTCCCGGATTTTCTGCTAAAAGCTTTAAGATGTCAAATTCCTTAACTGTCAGCCGGATTTCCCGGTCATTGATGTACAACCGCTTTGCTTCCACGTCCAGTTTCAGTTTTCCGGAAGTGATAACCCTAGGCGCAGGAGCAGCCGCGGACTTTTTCCGGTTTCGGCGGGTAATGGCTTTAATGCGGGCCTTGACCTCTAAAATATTAAACGGTTTCGTAATATAATCATCGGCGCCATACTCCAGCCCCAGAATTTTATCCATATCATTTCCTTTTGCCGTCAGCATAATGATTGGCATATCCGAAAATTCCCGAATCTGCTGGCAGACCTCATAGCCGTTAAAAACGGGAAGCATCAAATCCAGCAGAACAATATCGTATGAACCTTCCTTTGCTTTGTCTACGGCCTCCTGTCCATCATAAGCGCAGTCCACTTCATATCCTTCCTGCTCCAGACTGAATTTCAATCCTTTGACAATCAGTTTTTCATCATCAACAACTAAAGCCTTCATAAATTTGCCCTTTCTAATTGACCGTTATCATATCTTTTAACTTTAAAAATGTAGCATCTCCAATACCGCTGACATTTTTTATTTGTTCCATTTCGGTGAAACTGCCATTTTTATCTCTGTATTCTATAATCGCTGCCGCTTTTGTCTGCCCGATTCCCGGAAGCGTCATTAAATCCTGCGCCGGCGCCGTGTTGATATTGATTTTATTTACGGTCCGGGAAGCGGAAACAGTTTCTTTTGCTTCCTCGTAATCCTGCTTTCTGCTTCTTTGATATTCCTTTTTCGTCAATACGTGAACCTCTTGTCCATCGCTGACCGGTTCCGCCTGATTCAGGCATTCTTCCTTGGCTTTTTCGGTAAACCCGCCCGCCTGTTCAATCACAGTAAAGATACGGCTTCCTTCCTTTACCGGATAAACTCCGGGATGTTTCACTGCTCCATTGATATAGACATAAATCAAACGCTCTGAAATACATTCCTGACCGGTTGTTATTTCATTTTTCATTTCTGTGGATAGCGAAACCTCTGCGGTTTGGTCTTTGCAGCCTGCCAAAATAGAAATTAGTAAAAATAAAACAGCAAAATATAATTTTTTCATACATTCATCTCCCAAAACGGTTCCCTATGAATGTATATTTTCATTTTACAAAATAAACTTTCTGTATGCAAGAATAAAATTTTACAAAAATATAACATTTTTATCGCTGAAAAATGAAAATTCCACTAATTGCAAGCGCAAGACCTAAAACTTTACTCCATGCGAAAGCTGCCTTCTCCACGCCAAACATCCCGAAGACTTCGATTAAATAAGCAACCGCTATCTGGGAGACGACAATCAGAAGCACCGCCTGCGCCGGTCCCAGGGCGTCCATACTCTTGATCACCGTCAGCGTAATAAACGCCCCGATGACTCCTCCCAGCAGCATATATTTATGATCTATCTGAAATATTCCCGTAATATTTTGTCTTCCTGTAAAAAACCATGCGCCGACACAGACAATCAACGCCGTCAGCTGAACCCATGAATTTGCCACCCACAGGCTGCTGCTTTTGGTCACTTCCGTATTAAACACTCCCTGAATGCTCATCAGCGCACCCGAAATTAATGCAATAATAATCCCCCACATAATCAAACCTCACATAAAAAAATAAACCGATAGAAAACAATCTATCTATCGGTTTATTTTTTACAAATATTCCCGCTTTATACCTTCCAAAATTACTTTTCCGGTAAAATGGAATATGCAATATTGGTAGAATGGTCAGCAATCCTCTCTAATCCGATCACCAGATCTGTGAAAATCAGACCTGCCTCAATCGAACATTCTTCCCTTGCCATTCTCTCCACATGGGATTCCTGAAAATCAATCTGCATCTGGTCAATGGTTTCCTCTAATTGATTGATGGCATTAAATTCGGACTTGTCCATTGTCACAAAAATGTGGATTGCTTTGGTGAAAATTTCTGAGACCTTGGCATACATATCAATAATTTCCTGTTTTCCTTCTTCAGAAAATTTGATATGTGCATTTTCCTCTTTCAATGCATCTTCCATAATATTAATCGCATGATCGCCAATACGCTCAATGTCAATGACTACGTGAAACAGCCCGCCGATCCGTTTTCTATCCTGAATCGGGATGTCGTACTGATTTGCTTTCACCATATACTCGGTAATTCTATGACTTAAATAATCAATATACTTTTCGCGTGCAAAAATCTTTTCTGAGCCGCTTTTGTCCTTTCGAAGCAGCGCCATCATCGAAGCGTCCAGATTTTCTTTAACCATGTCCGCCATTCTCGCAATTTCATTGACAACCTCAACAATAACTACGCTCGGAGTCTGCGCGCCGGTTTTTCCAATATATTTCAATGTCATAACATCATCGTCAGTGTCATCCTGACCTCTGGCATGAATCACCTTTTTAGAAAGCTGCATCAGCAATCCGGAACAAGGAAGAAGGATAATACACTGGAACGTCTTGAAAATCGTATCTGCGTTGGCTACAAAACGCTTATTTGTTGCGCTCACGGAAGTAATAAAGTCAAGCAGATATTTCTGCGCCGGCGTTGCCAGCAGAATAGAAATCACAATCAGACCAATCGTATTAAACATGACATGAATAAAGGCTGTCCTTTTGGCGTTTCTGCTCGTTCCAATGGAAGCCATGACCGCAGGGGCGCAGGAACCGATATTCGCTCCGAGAATAAAATACAGACAACTCAGATGGGAAACCAGCGGTCCGCCGGAATCTAACGTGATTCCCGCCAAGAGTACCAGCACACTGACGGTCACCGAAGAGCTCTGTACAATAATGGTTAAAATCAATCCCGTCAGCACGGCAATCAACGGATTGTCCATCATCTTAAAGGCTTCCTGTATCGTATGATACCCTGCCAGTCCCTGAAGGGAACCGGTCATTAAATTGATGCCCTGAAACAGTGCGCCAAATCCGAAAATCACTGCCGCACATTTTCGAAGCAATGGTTTTTTCCCAAACATGATGATGACGGCGCCGATAAAAATAATAAACGGAGCGACAGCCGTCAATTTTAAAGATACAAGCTGGGAAGTAATGGTGGTACCGATATTCGCTCCGAACGTAATCCCGATAGATTTCTCCAAGGTGAGAATCCCGGCATTGACAAAACCAACTTCCATCACGGTCGTAGCCCCGGAGGATTGAATAAAGGCTGTAAACAACGCGCCGAATAGCACTGCAATATATTTATTTTTTGTGCATCGGTCAAGAAATGTTCTCAGCTTTTCTCCTGCCGCCTGCTGCAGATTTTCGCTCATAAACTTCATGCCAAACAAAAATAAAGCCAATCCGCTAAGCAGTTCCGTTATCTGTACGTAAAACTCAGAATTCATATTTTTTCTCCTAAATTCGTAAAATTACTCTTCACCAGAACTCAATTTTACAATACCCAAATAGACATATAACATAGATTAAACAATTCGACAAGTCTATTTTCTGTTTCTTTCGATTTTACAGAGACATTCTCAAAATACGAATCATCTCGTCGATATGCTCTTTTGTGATAATCAGAGGCGGAACCATCCGCAGCACATTATTTCCCGCAGAGATGACTAGAAGTCCGTTTTTCCGGGCTCTGTCAATGACTTCACCAACCGGAACAGACAGCGCAAGTCCCTGCATCAGTCCCTTTCCCCTGCGGGCAGTGACACTGTCAAATTCCTCTGCAATCCGTTCCAGCTGTTCCTCAAAATAAGTTCCAACAAGACGGACATGTTCTATCATATTTTCTTTCTCAAAAATTTCAAATACTTTATTGACCGCGGCGGCTGCAAGCGGATTTCCGCCATATGTCGTTCCGTGATCTCCCGGCACTAGGGAATCGCAGCACTTATCTCCCGCCACAAATGCGCCGACTGGCACTCCGCAGCCCAAAGCCTTTGCACAAGTAACTAAATCCGGAAGAACGCCGTACTGCTGATATGCAAACATAGTTCCCGTTCTTCCCATACCGCACTGGATTTCATCGCAGATCATTAAAATATCATGCTCATCACATAATTTGCGGATTCCCTGTACAAATTCTCTGGTCGCCGGGTAAATACCGCCCTCTCCCTGAACTGCTTCAAAAATCACTGCGCAGGTTTTTTCGTTCACCAGCGCCTTAACGCTTTCCAAATTGTTGAACTCTGCATACCGGATTCCTGCAATCATCGGTCCAAACGGCTTTTGATAATGTTCGTTTCCGGTCAGCGCCAGCGCTCCCATGGTTCTTCCATGAAAAGAATGCTCCATTGCGATCACTTCATACTCTCCCGGACCGCTTTTGTCATAAGCATAGCGTTTCGCTGTCTTGAATGCGCCTTCCACCGCTTCCGCGCCGCTGTTGGTAAAGAAACATTTTTTTAAACCTGTCGCTTGAACAAGTTTTTCTGCCGCCTTCACAGCAGGCACATTATAATATAAATTGGACGTATGCAGAATCCTGTCCATCTGTTCTTTTAAGGCTTCCGTATATTCTTTATGGTGATGTCCCAGAGAGCAGACTGCAATTCCTGCCGCAAAATCCAGATATTTTTTTCCTTCCGTATCATAAACGTAAACGCCCTCTCCCCGTTCAATCACAACCGGAAAACGGTTATAAGTATGAATCAGGTACTCTTCTGCCGCTTCCATATATTCTTTCTCTTTCATGAAGTTTATCCTCCTGTCATGACGTTTATTTGAAATATTACTCCCGGTAAAACTTTTCCTGCGTATCATCTAAAATCGCTGTTCCGATTCCTTTATTGGTGAAAATCTCCAACAGAATACTGTGTGGAATTCTTCCATCTAAAATATGGACTCTGGAAACCCCTTTTTTAATGGCGTTCATACAGTTTTTAATTTTCGGAAGCATTCCTCCTGCAATCGTTCCATTGTCAATCAATTCCTGCGCTTCAGAGAGAGTCATCTCGGAAATGACCGTACCGGGGTCGTCCGGCTTGGCGTACACGCCCTCTGTGTCGGTCAAAAACGCCAGTTTTTCAGCCTTTACTGCCTCCGCAATGGCGCTTGCCGCATCATCTGCATTGATATTATACCCATGAAACTGATCATCGAGTCCAATCGGACAGACAATTGGAAGAAAATCTTTTTCCAGAAGATCCAGCAGAATATCCGCATTGACGTCCGTCACCTCGCCCACATAACCAATATCGGCATTGCCGGACAGTTTCTTTTTCACAGTCAATAATTTTCCGTCCTTGCCGCTGATGCCGATTGCACGCACGCCGAGCTGTTCTACAATCTGGACAAGCCGCTTATTGACACTGTTTAAAACCATCTCCGCCGCATCTAACGTCTCATCGTCCGTCACGCGCAGTCCATTCACAAACTGTGTTTCCATTCCGAGGCGGTCAATGTGTCTGCTGATTGCCTTCCCGCCACCGTGGACAATAATCGGCTTAAATCCAACCAGTTTTAAGAGTGTGATATCCTGAATGACGCTTCGCATAAAATCTTCGTCGAGCATTGCGCTTCCGCCGTATTTTACCACAATAATTTTCCGGTTAAACCGCTGGATATAGGGAAGCGCTTCAATCAGCACATCTCCCTTTTCAATCCATTTATCCATTTCCAGGTTCTGCTGTCCCTTCATTAACATGTTTATTTCCTCATCCTTTCTGTCGTTTCTGACCATTAGCTCCGATAATCTGCATTGATACTCACATAGTCGTGTGTTAAGTCACAGCCCCATGCGGTTGCCTGACAGGTTCCCATTTTCACATCCGCAATCGCTGTCACTTCCTGTTCAGATAATATTTTGGTAGCTTTTTCTTCACTATAATGGGTCGGTATCCCGTTTTCTACAATCTTGAGTTTTCCTGCACGGCTTTCAAAATAAATATCCACAATGGATGGATTAAAACGCGCACAAGAATAGCCCATCGCGCATAAAATCCTGCCGCAGTTTGCATCATGACCGTAAATCATTGCCTTGACCAGATTGGAAGACACAATGGATTTTGCAAGCGTTTTTGCCTGTTCCTTACTCTCGCCGCCAATCACCTGCACTTCGAACAGCGCTGTCGCGCCCTCGCCGTCTCCGGCAATCTTTTTACATAAAAATTCATTGACCGCATGAAGCGCTTCCACGAACCGTTCATAATCTTCGTTTTTTTCTGTAATTTTCGGATTTCCTGCCAGCCCGTTGGCGAGGAGCAGCACCGTATCGTTTGTGGAAGTATCTCCATCAACGGAAACCATATTGTAGGTATCCTGCACATCGCTGCTCAACGCTTCATATAGTAAATGTTTGCTGATATTAATGTCTGTCGTGATAAATCCGAGCATCGTGCACATATTCGGATGGATCATCCCGGAACCCTTGCACATCCCGCCAATCTTTACTGTATGCTCTCCGATTTGAAATGAATATGCGATTTCTTTTGGCACGGTGTCCGTCGTCATAATCGCCTGTGCCGCCAGATGTCCGCCCTCCTGATCACTGCGGAGTTTTGGCGCAAGCATTTTGATTCCATGACGAATTTTATCAATCGGAAGCTGCTGCCCGATGACTCCGGTTGATGCGACCAAAACCATATTTTTTTTGATTCCAAGTTCTTCTGCTGCAATTTCAGCCATTTCACTGCAGTAATCCATACCTTCCTCACCGGTACAGGCGTTTGCCACGCCGCTGTTACAGACAACGGCCTGGGAATAAGGCGTCTCGTAAATCATTTTCTGATCCCACAATACCGGGGCGGCCTTGACCTGATTGGTCGTAAAAGTTCCGGCTGCAATACACGGAACTCTGCTGTATATCATTGCCATGTCATTTTTTTGATCTTTTTTAATTCCTGCATGGACTCCCATTGCTGAAAATCCCTTTGCTGCGGTTACCCCGCCTTGAACCTTTCTCATATCATCCTCCTATGATTTGCTCTATGGAAACATCGGAATCTGGGTCAGCCCCAAATTCTCCGGCATCCCGAAAACCAGATTCATATTTTGTACCGCCTGACCGGCAGCTCCTTTGACCAGATTGTCCAGCGCTCCCATCATAATGATACGGTTGGTGCGTTCATCAATTTTAAAATTCACATCCACATAATTACTGCCTTCCACCCATCTGGTTTCCGGACAGACGTCTTTGTCAAGCACACGGATAAACTGTTCTTTCTTATAGTACTTATCATATACCGCTTTCACTTCCCCGTAGGAAACTTCTTTTGTTAAATCCGCATAGGCCGTCACAAGAATCCCTCTCTGCATTGGCACGAGATGCGGCGTGAAGTTAATCAGCACCTCTTCTTTCGCAGCATATCCCAGCTGCTCCTCTATCTCCGGCGTATGCCTGTGCGTCGTAACGCCATACGCCTTAATATTTTCATTGACCTCACAGAAAAGGTTTGGCACTTTCGCGCTCCTTCCCGCGCCGGAAGTCCCTGATTTTGCATCCACGATAATCGATTTCGGCGCAATGAGTCCCTCTTTTGCCAGCGGATAAACAGATAAAATACTGCAGGTTGTATAACAACCCGGATTTGCGATCAGCCGCGCTTTTTTAATCTGTTCCCGATTGATTTCACAAAGACCATAGACCGCTTCCGGCAGAAACTGCGGACTCTGATGCCTGATGCCATACCATTTTTCATAGACAGCCACATCTTTCATTCGGAAATCTGCGCTCAAGTCAATAATTTTTACTTTATTTAATATCTTTTCATTGACCAGAGAACTGCAGAGTCCCTGCGGCGTTGCCGTAAAAATGACATCGACCGCCTTTGCCAGCTCATCCATATTATCTTCGAGACATTTTTCATCGACAATCTCAAACAGATTATGAAAAACGTCTGCATACTGTTCTCCGACATAACTTTTTGAACCAAACCATCGGACTTCAGCCTCCGGATGCTGACAGATGAGCCGTACCAGTTCCGCTCCCGCATATCCGGTCGAACCAATAATTCCTGCTTTAATCATAAGATTCCTCCCACCCGGCATTTTGGACTGTTCCAATCACCGGCGTGTTTTGTTGCTCAATTGCGTTCCTATTTGTCACAGTTAACATCTATTTTAGTATTTTCCCCGGTAAAAAACAATATTTTTCTGCCGCAATGCAATCACTATACATCATTATGAATTTTTATGCAATATTTTTGTATAAATATTCACTTCATTTTTTTGTCATCTGTTTATTCGGAAAGTTCTCGTCAGTCTGCACTTGTTTTTTGCAGAATGATGAGGTATATTACAACTGTTATAAAAAAGAAATGCATAATGGAGGAAATCAAAATGGCAAAGGAAAAAGTGATCTTAGCTTATTCAGGTGGACTTGATACCACTGCTATCATTCCATGGTTAAAGGAAAATTATGATTATGAAGTAATCTGCTGCTGTATTGACTGCGGTCAGGGAGAGGAATTGGATGGTCTCGAAGAGAGAGCAAAGTATTCCGGCGCAGCAAAATTATATATTGAGGATATTACAGATGAATTCTGTGATGAATATATCATGCCTTGCGTACAGGCAGGCGCTGTATATGAAAACAAATATCTGCTTGGTACTTCAATGGCGCGTCCGGGGATTGCTAAAAGATTGGTAGAAATCGCCAGAAAAGAAGGCGCAACCGCCATCTGCCACGGCGCCACCGGTAAAGGAAACGACCAGATCCGTTTTGAACTGGGCATTAAGGCGCTCGCTCCGGATTTAAAGATTATTGCCGCATGGAGAGACGAACATTGGACCATGAATTCGCGTGAGGAGGAAATCGAATACTGTAAGGCGCACGGCATCGACCTTCCATTCTCTGCGGACCAGAGTTACAGCCGTGACAGAAATCTGTGGCATATCAGCCACGAAGGACTGGAACTGGAAGATCCTGCAAACGAGCCGGACTATGACCATCTGTTAGTGCTGGGTGTTTCACCGCAGAAAGCTCCTGATGAGGGCGAATATGTAACCATGACCTTTGAAAAAGGGATCCCGGTTTCCGTCAATGGAAAGAAAATGAAAGTTTCTGATATTATCCGCGAATTGAACCGACTTGGCGGAAAGCACGGCGTCGGCATTGTAGATATTGTGGAAAACCGCGTGGTCGGAATGAAATCCCGCGGAGTTTATGAAACTCCGGGCGGAACGATTCTGATGGAGGCGCATGATCAATTAGAGGAGCTGGTGTTAGACCGCGCAACCATGGAAGTCAAAAAAGATATGGGCAATAAAATGGCGCAGATCGTTTACGAGGGAAAATGGTTTACACCACTGCGCGAAGCAGTACAGGCTTTTGTAGAAAAAACACAGGAATATGTTACCGGCGAAGTGAAATTCCAATTGTACAAAGGAAATATCATCAAAGCAGGAACGACTTCCCCATACTCACTTTACAGTGAATCCCTTGCTTCCTTTACAACCGGAGATCTTTACGACCACCATGATGCTGAAGGCTTTATTACGTTATTTGGCCTTCCGTTAAAGGTCCGCGCAATGAAGATGCAGGCATTGGATCAGAAGTAATTTAATACGGGTTATCAACGAATAACAAAGAATGTAAAATAAAGGCATTGTATCAACGTTTGTTTGCGCAATGCCTTTTTCTTTTGCCCATTCCATTTTCACGGAATCCTCTTATTTTTTCTTTACTCTTATAGTAATTTATTGTAAAATAAAAGTTAATTGTGAAATCAAGACACCATAAGATGGAGGTTGCCATGAAAACAGTGAATGTTGTAGTTCCCTGCTATAATGAAGAAGATATGCTGGAAATGTTTTATGCTGAAAGCGAGAAAATATACCGCACCATTGAAAACTATGAGTTTTCTTATATTTTTGTCAATGATGGAAGCCGCGATAAGACCCATATCCTTTTAAAGAAATTAAGCAGTGAACATAATAATGTAAAGTATATTACTTTTTCCAGAAACTTTGGAAAAGAGGCGGCAATGTATGCGGGTTTGTGCAACACTGACGCCGATTACACGATAGTAATGGACGCTGATTTACAGCACCCGCCTGCTTTAGTTCCTGCGATGATTCAGGAAATTGAGAAAGGTTACGACTGCTGCGCCGGTATGCGGAAAAGCCGCACGGGAGAATCTAAGATCAAAAGTGCATTTTCTTCCCTGTTCTACCGTATTAATAACCGTTTTACCAGTGTTCATTTGGAACCGAACGCGGTGGATTTTAGAATAATGACCAGGCAGATGGTTGATAATATTGTCAGGCTTGGCGAAGTACAACGTTTTTCCAAAGGCATTTTTTCATGGGTCGGCTTCGAGACTTCATGGATTCCTTTTGAAAATATTGAACGCCCGGCGGGCTCTACGAAATGGAGTTTTCGAAAATTAGTGCGCTATGCCATCACAGGCATCACTTCTTTTTCTGTTGTTCCGCTTGGCATGCTGACGGCTTTGGGTCTTGTGATTTCTCTGCTGTCTTTTTTACTGATTACGTTTACACTGATAAGGAAACTGGTCTTTGGCATTGACGTATCCGGATATGCCTCACTGCTGATTGCTGTTTTGTTTTTAGGCGGTATGATCGAATTGTCCTTAGGAATTCTGGGGGAATATATTTCAAACATCTATCTGGAATCCAAAGACCGTCCAATTTATATTATTCAAGACTCTAATATTAAAGACTATAAATAATAGATTATATCTTTATAGGAGATACAAATGAAAGATAGAATTCTATGCTTCAGAACTTTTTTATTAGAACACTTTCACGGGGATAAACTGCAAAGCCTCATTTACGGACTGATCAGTTATCAAATGATTACCTACGTCTTTTTTGGTATCTTTACGTCTGTGATTGATGTAGGCGTTTATTCCATATTAACCTATTTACATATCAATATTCTGGTTGCCAATATCCTGTCTACCCTGTGCGCGATTGTCGTTGCCTACATTACAAATAAACGTTTTGTTTTTAACAGCGCTGCCCATGGGTTTTCAGCGGTTTTCTATGAGTTTATGAGATTTTCGGAGGCAAGAATTGCTACATTATTGATGACGGAACTTATTTTGCTCATATGCCATCTGCTGCATGGCAATCCGTATACGACCAAAATTTTTGCAATGGTTTTAACGGTATGCATCAATTATATTGTAAGTAAACTTTATATATTCAATTCAAAACAGAAAGGAACTAAATCAGATGAAAAATTTTAAGGACATGTGCATGAAGAATAAATTTAATTATCTTGCATTTATCATTCCTGTTGTTTCCATGCTTGTTGTATATTTCTTTAAGGATATCATTCCATTTGGAGAACAGATGTATCTTCGAAGCGACTGCTATCATCAGTATACGCCGTTTCTTCAGGTACTGCAGGACAAGCTCCGCAGCGGCGGAAGCCTGTTTTACTCATGGGAATTTGGTGGAGGAATGAATTTCTGGAGTGTGGCGACATACTACCTGTCCAGTCCGTTGAATCTCCTGATATTGATATGGCCGGGAGCGGTTTCTGATTTTGTCAGTTTTTCTATTGTACTGAAAATGGGACTTGCCGGCTTTACTACTTCTTATTATTTATCTAAACATTTTCAAAAAGATTCCGTCCTGACCGCTGCCATTGGTTCCGCATATGGTCTGTCTTCTTATTTTGCTGCATTCAGCTGGAACATCATGTGGCTGGACTGCCTATGGCTTTTCCCAATCATCGTGTTAGGTCTTGAAAAATTAGTGAATGAGAAAAAGTGCAAAATGTATGCCATTTCTTTGGGTATTGCGCTCTTTTCCAATTATTATATCGGATTTATGATTTGCATTTTCAGCGTCATCTATTTTATTTATCTTTTCCTGACCAAAAATGATCAGCCGGGAAGTGATTTGAAAGCAAAATTGCTGATTGTCAAAGATTACGTCTTATATTCCTTACTGGCAGGCGCTCTGTCAGCCGTAATGGTAATTCCGGCATACCTTGGTCTGATGAATACGGTATCGGCAAAATCTGACTGGAGAGACCTGACAGAATATTTTTCTGTTTTTTATGTACTGCTCCGTTCCCTGATTGCAACACCGATCGCTGAGTTGAAAAATTATCCGGATCCAAATGTTTACTGTACTGTTGCAGCTTTTTTCCTGATTCCACTGTTTTGCTTGTGTAAAAAAATTCCATTAAAAGAGCGACTGGGAAAAACAGTAATCGCAGTGATATTATTACTGAGTATGTGCTTTAACCTTCCAACATATATCTGGCATGGATTTCATTATCCGAACAGTTTGTCCGGAAGATTTTCATTCCTTTATATCTTTATGATTCTTGTGATGAGTTATGAGGCGCTCCGGCATATTAAATCGTACAAAAATTCCCATATCATCTCTTCTGTGGTCGGTTCGATTACGCTCATCCTGTTATGTAAGGCGATTTATGATGCTCCATCATTTTTGAATGAATTATATGATGAAAATGCTTCTTCTGAAGGCATATATCTCAAAATGGTATACGTCAGTATCCTGTTCATATTAATTTATTTTGTTTACATTTTATGGTATCGCGCAAAACCTCATTTAAAGGGTTTTATCGCTTATATCATGATATTAACTGTCTTTTTGGAACTGACATTTAATCTCGCGATGACGACCATTATCAGCACACAGGAAAAGGCATCTTATTACAATTCTGTTGATAGTTACGCCCAGCTGAATGATTTTGCCGCGCAAGATGCAGACGATCCGTTCTACCGTGCGCAGACTGCATCATTTAACACCAAAAACGATGGCGCCAGATACGGCTATCGGAGCATTTCGACTTTCTGCTCCGTTTCTCTGGCATCCACACAGACGTACTATGATGCAATCGGTCTGCAGGTTTCAACGAATTCTTTTTCACACTATGGAATTACGCCGGTCACTGCGGCGCTTTACGCGCTAAAATATGAATATACCGGCAATGCTCCTACATTCAGTGATGCTGAAACTTTTTTGACGACAGCAAATAAAAACAATGTGACATTGCATTTATATAAATTTAATCAGTCTCTGCCGCTCGGTTTCATGATCAAGACGAATACCATGGCAAAGATGAAATCAGAAGTTGTTACCCAGCAGACTGTTACCGGGAAGAATGGGCAGGCTGAAGTGGACGAAAATGGAAAGACCGTGACAGAGGACGTCTATGTTTCCGATTGCTTTGCTGTACAAAACAGTTTTGTCAACAACGCTGTCAGCAATGCGCAGACTGTTTTCCACAAATTAAAGGTGCAGAATGGAGTCATCACCGCAGCATATGATATGGACGACTCCAGCAACAGTGGAATTACGGAAACGCCAAAAACAATGGATATTTATTTTTATTCCATGACTTCTAATGATGATTTAACTGCAACCATTAATGGAATACAGACTCCGGTAGATACAACCCCGGCTGCCGGCAATAATGCATCTGCCACAACGACCAAGGCAAATAACGTAAAGAATTTTTCCGACACAGGCAGCAATTATATCTGTCATATCGGAAATGTCCCTGCCGGCGCTACCGTGACATTATCTGATACTTCCGCCACCTGCTATGCTTATGCATACGATGCTTCAGCATGGAAAGCAGATTATGAGAAGTTAAACAGTGAAACTTATCACGTTTCCACCGCAGACGATACAAAACTGGAGGGAACCATCACAGTGCAGAATGCCGGTCTGATGTACACATCCATTCCATATGAAAAAGGCTGGAAAGTATATGTAGACGGAGAAAAGGCAGAAACCACTCCAATCTGCGGAGATTCATTAGTCGGCGTTGCATTGACACCGGGACAGCATACCGTTGTATTCAAATATACGCCAGCCGGATTTGTTCCTGGGCTGCTGCTTACAATTTTGGCAATTATATTATTATTCTTACCATATGATAAAATATGGGAGTTTATTTCCTCAAAAACAGCTTTGACTGCAGAAACAAAAAAATAGAATAAACTGATTGAATGAACATTGAAGTTTATTTCAGGCAAAAAGAAATCTCACAGCAGTGTGAGATTTCTTTTTTTGTGCTATACTGTTTTGCAGCGCTTTCGACTTTGATTGCTGTGTTTGAAAAGCTTCTACATTCCTGATTGTTTTGCTTTCTCATAAATATCGATTAAATTCGTCGTCCGAATATTTGAATCTGTGGCAACATCTGATTTTTTCCATGCCGCAGTGTTAAAGTCCGAATTTACAGAGGAGAGATATTCGTTGTATTTCTGATTTAACAGCCGCTGCTTTGCCGCTTCAATCATTGCTGATTTGTTATTCTTTGTTTCCTCTTCCAGATAACTGCTCACACAATAAACCAAATAGTAATCGGACCCGTCCTGAATCATAGAACTGATTTCTCCATCATTCAACTGAAACGCTTCCTGCTCAAATTTCTGATCCGCTTCATTCTTTTTTAAGGTCAGTTCTAAGGTCGCATCCAGAGAATACTGCTTTGCCTCACGGACAAAATCCTGATATCCGCCGTTTACCACAGAAGAAACCTTTTTAAAAGTAGAACGAATCTTTTTTTCTGACTGTTTATCCGAACGCATATGAATATATTGAATCTTTATGACTCTTGCCTGCTCGTCGCTGATATCACTTCCGGCATCTTCTGAAACTGCCGTTTTTTCTTTGTCGGCGAAAAGCATTTTCGTATATAAGTTTTGTACATCTTTCATTGTAGAATTTGTATAATTTCTCTCTTCATCAGTCATTCCGTTATAGTATTCTTTTGCAGATTCACTGATTGCAGACTGTTCCTGCGCAGAGAGTTCTATATGATTTTTCTGCGCCCAGTCAGCCAGACTATAAATCACTGACAATTCTTCCTTTGTCTGCTCTTTCACAACATCCTGCAATGTTTTATTCTCTGCTGCCGCAGCATTCCAATCTATTTTTCCCCCAAAATTCTTTTTATATAAATTCTGATTATTCATAAACAGAATCATATACTCTTCTTTTGGGCAGACCAGTTCACCGACTTCAAAAACCTCGTCGCTGTTTAGTCCCGCAATTTTTCCAACAATCGGTGTATCCGTTTTAATCCCACAACCCGTCACGGCAGTCATGGTGGCAGTCAAAATCATCACAGATATCAGAAATTTATTCTTTTTCATAA
Organism: uncultured Lachnospiraceae bacterium; assembly: GCA_947624875.1. Classification (GTDB taxonomy): domain Bacteria; phylum Bacillota; class Clostridia; order Lachnospirales; family Lachnospiraceae; genus Eubacterium_G. Next base: position 33,862 of record CANQMA010000014.1, read on the forward strand.
TCATCTCCTAACACTTCTCCAATCCTTATCTGATTCTCAGGATATCCTCTAAAATGGTATCAACATTTTCCGCAATATATTGAGCCGAACGTTTTACTTCCGCATCCGCATACTGCATTGCATAACTAAAATAGGAATACTGAAACATCTCAATGTCGCTATAACCTCCACCAAAAATCACCGTGTCCTCTGCCGTTATGTCAAAAATCTGCTGAATTAAAGCAAGCGCCGATGCTTTATGCACATAACTGGCTGTAATGTCTATCTGATTTGGATTGGAAATTGCCACATTGGCACTTTTCTCCCATTTAGAATAAAAATACTCAAAACTCTTTTCATCAAATCCATTTTTTGCATAAATGGTAATTTTTGTAATATCTCCATGGAGTTCTTTGCTGTCTTTAACAAATTCCGGCTCTGCCCCGATTGCCTTTAACGTTTTGATAAAATCATATTCATGACCGGTAATATAAAGTCCCCGCTCTGTCGCATAGGAAAGATCATACCCCGGATGTTGTGTGATTTCCTTCTCAATATCAAGACAAACCAACCGGTCAATTGGCGTTTTGCTCAACACCTGATCCTGATAAATTATGGAACCGCCGTCATTGCAGATGTAAATAACATCATCTTTCAGTTTTTCAAACAGAGGGTACACCGAATCATAATTTCTTCCGGTAACCACAGCAAATTGAATGTCCTTCTGCTTTAGTTCGGATAATAATCCCAGTGTTTCCTGCGCTATCTGATTTGATTCAGAGACCAGTGTGGTTTCCAAATCGAACACAATCAATCGAATCATTTTTTTCTCCCAAAAACTACCGCCATTCTCCTACGGAATTTCGTACGTGTTCTTTTTATTTCTCAATTTTTTTCACTTTGGAATACTTACTGTATATCTTCTTTCCGGAAACTTTCCTGTAAACTAGAATCTTGTAATAATAAGTTTTTCCTGCCTGCAGTTTTCGATTCGTCCATGTAAACTTACTGTTTCCCTTCACCGTTTTTACTTTTTTGTATTTTTTGTTCAGATTATCTTTGCGATAAATTTCATACCCGGATGACTTCTTTATTTTTGACCATTGGATTTTCACTCCTGCGCCTTTTTCTTCCAACAAAAGAATCTTCGTCTTTTTAGGAATCGGCGTAACCGTTACAACCGAAGATTTTGCACTCTTATAGATCGTTTTCCCGACTGTTCTGTAAGCGGCAATTTTGTAAGATTGTTTTCTTCCCGTGGTCAGGGATTGATGTACATAACTTGTGGCTGTTCCGGGCAGTGTGGCTATCTTGACATATTTTCCTGCAGAATTTTTTCGATACAGATAATAACCGGTCAGATTTGCCGCAGCCGGCCAGCTTAACTTCACTGACTGATAGTCTCTTGATTTTCCCGTCATCAAAACTTTTGCCGGTTTCACCTTTACTTTGCATACCGCAGTCTTTCCATTGTTGGATTTTGCGGTAATATTTACGGTTCCTGCGGAAACTGCTGTCACTTTACCTTTCTTGGAAACTTTTGCCACTTTACGGTTTGCAGAACTCCACGTCACCGTTTTATCGCTGGCTTTTGCCGGCTTGACCGTTGCCTGAAGTTTTTGTTTCTGCCCCACCGTCAGATTCAAAGACTTTTTGTTCAGAGAGACTCCTGTCACCGGCTGAATTACCCTGACAGTACATTTTCCCTGAGCGCCTCCCACAGCTGCTGTCGCTGTGATGATTGCCGTACCCGGTCCTTTCGCTTTAACTTTTCCTTTCGAAGTCACTGTCGCTACCGCTTTATTGCTGGATTCATACTTCACGGATTTATCCACTGCGTTCGCCGGGTAAACAGTTGTCGTCAGTTTTTTTGACTCTCCAACATTAAGGCTTATTTTTTCCGGACTTAATGTACAGCCGTTTGCAAAAACCTGTACCGCAGTCGCCGCATAATTTCCGGTCGGTGTAAATGCATAAATTGTAACGAGTCCGCCCGCCTTGGCTGTAATTGTTCCGGAAGTATTGACTTTTGCCACTGCAGGATTATCCGAACGGTAATAAACAGTATCATTGGTTCCTAAGGAAATCGGCACTGTCATTGTGCTTCCCTTTACCATACTATATTCCCGGTTAATATTGATGTAGGTTGCAGAAACATACCCCTCATACTTTTTTCCATCTTTTTCAATACTGATTTTATACCAATATGGATTGGACAACCACTTTGAATCAAACTGTAAATTTGTCATGACGCCGGCATGAACGGTTACAATATCGCCCTGCTTTAATGTTGTGACAATTTGTCCCGTAGTGTTTGCCTGATTTCTGACATTGACAGAAGATGCCACGGTTCCCTGTGTAGAAGTATTTCCGTACGAAATGCGGTTTCCTTCTGCCGGCATATTCGTGTAAACCGGAATGACAAAAGTTTTTGCCAGCCCGGCAATTCCCAATTCTTCATAGGCATTTTTGGTAAATGAGGCTTCATTTGCCGCACCATAGATGTTTGTCATGTACTGATGGGAATATAAAGCATAGGTGGACGCATTATTGACATTAAATCTCTGATAATAAGTCGTGTTCTGTCCGCAGTTAATGTATTTTTCTCCAATATATTGGGCGCCGCCGTTGATGGATTTTGCAGGCGTATTCCAAGGTCTTCCGTAAGTACTGCCGCCCGACGCCCATGATAAACCGTTTGCTATCGGACTGCCTCCGGAAGTAGCGCCAATATTATAAAAATTGTATATTCCGGTATATGCCTGTGAATAAGTGCCTGATACGCTTCCACTGGAACCCATGCCGGCATATTTTGCATTGGCTCCGGTTCCAATCTCCTGAATTATCTTTGAGGCAAGATAATAAGCGCTGACATTATACGTTTTTGCTGCTTCCATAATCTGCGCGGAATATAAAATGTCTGTACTGATATATTTTCCCGCAGTGTTAATATAACTAATGGCTTTATTGTACATAAAGGAGCCCTCAAGTATCGCTTCCACTCCGGCCTGTGTCTGCGTGGCAGCGTCAAAGGACAACTGTTCAAACATATAAATATGCGTTTCATTGAGGAAATTTCTCGGATCCACAAAATAAGCAATACAGTTTTTGGAAGCGGCAACCCATGTTCCGCCGTCCTTTGGTATGTATGTTCCGGTCGACGCATTGTAATTTTTCACGGAACCATTCGATTTCAACAATTTTGAAAAACTATTTTCAATCAGACTTTTATCGTCAGCAAACTCCTTATTGACAACCGTGGCAAAATTTAAGCCGGTATTATATGCCACAAATTTCCAGCTCGGATACTTGGTATGTAATGTCCGAAGATATGGTTTATAACTGTCCGGAAAAGCTGCAATACTATTTTCAAACGCAGCGTCAGCCGCTTTTGTTTCCGCCTTATGAACAATGCCTGAACCAAGCGTCAGCACCATGCAGAAGACCAGAAAAATACTCATAATCTGTTTGATTTTTGGATTCTTTTGTATTTTTTTCATTTTTTGTCCATTTATTTTATGTAAACCGAAAATTCAGTCTGCATAAATAGTTTTTCTCCTTCTTTTATTTGGAAGCATCCTTACTTTCGTACTTTTACTCCCTTTGTCCCACGTTTTCCAATTTTTAATTTCCGCAGTTCTACCTGCCTGCCATTACATTCTACCACCTCATTATCCCCCGTGTCTAGAAGGTAAACATTGGAAACAACGTCATCCGGATTTAACTTGATTCCCCGAACCCCCAGTGTTCCTTTCTTCTGCTCAGGAACCTCTTTGATCGGGAATCGTAAAAACACTCCTTTTTCTGTCTGTAAAATTAAGATTTCCCGTGTATACTGTAATCCGGCTTCCGGCACAAGCAAATCCTCTGTAATGCCCATGTCGTCGAATCTCATTTGTTCAAAATCCAGCGGTTCCAAATCGTCGGAGCCTCCCGAGAGAATCACCGGAGATTCAACCTCCGGCAGTTCTACTTCTTTATCGGAAACTCTGGTAATCTTTACGGAGACCAGTTCGTCTCCCTCTCCTAATTTGGTGCAGAGCATCGTCTTTCGATTTGTCTCAAATTCACTGCCATCCACCAATTTTATCATTCCGTTTTTTGTTGTAAACAAAAGTTTTCTTCCCTGAATCATTGCGCCAGAGAATAAAGCGACAATGCTCTCTCCCTGAGAACTGTAATTTCCCAGATTGTCAATTGGAACACCTTTTTCCCGCATTTTTTTCACCGGTATTTTCTGCGCCTTAATCTGATGCATATTTCCATTGTTTGTAAAAATGCAGATGGAATCTGTATTCATGCAGTTAAAATAATATTTATTTTCCGCAGTGACGGAATTGATGTTTCGGTCAAAGACTGCCGGCTCCAGCAGTTTTGCATAACCAAATTTGTCCTGCACAAAAACATACTCCTGCTCGGTAAATGCATTCTCATCAAAGACTGCCTCTTTCCCATCTTCAATCAGCGTCTTTCTCGGCATTGCGTATTCTTTCTTGATTTTTTGCAGATCCTTTTTGATGGCAAGAGTCATGGCTCTTCTACTGTTTAAGATGTCCTCATACTCTGCAATCTGTTCCGTCAATTTCTCATATTCTGTCTGCAGGGCAAGAATTTCCAGACCAATCAGTTTTGCCAGGCGTAATTCTAAAATCGCCTGCGCCTGACGCTCCGTAAAGCACAGATTTCCGGCAAGGATTTCCGATTCCGGATTTCTGAATTTGATTCCCTCTGTGTCACCTTTTGTCAGACATGCTTTTGCCTGTTTCTGTGTCTGGGAACCGCGGATTACCTCAATAATCAGGTCAATAATATTGGTTGCTTTGATCAGGCCTTCCTTAATCTCTTTCTGTTCTAATGCCTTATCAAGCAGCGTCGTGTATTTCCTCTGCGCCAGTTCATACTGATAATCGACATAATATTTGATAATGCCCTTTAACCCCATTGTCTCCGGTCGGCCATCTGCGATTGCCAGCATATTAACTCCAAACGTGTCCTCCAATTTGGTCTTTTTGTAAAGCATATTGGTCAATTTTTCGATATCGGCGCCCTTTTTGAGTTCCAGGACAATCCGCATTCCGTCTTTATCCGAGGCATTGGAAATATCTACAATATCGGTCGTCTTTTTTGATTCTGCCAAATCGATGACATCAGAGATAAATTTTCCAATTCCTGCGCCAATCATCGTATATGGGATTTCGGTGATCACCAGCCGGTCTTTTTCCCTGCTTTTTCCCTTTTCAAAAACAAGTTTTCCACGGAGTTTGATTTTTCCTGTACCGGACTCATAAATGTCCAATAATTCCGATTGATTTGCTACAATGCCTCCGGTAGGGAAATCCGGTCCCGGCATCCGCTTCATCAGTTCTTCCGTCGTAATTTGATTATTTTCCATATAGGCGGTTACGGCGTCTATAACCTCTCCCAGATTGTGCGGTGGAATATTTGTTGCCATGCCGACGGCGATTCCCTCAGCTCCGTTAATGAGCAGATTCGGCACACGGACCGGCAAAACTTCCGGCTCTTTTTCCGTTTCATCAAAGTTTGGAATAAAGTCCACCACATCCTTGTCCAGGTCTGCCAGATAAACTTCTTCCGTAAACTTTTTGAGACGCGCTTCCGTATAACGCATTGCGGCTGCGCCATCCCCTTCGATGGAACCAAAATTTCCATGTCCGTCAATCAGCGCCATTCCCTTTTTAAACTCCTGCGCCAGAACGACGAGCGTATCATAAATGGAACTATCCCCGTGAGGATGATATTTACCCATGGTATCCCCGACAATACGCGCCGATTTACGGTGCGGTTTATCGTGACTTAAAT